>JBPCNO010000001.1:0-8193 GCA_051001135.1 Acidobacteriaceae bacterium
AGGTGGAATATTGCATCGTGGACGATGGCAGCACCGATGCAACCCCGCTGCTGGCCCGCTCGGTTGCGCCTTCTGCGTCGAAGTGTACGGTGCTCTCGCACGTGCGGAATCTGGGTGTCGGCGCGGCGTTTCGAACCGGGTTTGCGCATGTGAACGCCGAGATCATCTGCACCATCGATGCCGATTGCAGCTATTCTCCAGCCGAGTTGCAGAGACTGCTGGAACCGATCGCACGCGATGAAGCGGACGTGGTGGTTGCATCGCCGTATCATCCGAAAGGCGCGGTCGAGGGCGTACAGCGGTGGCGGTTGCTGCTGAGTCTCCAGTGTTCGCGGCTCTATCGCGCAGTCAGTCCGCTCAAGCTTCACACCTACACCAGCATCTTTCGCGCGTACCGGGGTTCGATCGTCAGGTCTCTGGAATTTCCAAGCGACGGATTCGTCTCCGCGGTGGAGATTCTGCTGAGCGCCGCCGCCCAGGGCTATCGAGTGAGTGAGGTCCCGGCGACGCTGACCAAGCGGATCGCCGGCTGCAGCAAGATGCGGTTATTGCGCACTGTCCGGACGCACGCGTATCTCCTTTCGCGCTGCATCGGAGCGAATCTGCGCGGAAGCTTCCCCCAGATGACCGCGCCTTCGCCGCTTCGGCCCAACGCCATCATGGTCATCCGCCATCCGAGCGCATCGAGTGCTGTGCCCGCCGGCATGCCGGCCGGCCTGGCGATGAAGAAGCCATCCCCCGGACGGCCCGGCTCCGATAGCCCGATGCCGAGACCCGCACGCGCGGCGCAAGCCTAGTCCATTGGGAAAGAGATGCTCTTGAATACTCAAACGTGTACGGATATTGCGGACGACCTCGAATGCGGCGAGAACGTCGTCCTCGGGCCGAACGTCACCATCGGGCCGGGTTGCGCGCTGGGCAACGGGGTTGTCATCCACGCAGACACGCGCATCGGCTCGGGCGTGCGCATCGACGACAACACGGTGATTGGCAAGCTGCCCATGCGGTCGCCCATCAGTGCGGTTACGCGCAAGGTTGAGCTCGAACCCTGTTCTATTGGGGATGGCTGCCTGATCGGCGCTCTCGTGGTGATCTACCGCGGGGCCGAGATCGGAAGCCAGACGATGATTGCGGATCAGGCGAGCGTTCGGGAGCAGACGCGAATCGGACGATCGACCATCATCGGTCGCGGCGTAGCCGTCGAGAACAAGGTGGAGATCGGGAAGCTGTGCAAGATCGAAACCGGCGCCTACATTACGGCGCTCTCTTCGATTGGAGATTCCTGCTTCATCGCGCCCGAGGTGACGTTCACCAACGATCAGTTCCTGGGCAGGACGAAGGAGCGCTTCCTCCATCACAAGGGTGTGACCATGCTCGAGGGCGCACGCATTGGCGCCAACGCCACCATTCTGCCCGGACTTACCATCGGACGAGATGCCCTGGTGGCCGCGGGATCGATCGTGCCCCGGGATGTTCCGGAACGCACAACCGTGCTGGGCGCGCCCGCACGAAGACTGAGGCCGGTTCCCGTCGAGCAGTTGCTGGAAAACCAGTGAAGATCCTCTCGGTCGTCGGCGCCCGCCCGCAATTCGTCAAGGCAGCTGTGCTTCTCAAGGCTTTTGATGAGTACAACCACGCCGCCCATAGCCCGATTGAACATCATCTGCTGCATACCGGTCAGCATCACGACGCCGGCCTCTCCGATATCTTTTTTGAGCAGCTTCAGCTTCCCCAGCCGGATGTCTCGCTCGGCATCGGCTCCGGCAAGCATGGCATTCAAACAGCAGCGATGATGGCGAGTATCGAGGCTTGTCTGGAGTCGTGGCGGCCCGATCTGATGGTGGTGTATGGGGATACGAATTCCACGCTTGCGGGGGCGCTGGCCGCCTCCAAGATGCATATTCCCATCGCTCACCTTGAGGCTGGCCTGCGCAGCTTCGACCGCAGCATGCCGGAGGAGATCAACCGGATCATCAGCGATCATATCGGCGACCTGCTGCTCTGCCCCACCTTGACGGCGATGGACAATCTGCAGCACGAAGGGCTCGGCAGCCGGAGCGCCATGGTGGGCGACGTGATGCTGGACGCCGTGCATCTCTATGGAGCCCGTTTGGAGAATTCAACGTTAAGGCGCCTGGGCGTCCGGCCGAAGAGCTTCGCGCTGGTGACGTTGCATCGAGCGGGCAACACGGATGATCCGGCGCGGCTGAAGGAGTTTGTCGAATTGCTGAAGCGGTTGCCGCTCGATGCCGTCGTTCCCATGCATCCGCGCCTGGAACGATGTTTAGGCCCGTGCGTGTGTCAGGAACTGCAGCAGCACCGGCATATTCATCTGATTCCGCCGGTCGGCTACTTCGAGATGCTGACGCTGGAGCGGGACGCCCGGCTGATTTTGACCGACTCCGGCGGCGTTCAAAAGGAAGCTTACTTTGTCGGCGTTCCCTGCCTAACCCTGCGGGAGGAAACCGAGTGGGTAGAGACGGTGCATGATGGCTGGAATCGAGTTGTGGGGCTGGACGTGGAGCGCATTCTCGGGATCGTGGCGAGCCTGAACGCAGGTAATGGAGCAACTCCGGGGAAGCCGCGCAATCTGGCCAGCTTTGGCAACGGATATGCAGGCCATGCGTCCGTGGCAGCGATTATGAAATTTGGGGCGGAGAAGCTATGAAACGAGTATTGGTAACCGGCGCGGCCGGATTTCTGGGATCGCATCTGACCGATGCGCTGTTGGCACGAGGATATGACGTTGTCGGCGTGGATAACCTCTCGCACGGGAATACAGGCAATCTGAGCCAGGCCCAACTCAGCGCTGCCTTCACCTTCCACAGCCTCGACGTCCGCGATCTCAATGCGCTGCGGGAGGCGGCGAAGAACGTCGATACGATCGTGCACCTGGCAGCCTTCAAAATTCCTCGCTACCGTGGTGCGCTCGATACGCTGCTGGTGAACTCCGAGGGCACGATGAATGCCCTGAAGCTCGCGGCGGAGCTCTCCGCGCGGTTCGTCATCACTTCGACCTCGGATGTCTATGGCAAGAACCCGCACTTGCCCTTTTCTGAAGAACACGATTCGGTGCTCGGCCCACCCACCGTGGCACGGTGGGCGTATGCCGCCTCCAAGCTCTTCGACGAACACCTGGTGCTGGCAGCGGCCGGCGAATGGGGACTGAACGCAACTATCGTGCGCATCTTTGGATCGTATGGTCCACGACAGAACCTCAGTTGGTGGGGCGGTCCGCAATCGGTCTTCATCGGCGCGTTTCTTCAGGGACAAACCATTCCTATTCATGGAGATGGTTTGCAGACGCGCAGCTTCACCTATGTTGAGGACACGGTCCGCGGCATTCTGATGGTGACCGAGGCCTCGAATATCGGTGGAGAGATCATCAACATCGGCAGCAACCGGGAGATCACCATCCTGGAACTGGCGAACAGGATTCATGATCTGATTGAGCCTGAGGGAGAGTTGCAGGTCGTGATGCAGCCCTACGATGAGATCAGCGGCAAGAGATATGAAGACGTGCGCCGGCGCGTTCCGGACATTGAAAAGGCGAAGCGGCTGCTCGGATTCGAAGCCACGGTGCCACTGGAAGACGGCTTAGCCGCAACCATAGCCTGGCAACGGACCGCGATGTTAGCCCAGGAGGCCCAAGCCGGTCAGCACGATGAGCTGCCGCAGGACGAAGGGACGCTCGTTCCGGCGCTATCCTCTTAATCTTCGGAACGAATGCGGCGAGTTGAAGATGGCAAGGCGCAACCTTCAAAGGTTGCGCCTTGCGCATTCTTGGAGCAACGCCGGGCTTCAGGAACGCAGGCTCAACCGATCGGCGTTGGGGCTGAGTCCATACTGCTGGATCTTGTAAAGAAGAGCCCGATAGCTGATATGCAGGTTGATCGCAGCGCGCCGGCGGTTCCATCCCGAGGCGTGAAGCGCTTCCTGAATCAGCCCAATCTCCGCCTTATCCTTCACGCCCCGCACGATGGACTTCATGCCATCGTGTCCGGTCTCCGGCGGCTCTGGGAGGGCATGCGTATGGAAGTGGCTCCGTTGCGATCTACCCTTTGAGCGGAGCTCGAGGATTGCGGAAGGCTCATCGCGCAGCACGAGCGTCCTGGTGACGAAGTTGCGAAGCTCGCGGAGATTTCCTGGCCAGGAGTGTTCCTGAGCTGCTTCGAGCAACACCTTCGAGAGATGGAACGGCGGCCGGTTGAGCTCGATGGCTCCGCGTCTCAGCATTTGCTCGAGCAGGGCGGGGATCTCCTCACGACGCTCACGCAGCGGCGGGACATAGATGGAGAAGGCATTCAGGCGATAGTACAGGTCCTCACGGAAACGTCGATCGGCGATGGCCTCTTCCATATGGATGTTGGTGGCGGCCAGCACGCGCACGTCGACTTGCGTAGAGGAGCGCGCGCCGAGGCGAGAAAACTGTCCGTCCTGGAGTACGTGCAGGAGCTTAGCCTGCATGGGCGCGCTCATCTCGCCGATCTCGTCCAGCAGGATCGTTCCCCGGTGCGCCAGCTCGAACTTTCCCGGTTTCGCTTTGGCTGCTCCAGTGAACGCGCCGACCTCGTATCCGAAGAGTTCGCTCTCCAGCAGTTCGGGCGGAAGCGCGGCACAGTTCACATTCATGAAGCCGCGCTGTGCGCGGGTGGAGTGCTTGTGAAGCAGCATCGAGATGATCTCTTTGCCCACCCCGCTCTCTCCCAGGATCAGGACTGGGACGTCCACCGGGCCCAGCAGGCGGATGTTGTTGTAGATCTGGCGCATAGCCGGACAGTCCGCCAGGAAGAAGCGTCCTCCGTCCAGTTCTTCGACATATGCTGTTGCGTTGCTCGCGGACACGCAGGCGGAAGCGCTTGCGACCGCGCTGTGCGCTGGCGCGAAGCGGCCGATGACCTTTTCGAGATCGTGCCGCAGTACCGGTTTCGTGAGCAATGCATCGATGCCTAATTGGCTGGCGAACTGCGCCCAGAGGGCGTCCCCGGCATCGAGCAGCAGGCATATCCGGGTGCGATCGATATAGCGAAGATAGTCGGCGGTTTGGAAGCGGGTGTTCCAGCGGCTGCGTGTAGCCTCGCGGATGACCAGGTCGGCGGCACAATTGCCGCTCAAGAGGCGGAGAGCTTCCTCATCTGTCGACACGATCTGGACCCGATGACCTTCTGCGGTAAACACTGTTTCCAGAAGAGCGCGAACGCGGGGATCGTCGCTGACAGCAAGCACAGTCAAAGCAAACATTTCAAAAACCTCGGTCTGGGATCGCAAGAATGCGCAACCCAGGATGCGGAAGGCCAATGTATGTGCCGGGGGAAATCCCACAGATTGGGCCAGACAATTGTTTCAGGGGGAGGACGTGAACGGGGGCCAAGGTGGTGCGCACAGCCTTTGGACGGATCTGCTCTTTGGAAGAAAGCGCCTTTGGGGAAAGCGTCTGCTCCGGAGCCACTCTGACGGGTTTCTGTGCAGAGCGCCGTTCTGTCACTCCACGAAAGGTTGCCTACTCAACAAACTTTCGTGGAACAACATCGCGACTGTAGCGAGCCGGAGATATGAAGTCAAATGAAAAGAGATGCAGAGTTAGATCATGTTCACGCAACATGGTGTGCACAAGGTGTTCCTTCTCATGACATATGCCTGAACAATAACTTGAAAAATGCAATATCTTGCGCAGTTCGACTCAGCCCACGATTGTCTACACTCAGCGCGTCAACCTCCTCGTGTCAGGTAACGTGCCCGAGTTACCGCACTGATGAGTGAACCGGTTACCTGAGAACAGCGAGAGGCCCTTCGAGATGACAAAGTATTGCCCAGCAAAGGTAATTGCTACCGCCGCTTCATGCGTTCACCAACAATCGAAAAGCACCCGCGTGGCGTTCTGAGGCGAGCGACCGTAGGTCGACCCAGCCGGTGTAGTTCTGCACAGGCGGGTGCACAGAACATGCAATACCTTGCACTGCTGCGGTGGATGGAAAGAATTGCCGGAGGGCGTCCAGTCTCGTTTCGAGCCGACCGGCCATGCAATGAGCGGCAGTGGGCGCAGCCTCCTGCGCGGCTGCGAATGGCGATTGTCTTGCTCCTGGGCAAGCGGGGCTCTCGGTCGAACCCTACACCTATGGAAGCAAACGTCAAGCATGACGATCGTCTCACACCTGGAGAACTGCCTGACGATACGACCATCTTCGGCTCTTCCTGGCTCATGAGCCAGGCAAAGAGAAAGATTGATGAATTGGCGCCGATGCAGATCCCGGTACTGATCCGCGGCGAGAGCGGGACCGGCAAGGAGATCCTTGCGAAGTACATCCACCTTCATTCAATGGTGAAGGCTGGACCATTCATCAAGGTGAACTGCGCGGCCATCCCCGGACCACTCCTGGAAAGCGAGCTGTTCGGCTATGAAAAGGGAGCGTTCACCGGAGCGGTATGCGCGAAGCTGGGCAAGGTCGAAATGGCAGCCGGAGGGACCGTCTTCCTCGATGAAATCGGGGAGATGGATCCCACGCTGCAAACCAAGCTGCTGCATTTTCTTCATGACCGCTCCTTCTGCCGACTGGGCGGCCGGGACATGCGGAAGGCCGATGTGCGAATCGTGTGCGCGACGAACTGCGATCTGGAACAGGCGATTGAGAACGGGAGCTTCCGCCAGGACCTGTTTTACCGCATCGATGTGATCGGCGTGCATGTGCCGCCGCTGCGGGAACGGCTGGAGGACCTCGCGTGCTTATCGAGCTATCTGCAGAGCCGGCTGTCCGTAAAGCTCTCCCGCACACAGCCGCCCTTGTCGATTGAGACCCTGCACGTGATGCGGCGCTGGCGCTGGCCCGGCAATATCCGCGAACTGGAAAACTGGATGGCTCGCTACCTGGTCATGGGCAACGAAGCTGCCCTGAGAGAGGAGTTGAGTCAGCGCCTGCCGGACTACGAGGCCGCTACTCCCCGGCACTTGAAGCCGGCGGCCAAGCAGGCCGCACTGGCCATGCAGAAGGAGATGATCCTGCGCAGCCTGGATGCGCACCATTGGAACCGCAGGAGGGTAGCGCGCGACCTCCAGATCAGCTACCGCGCTTTGCTCTACAAGATTCGCGAGGCAGGCATCGCCAAGCCGTAGCACACCCAATCTTCGAAAGGTTCCAAATTATGTCGCTCACCATGGATGTTCCTCACACCTCGATTCCGATCCTCGATCTCGGAGCGCAGGTACGTCAACTTCACGACCAGATGATGGAGGCGATCGAGGGCGTGCTGGCATCGCAGAGCTTCATCCTCGGTCCCAATGTGCAGGCAGTGGAGCGGGAGATCGCCGAATATTGCGGAGTGAAACACGCGGTTGGCGTGGCTTCCGGTACAGACGCGCTGATCCTCGCCCTGCGCTCCGCCGGCGTCGGGCCGGGGGACGAAGTGATCGTGCCCGCCTTCAGCTTTATCGCGACCGCCGATGCGGTGAGCCTGCTGGGAGCGCGGCCTGTCTTCGCGGATGTGGAGCCGGGTACGTTGAATCTCGATGTGGCTTCGGCCCGAGCGAGGGTGAGCGAAAAGACGAAGGCCATTGTGCCCGTCCACCTGTATGGCCAGCCCGCCGCAATGCAGGAGGTGCTTGCGCTGGCTGGCGATCACAACCTGGCCGTGGTTGAAGACTGCGCGCAGGCGCTGGGTGCCACCTATGGGGCGCGCAAGGTTGCAGGCCTGGGAGACTACGGATGCATCAGCTTCTTTCCCAGCAAGAACCTTGGGGCTTTTGGCGACGGTGGCATGATCGTCACCAACGATAGTGATGCGGCCGATCACCTGAGACGGCTGCGCAGCCACGGCAGCAAGCGGAAGTATCACAGCGAGGAGCAGGGCTGGAATAGCCGGCTGGATGAGTTGCAGGCGGCCATCCTGCGGGTGAAGCTACCGTATTTGGACCTGTGGAACGCAGCCCGCCGCAAGAATGCAGACACTTACGATGCCTTGCTCGGCACGGTTGAAGGAGTTCAGGTGCTGCATCGCTCCGGCGGTGGCGAACCGGTCTTTCACCAGTACACCATACGCGTTCAGCATCGCGACGCGGTGCAGCAGGCTCTCAGCCGCGCGGGCGTGCAGACCTGCGTGTACTACCCCATACCGCTCCACCTGCAGCCCATGTACCGCGATCTCGGATACCGGCCCGGCGATCTGCCCCATGCCGAGAGAGCCGCGGCAGAGGTCTTGTCC
>JBPCNO010000002.1:0-14592 GCA_051001135.1 Acidobacteriaceae bacterium
CGTAAAATTCCGTGCCTGGATACGCGTGGGCGATCGAAACCTGAATGGTTTCGACGTCCAGCGACTTTGCAAAGTTGATGGTGTTGCGGATCGACTCCTTGGTCTCGCCGGGAAGGCCGAGGATGAAGTCGCCGTGGATGGTCAGGCCGAGTTCGTGGCAGTCCTTGGTGAATGCGCGCGCTCGCTCGACGGTAGCGCCCTTCTTGATGTTTTTGAGGACCTGCGGGTCGCCCGATTCGAAGCCGACGATCAGCAGGCGGCAGCCGGCCTCACGCATGGCCTTGAGCGTGTCGCGATCGGTGGTCACGCGCGAGGTGCAGGACCAGGTAAGTCCAAGCGGCTTGAGCTTCTCGCAGAGTTCGATGGTGCGCACCTTTTGGATATTGAAGGTGTCGTCATCGAAGAAGAACTCCTTCACGTTGGGGAAGAGCTGCTTGGCGTGCGCCATCTCGGCCGCAACGTCGTCGGTGGATCGCTTGCGCCAGGCATGTCCGCTGAGCGTCTGCGGCCACAGGCAGAAGGTGCACTGCGCCGGGCATCCGCGGGTGGAATAGAGCGCCACGTAGGGGTAGAGCAGGAAGGGCACGTTGTACTTGGTAACGTCCAGATCCCGCTTGTAGATATCGGTGGCCCAGGGCATGTCCGGCTTATCGAGCTTCTCGACCTGCGGACGGTCGGGCGTATGGACGATCTTGCCGTCCTTGCGATAGCTGATGCCGAGGATCTCGTCGAGCGGCTTCCCATTGGCGAATTCGACGACAGAAAAGTCGAACTCGCGGCGGCAGACGAAGTCGATGACCTCGCACTCATTGAGCGCGCGATCCGGCGCGGTTGTGACCGGCGGCCCCACGAAGGCGATACGGATCGATGGGTTCCCACGCTTGATGGCCTCGGCGAGCTTGTGGTCGCCCTCCCAGCCCGGAGTGCTGGTGAAGAGCACGAGGAACTCGTATTCCTTCGCGATCTCGATGGTCTCCGCTGCGGTGATGTGGTGCGGGGGCGCATCCAGTAGCCGCGAGCCTTCGAGCAGTCCTGCCGGGTAGGCGAGCCAAACCGGGTACCAGTAGGACTCGATCTCGCGGGTCGCGGGCCATCTGGAACTGGCGCCGCCGTCGAAGTTCTCAAACGATGGAGGGTTCAACAACAGTGTCTTCAATGGCATGGCAGTCCTTAAAGTGTACCAGTTTGAAACCGCCCCGGCGCCGTATCCGAAAGGAATCTGCCTCAGAAATGATGCAAAGTCATGCAACCCGAAATCGATCCTGGGTCAATGCTGGGGCGTACTCCGGGCCCAGTCTTCGATGCCGCCCACCGAGCGCAGAAGGTTCAACTGCGCCTGAATGAGCTGGAAGTTCGCATCGAGCATCTCGGTGTAGCGCTGGCGCTCCTCGATCTTGGCCAGCTCCTCGTCCTTGGGGGTAAGGGTTGCGCCGGAGCTGCTGCTGGTCTGCAACTGGGTGGTCACCGATTCCAGGGTCTCCCGCGCCAGGTCGCTCTGCAGCCGCGCGACCTTCTGCTGCGCGGTGAGCTCATCCAGACTCTTCTCGAGCTCGAGTGTCTGCTCGGAGAGCTGTTGGCGGAACATGTTGGCCTGTTCCTGCGCATGGACAGCATCGGCGGCGGAGCCGCGGGCTTTAGCGCGGGCCACGGCATCCAGGACCGGCACTTTAATGTCCAGCCCTATCTCGAAATTGTTGTGTTGAAAGCGCGTGTAGTACTGGGCGTAATTGTTGAATTTAGCGTAGCGGCTGTACTGCAGGCCAAAGCCTACCTGAGGATGCAGAATCTGCCGTTTGTCGCCGAAGGAGACGAAAAACTTGGACTGCGCGGCCGCGTCCGCAGCCTGAATGCCGAAATTGTTGTTCCGTGCCTGGTCCAGCAGCCGCTGACCGGAGGCAAAATCCGGCGGCTGTGGAAGCGTCTGTGATTCGGTGGCGATGTCCTCCACTGGGAGCCCGGTGAGGTTGCCCAGGCGCGCTTTGAGGACCTCGGCATGGCCGCGCAGATGGATTTGCCTGAGCTCTAACTGCGCTGCGGTAAGCTGTGCCCGCGTCAGGTCCATGGCACTGCTGAAACCTCCGGCGAGACGTTCCTGCTCGATTGCAATCAATCGCTCGCCATAGGTGTGCTGTTGCGCCAGCGCGTCGAGCTGCTGCTGGTCGGTGTCCAACTCGAGGTAATCGAGAGCCGCTTCGGCGATGATCTTCTGCCGCGTGTCTTTGAGCGAATCCTGCGCGCCGAGCAGTCCTGCGCGGGCGGACCGAACGTAATCCGATTGCGAAAAGGAAAGAAGCAAGGACTGCGCGGAGCCGTTGAAGAGGGTAGGTTGGCCGACCGGAAAGCCATAGGAATACCCGACGCTCGAACCGAGGGTGAAGCTGGGCAGGTACGCGTCGCGGCTCTCCTCCAGGCCGGCCAGGGCGCGGTTGACGTCGGAGGTGGCCATCTTGATCTCGTGGGAGTTGCGGACGGCAAGATCGACAGCGGTAGAAAAGGAGATCTGCGCCGAGACGGGCATGGCGGCCGGAAGCAGGAACACTCCGGCCGCAAGGATGGTCCAGTTGCGCCTCAGCAAATCGTCATCTCCGAAAGGGAAGTCTGCCCGGGCGAAACCGTTTCAGCGCCCGGTATGCGTTTTGATCGCTTCTGCTGGATGATAGCCGCTGGCGAGCGCGGTTGCGGCAGCTAACTGCTGCTGTGCGCCGGCAGAGTCACCCTGAGCGGCAAGCAGAGCAGCCAGATCGTTACGCACCTGGAACGCGGGCGCGGACTCCGATTGGTTGGGGGAAGCCAGATAGCTCTGCAGCAGCCGAATGCTCATCTCCGGGTCACGCCGGGCCCGCATCAGCAGATGCGCGGCGTCTACCGTAGCCGCACCGTGCTCCCGGTCGGCGGCAATGCCGGCGAGCATGGCCTGCCGCATCTTGTCCCATTGCTCCGACTTGCGATAGAAGGAGGCCAGCACCATCCAGTAGGAGGCGGGGTGAGGCGAGGACGTGATGGCTACTCTGAAATATGACTCGGCCCGGGAAGGATCCTTCTCCTGAACGGCGATCCGGCCGCGCAACTCGTAGGCGCGGGCGGAGTCCAACGACTGGAGCCGGACGGCAATGGCCTGAGCCTTCGTGACCCCTCCGCCTACGACGGGCGGCGCCTCCACGTAGAACTCTCCCAGATCGGACAAAGCCTCGACGTTGAAAGGATTGAGTTGCACTGCCGTCTCGAACTCGGCATGCACCTTGCGGCCGAGCCGGTACGCGGTCACAAACGTGACACGGTCGGCCCGCTCGCCTTCCGCGCGACCCAACCACAAATGGTTGTCGCTATCGCCCGATGCGAGCGCTACCGACTGGCTGCACTCCTGGACGGCCTCGTCCCAGCGCTCTTCCTGCAGGTAGACGCGACAGAGAAGCTGATGCGCCTGGGCATCGCCCGGCTGGTCGCGCAGCGAGGAATTGAGCAGACGGATGGCTGAGTCCGCCTGTCCCCGGCGCAGGCTTTCCAGTGCGGCGGAGCGCTGCTGAGTCGTGAGGGCAGAGGCCGGCAGTACAGAAAGAAGGGCGAATAGGATCGAGAAGAATCGCATAACGGTAACGATGGATTAGCGGACCACCCGCGCGGGAACGCCCTCGACCAGCAGCTCTCCATTGGTGGTGCTGAGCGCGACAAGATCGCCAACGGCAAGCCCGGAGGTGATCTGCACTTCAGTCAGATTGATGGCGCCCACCTTCACCGGTGTCCGGCGGAGCGCGCCCTTCTGGAATTTGAAGACAAAGTTCTTGCCGCTCTCGCTGTGAAGGGCTTCGCGCGGGACGGTAAGAACGTTGTCCAGATGCTGTTCTGTCACCGTAACAGTGACGTTGGTATTGGGCAACAGCGCCCCATCCGAGTCATCGACCGTCACCAGGACCTCGCCAACATTGCGAGTGCCGTAGGTGATGATGGTAGAGGGTACGCGCACGATGTGGCCGTGCCAGGTGCGCCCCTGCAGCGCATCCCAGACAATGGTGACGGGATAGCCGAGCTTGAGGCCGCCGATCTCCGGTTCGTCGAAGTAGGCGCGCACCTGAATGCGCCGCAGATCCGCCATCTGCAGCAGTTCCTGCCCCTCATGCACGTACTCGGTCTGCGAGACGGGAAGCGAATAGACGGTGCCATCGAAGGGAGCGCGCACGTTCGACTGAGCCACCACCTGCGAGGCGGCGCTATAGCCTGCCTGGGCTTCGGCCAGCGTCGCTTGCGCGTGCGCCAGGTCGTCCTTTCCGTAGCGGGAGGTCTTACGTTGCTCGACCGACTGCAATGAGGCATTGGCGAGAGCCAGCCGCTGCTGGGCCGCCGCGACTTCGCTGGCCGAAGCCGCGCCCTGACTCTGCAATTTTGTGAGCGCGTCGACATCATGCTGCGCTTGATCGCGGTCAAGCTTCGCCTTCGAGAGTTCGGCGGACAACGCGAGTTGCTCCTCCTGCGTTCCGCCCTGTTGGGTCGCCTGATCGCTCGCCTGCGCACCCCGGAGCGCCGCCAGCGCAGAGGCGGCTTTCGCGGCCGCATCCGCATCGCCCAGGGACAGCAGGAGCTGACCCTTGTGCACCTTTTCTCCGGAGTGCACATAGAGGTGTTTCACCACGCCGGGAAGGGGGGCATGCGCTTCGAAATTCACCTGCGGTTCCACCTTCCCATTGGTGCTGACGGTGCGCACCAGGTCCTGCCGCGTCGCCGCTGCGACGCGCAAGGGCAGCTTCTCGCGCGTCATGCGCCGGACGCCGAAGAAGACCAGGATGAGCAGAAGGGCTGCTACTGTCCACAACACGCGCGGCTTGAATTTATTCGTCTGGGCGTCGGCCATTCGTCGTTCGAACTGAAAGCGAGTATATAGGACTTATAAGACGCGCCAGACTCCGCTGCGGCGTCAGAAAGATGTCTGCCAGTAGCCAGTTGCGTACAATCAGTCTATGGCGACCACCACCGCGCGCTACACCGATGACCATGCCAAGGCCGGTCTCGATACCGCTTTCCCGTCCATCGAGACGTGGGAAAACCAGTTCCCCGCCTACGAGATCCTGATCGACGATCCCGAGTTCACATCCGTGTGCCCAAAGACGGGCTTGCCGGATTTCGGAGCCATCTCCGTCCGCTACATGCCGCGCGACCGCTGTCTCGAACTGAAGTCGCTGAAGGAGTATCTCTTCAGTTATCGCAATCTGGGCATATTCCAGGAAAACATTGTGAACCAGGTGCTTGAAGACGTGGTTGCCGCCTGCGATCCGATCTGGGCTGTGGTGAAGGGCGACTTCCGGCCGCGTGGTGGCATCACGACCACGGTCGAAGCGCGCTGGCCCAGGCCGCACGCAGACAAGCGTTAGCCACTCTTCGACCTGAACGCACGACCAGGAAGGGACACCTACACATGCGGCGGTCCCTACCCCCGGCGGCGCTCACGGCCCTTGTCCTGCTGACCGCGCTCAACCTCTTCAACTTCATCGATCGCTACGTACTGCCCGGCGTACAGCCGTTGATCCAGCGCGAGTTTCACGCGGGCGATGAACGCATGGGCGCGCTGACGTACGCCTTCTTCGTGACCTACATGCTGGCTGCCCCGCTCACCGGGTGGCTGGGCGATCGGCTTCCGCGCAAGCCGCTGATCGTGGCGGGCGCGCTGCTGTGGAGCGCGGCCACGCTGCTGACGGCATGGGTGCATACCTACCAGCAGCTTTACTGGAGACATGCCCTGGTAGGTGTGGGCGAGGCCACGTTCAGCATCTTCGCGCCCGCGATGCTGGCGGATTTCTATCCCGAGGAACAGCGCAATCGCATCCTCAGCATCTTCTACATCAGCATTCCGGTCGGCGCGGCGCTGGGATATTTGCTGGCGGGCGAACTGGGCTCCGGCTATGGATGGAGAATGCCGTTCTACGTCTCCGCGTTGCCGGGCGTGGTCATCGCGCTGCTTCTGTTGGCGCTGGTGCGCGAGCCGGCGCGCGGTGCGGCGGACCGGCTGAAATCGACTCTCCAGCGATCCACAATCGCGGGCTTGTTCCGCAACCCGGCATTCTGGTCCTGTTCGCTGGGCATGGCCGCGTGGACCTTCAGCATCGGCGGCATTTCGGTGTGGATGCCGACATTTCTGTTCCGCTACAACGGCATGTCCCTGCAGAAGGCGAACCTGGTGCTGGGTGCGGTCACAGTGATCGACGGGGTCGCCGGCACGGTCGCGGGAGGGTGGTTGGGACAGCGGTGGTTACGACATAACCACCGGGCGCTCTATCTCATCTCCGCCTGGAGCGCCGTGCTTGCTGTGCCGGGCGCGCTACTAGCCTTTTTCGGACCCACATGGTGTACGGTGCCGGCAATGTTTGTGGCCGAGTTCTTTCTCTTCGTGAGCACCGGCCCACTCAACACGGCCCTGGTGAACTCGGTGAACGCGGCGATACGTTCAAGCGCAATCGCGCTCAATCTGTTTCTGATCCATGCATTCGGGGACGCTCCTTCGCCGCGCCTGATCGGGGCTGTCTCCGACCGCACGAATCTGCGGCTGGGCATGGGGCTCACGCTGGCGGCCATGCTGGTCTCGGGCGCGATCCTGTTTGCCGGCGCCCGCTTCGCGCCCATGCTGGAGGCTGAGGGCTGACCGGGGAGGGCTGAGCGGCGAGGGAATGATGTAGCATGGCGCACGGTTTGCGCCCCGGCGGAGCGCGGCGAGGGAATGGTATAGCATGGCGCACGTGGCGCTCGTCTGGACGGTGCTGAACTGGCTTGTGGCATTGGCCTGGGTGAGCCGCGTTCTCTACTGGCTGCTCCAGGTTCGCAGCGTGCCCAACCTGCTGCGCCCGGAGCATGCGGGGAAGATGCCGAAGGGCCGCTTGACCGTTGTGGTCCCGGCGCGGAACGAGGCGCACTCCATTCGCAGAGCGATCGAGTCGCTGCTGCAGACCACGGATGTCGATCTGGAGATCATCGCCGTCGATGACCGATCGACCGATAGCACCGGGGCGATTCTCGACAACCTGGCCGTGGAGGCGCGCGCGGAAGGCAAGCGGCTTGACGTAGTGCACGTCACGATACTTCCGGGAGGCTGGACCGGCAAGGCCCACGCGATGGCAGTGGCGGCTGGCCAGTCGAGCGGCGACTGGCTGCTGTTTACCGATGCCGATGTTCTATTCCGCGACGATGCGTTGCGGCGGGCGCTTGCGTTTGCGGAAGAGCAGAACGCCGATCACCTGGTGCTGTTACCGACGCCAATATGCAAGCGGCCGGGCGAGCGGATGATGATCTCGTTCCTGTATGCGATGGCCATCTGGGGACCGCGTGTATGGAAGGTACCCGATCCGCGCGCCAAGCGGGATTCAATCGGCGTCGGCGCCTTCAACCTGGTGCGCAAAACGGCGTATCAGGCGATCGGCGGATGGGACGCCTTGCGCATGGAGGTGCTGGAGGACGTGCGGCTGGGATATGTGCTGAAGCAGGCCGGTTTTGCAGCGCGTATCGTCACCGGCCGCGGTCTGGTGCGCGTCCGCTGGGCCAAGGGGGCCTCCGGCGTAGTCCGCAATCTGACCAAGAACATGTTTGCCGCGTTTCGTTTCCGCACCGGGCTGATGCTGGCGGCATGCGGAGGCGTTGCGGTTCTGTGCCTGCTTCCGTTCGTGGCGCTGCTGGCGGGCGGGGTGTCGCTGCAGCTTCCCAGCCTGCTGACCTTCGCATCGCTGGCGCTGCTGTATGGGTTCAACAGCCGGAACGCAAACGCAGCGTTCTGGTATGTGCTGCTGTTTCCGGTAGCCGCGGTGCTGTTCCTCTTTTCCATGCTGCGTTCCACTATCCTCACGCTGGCTCGCCGCGGCGTGCTCTGGCGGGGCACCTTCATCCAATGAAAGAGCTGCGCAAGCATGCCGGGCCGATCTGGTAAGAGGGCCCCTCTATTCTGCTGCTCTCAGACCACGAATGCGGGTGCCCCATTCTTTGCGCCTGATCGGACGCGGCGTACTCCGCATCCTCCACGCGCAAAGGGTGGGTCATGCGCCAACGGCGCATCCCGCTCTCCTGACGTGCGTATAAACGTCACGAAACAAGAATTTAGAGACCGCTCTGCGCTGCGCGCAGAGACCCACCCTTTGCGCAGGAGTGAGAGGGCGGAATCAACGGACGCGGGGCGCAAAGAATGGGGCACCCACTGTGGTTTTCTCGCCGGGCTTCTTTAGTGAGCGACGGACTTGAAGGAGCTGTGGTGGCGGCTTCCGCTCAGGGCGGGGTCGCGGAAGGCAGTCTTGTCGCCATCGGCCTCAAAGCCGCTGAGCAGGGCAGGATTGGGCCGGAACTTCTCTTCGCCGCCGTGGAATTGCCGGGCATGGCTCACGACCAGGAGACCGCGATCCTTGACGGCGCGATAGATGCCCCGGACCTGGACGTCGTGGCCCCGATATTGCTCCAGGTTCCCAACGTCTTTTCCATCGCGCTGGAAGCTGACCAGGGTGAAGCGGCAGGCGTCGTCGCCGGTCTCCGGCGCGCATGTGTCCAGCAGGCGTGTGCCGTCTTCGAGCACCACGATATCGTAGATGTGGGTGGCCACACAGAGATCCTTACCGGCCATGGTGGCGGCCTGGGCTGGCGAGACGCAGGTGCGGGCGCCCTGCGCGCAGGTGGGAAGCAGCAGGACGAGCATGGCGAGACGGAGCCGGTCGAAGGTGCGAGAGCGAACCGCGGCAGTGAATACACAGGCAGGAAACACGGACGAAGACTAGCAACAGGGCCGGCCCGTCGCTATACAACGAAGGCGACATGCCGGTGGCCTTTGGCGCCTGCCGCCTGTGGAGAACGCGGTCCGTGGCAGAAAAACTGCTATTTCAAGCCGATCGCGCTATTTCTGGACGTTCACGTCAGGGAACCACGTCACGGAACGATGACCAACTGATGTTCCTGTTTCGAGACGCGGGGCGCACCCGAGTAATGCGAGTCCACATATTCGTCGAGAATCTTCTTGAAATCGTGCACGATGGTGTCGCCCTTGAGCGTGGTCATCAGGCGGCCATCGACATACACCGGGGCCTTGGGCTCCTCGAAGGTGCCGGGGAGGGAGATGCCGATGTTGGCGTGCTTGCTCTCGCCGGGGCCGTTGACGATGCACCCCATGACCGCCAGCTTCATCTCTTCCACGCCCGGATAGCGGTCGCGCCACGCGGGCATGCTGTCGCGCACATAGCTCTGGATCTGCTGCGCCAGTTCCTGGAAGAAGGTGCTGGTGGTGCGCCCGCAGCCGGGACAGGCAGTCACCTGCGGCGTGAAGGAGCGCAGTGAGAGCGACTGCAGGATCTGCTGCGCGACCTGTACCTCTTCGGTGCGGTCGCCATTGGGCTTGGGCGTGAGGGAGACGCGAATGGTATCGCCGATACCCTTGAGCAGCAGCGGCGCCAGCCCGGCGGTGGAGGCAACGATGCCCTTCATGCTCATGCCCGCTTCCGTTAGGCCCAGGTGCAGCGGATAGTCGCAGCGCGAGGCCAGCATCTCGTAGGCGTCGATAAGATCGCGAACGCCCGAGACCTTGGCGCTGAGGATGATCTTGTCGTGCGCCAGGCCGTAGTGCTCGGCCGCCTGCGCGGAGCTGAGCGCCGAGACCATCATGGCTTCCATCATCACGTCGCGCGCGTCGAGCGGCTCGGGACGGCGGGAGTTCTGGTCCATCATGCGGGTGAGCAGCGCCTGATCGAGCGAACCCCAGTTCACGCCGATACGCACCGGCTTATCGTTTTCGATCGCGCACTCAATGATGGTGCGGAAGTTGTCGTCATCCTTGCGGCCGATGGAGGCGTTGCCGGGATTGATACGGTACTTGGCCAGGGCGCGGGCGCACTCAGGATACTTCTGCAGCAGGAGATGACCGTTGTAGTGGAAGTCGCCGATGATGGGCACGGAGACGCCTTGCGACGCCAGGCCGTCGACGATGTAGGGCACAGCCTTGGCGGCCTCGTCGTTGTTGACCGTGACGCGCACCAACTCGGATCCTGCTTCGGCGAGGGCGGCGACCTGCTGGATGGTCGACGGGATGTCGGCGGTGTCGGTGTTGGTCATCGACTGAACGACAACCGGTGCGTCCGAGCCAACTCGCACCTCGCCCACACGGACGGTGACGGTCTTCCTGCGCTGAATATCCGGCATATGAGTACTTCTAGGATACCGCAGGCGCGGGGGCCGGACTACTTCGGCAAGCTAAGCACCGCGAAGGTCCACAAGCACAGCCGTTGTAAACTGCTTCGCAGTGGCCCTGTAGCTCAGGTGGATAGAGCGACGGTTTCCTAAACCGCAGGTCGGAAGTTCGAATCTTCCCAGGGTCACCAGCAACCGTAGCGGCATTTGAGTTGATAGGGCGCCGCTGCTCGCTCTCCTTCATCATTTCGTTCAAATTCGCAGCTTCTCCAGCACAACGTGTGTCGCGTGCTCCGTCGCCTCGTGCTCTGTCACAGAGAATCCGAGCGCGGGCAGGTCAAGACCGGTAAGCAGTGCCTCACCTTGACCGAGGGCAACAGGTGCAAGTGCAAAGTGGAGAGAATCGATCAACCCAGCCTGCAGATACTGCCGCACGGTGGAAACACCGCCTCCGATCTTGACGTCCTTGTCACCCGCTGCTTGTTTCGCCTGCCTAAGCGCCTCTTCGATTCCACCGTTGACAAAGTAGAAGGTCGTCCCGCCTTCCATCACGAGCGGCTCACGCTCGTAGTGCGTCAGAACGAAAGTCGGCGCGTGGTATGGCGGATCGGTACCCCACCATCCCTTCCACGAATCGTCCTGCCATGGACCACGGACCGGACCAAACATATTGCGGCCAAGGATGAAGGCGCCAAAGTTTTCCATCGACCGCCGTCCGAACGCGTCGTCCATATCGACAGATCCACCTTCCTTCCCGACCATGGCGCGGAATGTTCTGGTATGGAAGAACCACTGAAACATCTCTGGACCGCGCTTGCCCAGCGGATCGTCCAGGCTCTGCCCTATCCCTGCTCCGAAGCCGTCCAATGAAAGACCAAATCCCGCGACACGAACCTTTGACATGTATGCTCCTCGATTTCGAAAATTCTGATTAGCTCCCGCCCGTGGTGCCGTCATCAGGTTCGAGCGGACTTTGATCTGACAGAATTGTTTATTGGCCTCACGGCTGCACCAGCGTGAGTTGCCCAAGCCAGATGAAAGCATGATTGCCGCCACGTCAGCCCCGCCATCATTAAGATCATGGCCGGGGCTGACTCATCGAGCGGTGTCCTTTCGCCGTCGCTGCTCGCTCTCCTTGATCCTTTCGTTCAGATCCGCAGCTGGACGTATCTCAAACGGTCCGGACTTCACGCCAGGATGTTGGGAGATGAGCTGAATTGCGTGATTCAGATCTCGTGCTTCCAGCACCAGAATTCGACCCAATTGCTCCTTCGTTTCCGCATACGGCCCGTCTGTCACTACAACCTTTCCGTCCTTCCAATGCAGGGTCATCGCCGTGTTGGCAGGCTGAAGAGCTTCGCCGGCGCCAAATTTCCGTTCTTCCGCAGCTCGTCGTCGTAGGTAAAACACCCGTCCAGCGTGGTGTTGCGCTCGCTCTCAGACATGTTCTCGAACTTGGCCGGCTGGATATATCCCAAACAGATGTATTTCATAAATTTCTCCTCATTTTCTGTACTCAAACAGCCGTAGCTCATCGTTCTGTTATCAGATAGTCGGTCGAGAGACCGAAAATCGACAGCTCTCAATTTTTTATTTCAACTGTCGAAGCCGCTCTCGCAGGAATTTCCGCTCTGGTTCCTGTGCAGTCAGCGCCAGGGCTTTCTCATAAGAGGGCCGAGCCTCAGCTGTCCTGCCGAGCCTGCGACACATATCCCCACGCGCTGAATGCGCCAGGTAATAATCGCCAGTTCGCCATGCGCAAGCACCGCGTCGATAAGCGTCAGACCAACCTCTGGACCATCGCGCATTGCAATTGCTACGGCACGATTTAGCTCTACGACTGGCGAAGGTTGAACTCCTACCAGTTGGTTGCAAAGCGCGACACTCTGCGCCAGTCGGTCACAGCGGCCGATTCCGACTCCGCATGAACGGCCGCAATCGCGGCCTGCAGTGTGTAAGAGCCGAAGCGGTGAGACTGCAGGGCTCTCTCCACCAAGGCCACTCCCTCCGCGATCTGCTCTCGGTTCCGGAGCGAGCGGTCTTGATTCTCCAGCAAAATCAGCTCTCCGGTCGGCGATGTTCTCGCGGCGTGACGAGATTCCTGGAGCAACATCAGGGAAGGCAGCCCAAGGACCTCCGGCTCCGGCAGGAGTTCGCTTAGCAAGCGCCCAGTCGAATCGCCTCGGCAGTTGGCTCGGCCCGCGTTACCTCCGCTCCTGCCGCAGCCGAATAGCCTTCGTTAAAGACGAGATAGATGACCTGAAGCACCGCGTCCAGTCGCCTTGGCAATTCCTGCGGCGACGGCGCCTGGTATGGAATCCGTGCGTCTCGGATCTTTGCTTTTGCGCGCACAATGCGCTGCGCCCGCGAACGCGGAGTGATGAGGAATGCACTCGTCGAGATATTCAGTGCACCGCGGGCCGTGAGCGTACCAGCGTCCTGTGCCTGCGCAGCAGCACAACGAGTGCGCGACGCAGGTACACAGCTAGCAGAGGCATCACGATTCCAGCCACCACGCCCCAAACGATCAGCGCGTGCCACTCCCATTGCCAGATGTCGTGAAACAGTCGGAACGGATGATGGCTAAGGTGCTCCAGCTGCTTGCGGTCCATCGGCAGCTTGCGCGTGTGAAACAGATACACGCCGAGCTCGATGAACGGAATGATCAGCAGCAAGTGCAACGGCGCCACCACATGTGTGCCGATCAGCGACGCGAGCTTGCTTAGGCCGAAGACCCACGCCACAAGCACCACCAACAGGGTCGTCAGGCCCACAGACGGATTGATGCCGACCACCATGCCCAGCGCCAGGCTCCACGCCAGTCGTCGCGGCGTGACGCCGCCACGCAGCGCGCGCAGCAGCGGCCGCAGAACGTGGCAACGAAACCACTCGCGAATGGATTGTGGCACCAGCACACAAGCTTCGACGCCGGCCGGCACCATATTGGTGGGCCCGAAAAAACCATAAACGCAGCCCACACCGTCATTCCGCCGTTACTCCGTCATTGGTCGTGCGGCCGCTACTGCGCCAGGCTGCAAACGGGACAGCTTCCGCCAAGCGCGTTTCCCGGAACTAACCCTCGGGTCCGCAAGCCAATGACTGAGCAACACGAGGTCCTCGCCACGTTGTCCAGAAAACGGAGGACCGCGGCTGCCGCTTGACGAACAAGAATATTTATCGTTTACTAGCTCTTGATGTCAAGCTCTCCCAGCGTCAAGACCCGTGCCTTCCGTGAATTTTGCGCGGATCACGGGCTGGCCGCGACTCACCAGCGCCAAGTTCTCTACGAGGTCATGCAGACGATGCCTGGCCACCCCAGCCCGGAAGAGGTCTACGCGCGCGTCAAGAAGCGTATACCCGCAATCTCCCTCGCGACGGTTTACAAGAACGTTCATCTCTTCGTTGAAAGAGGCGTGCTCAAAGAACTCAGCATGCACCACGGCTCCCTCCGAGTGGAGCTGAACAACTTCCATCATCACCATATGGTGTGCTCGCATTGCAACGCGATCACCGACGTCGAAGAGAAGGATCTCGGGGTCCTCCCGGCACTGCAGGAGTTGCCCGGCGGCTTTCAGGTGGAACGCTACTCTATCGACGTCATCGGACTCTGTGCCGCGTGCCAGAAAGCAAAACGCAGTTAAACCCACTCGCCAGTCGAACTGAAGAAGTCGCAATAGGTAAAGCGGCCATGTAGCGCGGAATCAGGTTCGGAACTATGGCTTGCCCGGATGCTATAGTCGGCCCCGGCGAGATCTGGCGGACGTCGATGACGAGCCGCTCGAAAAGAAAACCACTCACACCCAAGGAGAGATCAATGGCCACGGAACCGACGGAATACACGGCCGAAGCAAAGTCCGAACCGAACGCGCAGGTGGCGGGCGAAGCGAAGTGCCCGTTTGACCATGCCGCAGCGTCCAGCGGAGCTGCACCCAGCAATGTCGCCGAGCGCCACGGGCCGAGGAGCAACCGCGACTGGTGGCCCAACCATCTGCGGCTCGATCTGCTGCACCAGCACTCGAGACTGTCGAACCCCATGGAAGAGGACTTCAACTATGCCGAGGAGTTCAAGAAGCTCGACTACTGGGAGTTGAAGAAGGATCTCGCGGCGGTTATGACCGACTCGCAGGACTGGTGGCCTGCGGACTTCGGCCACTACGGTCCGCTGATGATCCGCACGGCCTGGCACGCGGCTGGCACCTATCGGACTTACGATGGCCGTGGTGGCGGTGGACGCGGTCAGCAGCGCTTCGCTCCGCTGAACAGTTGGCCTGACAACGTGAACCTGGACCGCGCGCGCCGCCTCCTGTGGCCGGTCAAGCAGAAGTACGGCAAGCAGATCTCCTGGGCCGACCTGCTCATCCTGGCCGGCAACGTCGCGCTGGAGACGATGGGCTTCAAGACCTTCGGCTACGCCGGCGGACGCCCTGACGTGTGGGAGCCGGATCAGGACGTGAACTGGGGTGC
>JBPCNO010000003.1:0-16196 GCA_051001135.1 Acidobacteriaceae bacterium
GATTCGCATCGTTATGAAGAATCGTATTCGGATGACGGCGGCAAGACCTGGGCCCCGGCCTTCTTGGCAGATTTGACGCGAGAGGCAGCATCCCCAGCAACATCTTCGGAGACGTCTTCGGCCCCGCCTGACGCTGGAGCGGCACAAGCAGACGCCGCCGGCAGCAGCCAGCACGATTTCGACTTTGATCTGGGGAGTTGGAGAACGCACTCGTCGCGGCTGCTGCATCCGCTGACGGGATCGACAAGCTGGGTCGATATGGATGGTGTCACGGTCGTCAGCAAGGTCTGGGGCGGCCGCGCCAATCTTGCGGAGTACAAGGCCGATGGTCCGGCCGGTCACATCGAACTCTTATCCCTGCGCTGGTATAACCCCGCGGCCCGCCAGTGGAATCTCGACTTCGCCACCCCCAACGTCGGTACCTTGGGCATTCCGAATGCTGGTGAATTCAAGAAGGGGCGCGGCGACTTCTATGACTATGAGTTCATCAATGGCAAATCTGTTCTTGTACGATTTTCCATCTGGAGCATCACTCCCGACACCGCTCAATCCGAACAGGCCTTTTCCGGCGATGGCGGCAAGACCTGGGAGGTGAACTGGATCAATCGGTATACGCGGGTGAAGGACGAATGAGGACTCTTCCCTGCACCTGGCGTCGTTCTGCGCTAGGAATCGGGAACAAACGGGCGCTCTAATTGCTTGTGTTTGGCGGATTTCCTGGAGTTCTTCCTGGAATAACCACATTCGACATAGAGATCAAATACCAGGTGATTGCGAAGCTCACTGAGCAAACGCTATGTGGGTAGCCGCAACTCTCTATCGTTGGGCGTTAGAAAAGCGGGCGCTGCCCGCTGGCAGGTTTGTGTGACCAGCGCAGCCTCACGGCCGGGAAGCCGGGTTGTGTCAATTTAATCCCGTTTTATACGCTATCGGCAAACTGCCACAATCCGTTTGGCATCTAATGCTCCGGAAATGTATCAGCAGAAAGTTTTATTGACCGATGCATTCCCGAAGAGGGTGTGATATGACGGAGATCAGAGTCTTATCTAGGATGCGGCGTATACGGCACACATGCGTGACCCTTTGTGTGTTAGTTCTTGCGGGCGCGGCGGGCGCGCAGATCACGGTCGATGCACCGGCCGGCAATGACCCCTATGTAAACTCTCCCTTCTATCTGCAGGCGGAGGCCGCGACGTGCAACGGCCTGCCCACGAGCAGCATGGCGTGGTCGTATGACAGCAATCCGGACAATCTATTCTCCGGTTCCCAGTCGATCCAAACCATGGTGGCAATCTCTAACGACAACACTCCGACGCTCCGCGTGAAGGCATGGAACACGAACGGGGCGCTCTGTGAGACGAACCTCCAACTGAACATCGGCGGTGGAGTAACCGTGTCCAGCCCGGGGCAGGGCAGCGGCGTATCCAGCCCCTTCACTTTGAGCGCCTCGGCGCCGACCTGCGGAGGGCAGACCACAAGCAGCATGGCGTGGAGCGACAACACACGTACCGATCAGAAGTTTAGCGGCGCCAAGTCAATCAACACTTCCATCACCGCGCCTGGCGGCTGGGACATTCTCCGTGCCAAGGCGTGGGGCACCGGCGGGTCGTATTGCGAGACCGATGTGCACATCGATGTAGGCGGAAATGGCCAGCCGGGCATCATTCCTCCTGCAAATGCATTCAGCTTTGCGCATCTGGAGAACGACGGGACTTATACGGGCGCGTATGCCTCCTGCGGCGGAGCTACTGGTCCTCATTCGAGCCTGTGGCAGACGCAACCCGACTGCGCAACCTACAAGAGCCAGGGATATCAGGCGCCTGCCGGAAGCACCGCGCAGGTATCGTCACCGGTGTTTGGCAGTAATTCGATCTCCAGACAATTTGCGATGACGAACTACTATCACAGCGGTGAAGGGGTGCGCTGGTTTGATGCGAAGCCAGACAATACCAACCTTGAAGCTGCGTCTAATTTCCTCTATGACGCATGGGTTTACATCCCTGATGTTTCAAAGGTGATGAACATCGAGATGGATGTAAATCACACTGTGAGTTCCGGCACGACCTTTATCCTGGCCGCCCAGTGCTCGGTGAATATTGGGACGGGCGTGTGGGAGATGACCTCAAGCAGTGGCTGGTTAGTTACGAATGCGCCTTGCACGCCGCAGGTTGTTACGTCGAATGCCTGGCACCACCTGCAGATTCAGACGCACCACGACAGCAGCGGGGTGATCCACTACGACCAGGTAGCTGTAGACGGTGTGATTACATCAAACCTGACGTGTACGCCGAAGGGCGGCGGTACAGCAACCGCGGCTGCGTGCAACAGCGCCGGCAAGAAGCTTGGGTGGGGTGCCGGCATGGGTCCCAACTTCCAGCTTGATGGATTGGGGACTCCGACGCCACCCAGCAGCTACTCGGCAACCGCCTATGTAGATAACTACACGATCTACTACTGGTAAGGCGATACCCGCAGGTCGTGAAGTTGATTTGATAAGCGGCACCCGGAAGCGCATTCCGGGTGCCGCAGTTTTGTTACTCCAACTCCGCTGGATCACGCGCTCCATCGCGATCCTCCTCGCATCGCCACCACGCGGCCGGTGATGGGTGTCTTCTTCGCCACCCGCCCGCTCACCCATCTGGAGCCAAAGCAGTTTTTCGGTAGCGCATGATCGACCTTGGCTCCGGCGGCGGACTGGATGTCTTCCTGGCCGCGAAGAAAGTTGGACCCGAAGGGAGAGCGACCGGCGTTGTTGTGACGCCCGCCATGATCGGGCGCGCCCACGCCAACGCCCTCTCCGGCGGATCTACGCCATCAAACGCTGGCGTATCGCGCGGCTTACGATAAGAAATTTCCCCACCGCCGCGTCCCTTTCCAAAAACGCAGCAGACTCTTGAACAGTGCTGCATCAGAGTGGTTCGCGATAGTGGTGCAGGCGAACGGTGCAGTCAGGAATACGCGGCGACTGCCAGACGGGCCCACAGACCGGGCCGCTCAGGAACTGGTCTGGGTTGACATGTCTCAGCGGATTTCCGGTTGCGGTTTCCCGGGAGCTTCTGGGGGTACAGATACGAGTTCGCTTGCATTCAAAGTCGGGCCGCTCGCAATGTCGCTGTGTTCTTCAACCAGATAACTGATCTTCACCGTGCACGAGCTGCCCCGCGGGCACCCGCTCGCGGCGCATGGCCGCCCGTAAAATGTTCAACGAGCGCAAAGGCCTGTTATCGCCAGTTGAAATTCCTAATGTGCTGGCGATCTGTAAACACAAGCCGACTTGTCAGTATCGATATATGCGAAGCACCCAGAAATTTGCGCGTTCCTCTTCCAGGGCCTTCGAGGTATCTGAGGGCGTCGATCGGAGACCTCCGGTTTTGAGAATTACTGCAGTGCCAAAAGTAGGTGGCTGCTGCCAGTACCTTGACGCCGCAATCCATCGACGATGACCTTCTGGTCGTCGATCTGGTGCCATTTAACGGCGATTTCCTGCAGCGTCTGGCCCCACGCTAAAACCTTCTTTGCGGCATCCTCAACAGTGAAGGGCCCTCCATTATCCTTCGGAGGACGCACGTACAGATAAATGTTCTCCGCCATAGATGTTCCCGGCTTGTAATAAGAAGCCGTAGCTAGGGGGCTTGTGTTGTTTGGCGCTGGTGGACTTTCAATTTGCCTACGTGTATCGGACCAGTTTTTATTAAGCGCGATAAGTTCTTGAATCAGATCTCCTGGAAAAAGGCCAACGCTAATGCTCGCTTCTGTGAGCGAGACATGCCCGTATACCGACTCGTCTTTGTCTGCCATGCCATACACAACTCTCGACACATTCGCATTAATCAGGCGAGTAGCGCATGCTGTCCTATTCGGCGAGTTCCTCTTTGAACAAGGCTCCAAAGTTGTATAGACGGTGCAATCGCTCAAATCGACGAGGTCCACATCGTCATTAATCTGTTTTAGTGCGCAGAACTCGGCGTGCCTACCCTCACCTGTCTCGCCTCGGTATGCTGTGGCCAAGACCCTCCCATCTTTCACGACCACCGCGCCAACATAAGGATGCGGTTCGCCGTCATCTTCTGAAACACTCTTTCTGGCTTCCGCTACTGCCAGGACGCAGAACTCCCTGTCCAAGGCCGGCTGGGCAAGATCTGCTCCAGCTTCCGTTAAGAAGATATCTGCAAGAAATTCGTCAGGTATCGCCATGTTTTTCGACTTCGTGAGGTGCCCACTAGCGATAGCCGTCTCGAACATTTTGAACTGCATCGTAGCTTGAATAGCGCGAGCTCCAAGGTTGTCATCAATGGTGTGACCACCGCGAAAAAAGTTCAAGAAATCAGCATATGTTTTGATTGGGGCCTGTGTTATCTGCGGATAGATGAACCCTTGTGACAGGTTTTTTATGACGAGCATGAAGCCGACTCCCAGATCTAATCGTGTTTGCGTGAACTCAGACTATTGTATTGGGTCGGAAAGGGCCTCGTACCCATAAACGCGCTTTAGGCTACTCCCCATAAACGCGCATGTTCAAATCGTAAGAGAGGGCCGATGGATGCGAAAAGGGTTTACGAGAAGACCGAAGGTAGAGGAGCCCGCTGCGAACCACGCCAAAAACTACATCACTCCAAGCGGACTCGAGCGCCTGAGAGATGAGCGCCATTTTCTGCTCACCAAAGATCGCCCGGCCGTGGTGGAGGTCGTGGCCTGGGCTGCGGGCAATGGCGATCGCAGTGAAAACGCCGACTATCAATATGGCAAGCAACGACTGCGGCAGATCGATGGACGGATTCGCTTCTTGACGAAGCGAATCGAAGCCGCGGAAGTAGTAGATCCGGGAGCGCCGAGAACGGGGCAGCGGGCGACAAGAGCGTTCTTTGGAGCCACCGTGCGGTATGTGAATGCCACAGGAGTAGAGCGTGTGGTGAGCATCGTCGGCACTGACGAAGTCAATCTCGACCGCAACCACATCAGTTGGGCCTCACCCCTGGCGCGCGCACTCATGAGAGGGGCAGAGGGTGACGAAGTTGTTCTTCATGCGCCGGGCGGCACTGAAACCCTGACCGTGCTGGAAGTGCGGTACGAGCGCATTTCTATAGAACCGTTCCGCGAACCTGGGTCCGAAGTCTCGACAAAGGATTTGATCGCTGACGCTCAATTAGCGAAGCTATCGGCTGTTGGGCAGCCGGAGGAAAGGTGAGTCCTGGTAAACGCGCTTCACTTCACCGATCCTCATTCTGGACAAGTGATAAATCGCCGAGTCACTCACGAAGATTGATCCTAAGTCCTGTTAAGCCGGCAAATGGGAGCTGACATTCCACATCCGATCCCTATCCGGCTTCACCCAGATCAGTGTTCACTTCCAGCAAGCCCCTAGGTCTTGCCCACGTCCGAAAGCTGACCCCTTCGGGCCATATCGATGCCCTTGGCCGCCGTCTTCCGCTGGGCTACCATAAAGGCTTGCTAGCTTATCTCGTCAGACTCGGGCGGCTGGGAAACGCGCATGCGCGCCTTGGCCGTGAGACAAGGCACGATCCCCCATGCTGAATCAAAAGAGAATCGCCGTCGTTCTGCCCGCCTATAACGCCAGCCGCACCCTCGAGCGGACGGTCGACGAGATCCCCCGCGAGATCGTCGACGACATCATTCTGACCGACGATGCCAGCTCCGACGACACCTCGCAGATCTCCGAGCAACTGGGCCTCGCCACCATTCGCCACGACCGCAACATGGGCTACGGCGGCAATCAGAAGACCTGCTACACCGCCGCGCTCGCTCGCGGCGCCGATGTCGTGGTCATGCTGCACCCCGACTACCAGTACACCCCGCGCCTGGTCTCCGCCATGGCCTCCATGATTGTCTATGGTGAGTACGATTGCGTGCTCGGCTCTCGCATCGTCGGCGGCGGCGCGCGCCGCGGCGGTATGCCGCTCTATAAATACGTGGCTAACCGCGCCCTCACCTTCGCGCAGAACCTCCTCATCGGGGAGAAGATGTCCGAATATCACACCGGCTACCGCGCCTGGAGCCGCGCCGTGCTCGAGCGCCTGCCGCTCCTGAGCTGCTCCGACGACTTCGTCTTCGACAACCAGATGCTGGTCCAGGCCGTGCACTTCGGCTTCCGCGTGGGCGAGATCTCCTGCCCCACCAAGTACTTCGAGGAAGCCTCCTCCATCAACTTCCGCCGAAGCGTCACCTACGGCTTTGGCGTCCTGCGCACCGCCTTCGACTTCCGCCTCCAACACCTCGGCCTCGCCCATCCCGCCTTCCTCGCCGACGACCCCAGCCACCGCCTGGCCTTCCATCCCGTCTCCCTCCCCTCCATGGCTTAATTCCGGCGACCTAGACCCACCGGGCACCCCGTGCCCAATCACCTGTGAGCGAAGTCGCTCGAAAGAGAAACGCAGTCGAAGGACCTGCGTCTTGTCTTACCCGAACAGGTGGATGTTTTGACTTTCGACAGTCAAGTTCACCGCAATAGCGGGTGCCCCATCCTGAGCGGCCGTATCGCGAAGGGTGGGAGGCCGCAGGCCTTTTCATTACCTCTGGGTATAACTCCAGTCACAAGATCACCCATCCCGCCCCTCCTCCAAACCGCGCCCCAATCCAACCAGGGGGTTGACAAATCAGGCGCTCACCTCCCTGGTTCTCCCCCAAAAGCCGCACTTCCAGCCACCGCGAAACACCTCATTTCAGTGCTAAATCGCGCTTCAAAGCGCAAAAAACGCCGCGTGAGCGGCGTCCTTTGCAACGTTTCGAAACAGCTATTTCTGGAGAACGGAGACAGAGAATTGCAGCCCTGCAGGCCCTATTTCTTTGCGTACTCTTTCAACTGACGCAGGCTCTCGAAGTTCGCAGCCTGCAGCAGTCCGGAGTTGCCGCAGTTGTCCACTTCATACGTGTTGTAGTTCAGATGTACGAACAGCACATATTGTTTGCCCACCTGCATCGGAAACTTGGTAGGGCTGTTTTCACTGAAGATATCGATCTGATCGGTCGAAACCATCCTGCCCTTCAACAACCGGTCGACGTGGACCACATAGTTCACGCCATCCATATGAAAGGACGAGTCCGGCAGCGGCGTCGCCGCGTAGACCGTCCCCACGATCGTCGCGCCGGAATCATGCAGCTCCTGGCTTACAGTCAAACGGCCACCCTGGCACTGCGCCACACAGGTTGCGACAGATACGGCAGCAAACGCGAGCGACACCATTAATTTTTTCAAAACACCCTCCAATTTTTTTCTTCACCCGCAGCATCCCATACCGAATAAATTTCCCCAACACAAACCTGAAAAATCTTGTCGGACATACCCTTACCTTGGAGCAGTCTTTGCCAATGGTATTTCTCTAAGACTGGTACTCAGGTAATAGAAGAAGCTGAGACAGTCCTGGTGTCTGTTGTCTTAGACAATTAATTTCAACTACTTGCGAGATAGGCTAACTAAAGGATCAACGCTGAGGTTACGTGGTTACCTCAAGCGCCCGTGTTCTGCGAGAAGTACATATCCAGCCCATCTGCCGTTCCCCGGCGATCCACCAGGGCCGTCGTTTGCGTGCTGGCGATTTTACCGGTAGAAACAAGCCATGCTCTCCAAGCGCGCTCTTCGCGGATGGGGCCAGATGCTGGTCAACCAGGGGGTCGTGGCCACCTTCCGCACCGCTCTCACCCGCATCCGCCAGCGCACTCATCCGGTGCAGCGCGAGCCTGACCCTGAGCCCGAACGGGAAACCTGGCAGGCTGGATCGCGCCATCCCTTTGACCTGCAATATGGAGTGGACACAAGCGGCCTGATCTGGGGAGAGGACCTGCCGAGCGGTGGGAGAAGCGACCGCTGGAGCACCGCTTACTATGGCATCGCGCCTTCGGTCTTCGATACCGCCATGAGTCGGCTTCCGGCAGACCTCAGTCGATACACATTCATCGATATCGGTTCGGGCAAGGGGCGCGCGGTGATGCTAGCCACGCGCTATCCGTTCGCCGAAATTTACGGCGTCGAACTCGCGCCGCAGTTGCATGCCGTCGCCGAATCGAATCTGCGCATCTTTCGCGGGAAGACGGAGGTGGAGGCGCCGGTTCATCTCAAGTGCATGGATGCGGTCGCGCTTCCGCTGCCGAAGCAGCCCCTGGTGCTCTTCTTCTATCACCCGTTCTGCAAGCCGGTATTGAAGCGTGTTCTGCGCAATCTCGAGGCATCGCTGCGCGCGCATCCGCGGCAGGCGTATGTCGTCTACATCAACACGGAATTGCGCGACATCCTCAATCGCGCCACGTTCCTCGAGAGAATTTCAGAAGAGACGCTCGAGATGAGTGCAGAGGATCGCCTGGCCGACCGCATTGGATCGAGTGTGGAAGAGTGCGCCATCTACAAGAGCGTGCCTTCGACGCCTTAGTACGAGAGGCTATTCCTCATTGACCAACATGGCATCGAAGTAAAAGGAAGAGGATCTCCGCGCATCTTTCTCGCGCGGAACAACGTTCACCTGAACGAATGAGAAGGTATGCAAAGTAGCGTGACACTGGACGACGCTCGCCGCGTCATCGCCGCAGCCGAGAAGAAGGCTGCCGAAATCGGGCAGCCCCAAAACATCGCCGTCGCCGACGAGGGTGGAAATCTGGTGGCTCATGTGCGTATGGACGGAGCCTGGCTCGGCTCCGTGGATATCTCCATCAAAAAAGCGTGGACCGCCCGCGCCTATGACATCACAACCAAGGACCTTGCTGGAAACTCTCAATCGGGCGATCAGTTTTTCGGCATTCATGCTTCGAATAACGGAAAGGTCATGATCTTCGCTGGCGGCATCCCGCTCAAGCGCGGCGGCAAGATCGTTGGCGCTATCGGTGTAAGCGGTGGCTCCGGGGAACAAGACCATGCGGTCGCAGAGGCGGGGGCGGCAGCCTTTGTCTAAGCCAGCAGTTTCCATCCGAAGGGGAGGGCTGCCGGTCTTCCCCTTGCGACACCCGGTCGCTCATTGTTCCGCGATTCACAGAAGTTGAAGCGCGCGTACCACCTTTGGCACTTTGTTGCCGTTCCTGGCCCCGCTACAGTGGAAGCTCTGGCATTCTCTGCGAACCTTCCACATGCGGCGTCTTTTTCTGTTGTTCTTGCTCTTCGCTGGTTCTCTCACCGGCCTGGTGTCGTTCAGTGCCGGTGCTGCTGTGCGGCATCCTGCCGCCCACCGGACCCGGGCGCTCAGGTCTCGGTCAGTTTCAAAGACTATCGCGCATACCGCGGCTGCTCCAGCCCAGCGTCGCTCTGCCGCATCGCGTAGAAGCCAGCGCGACGAAGCCGCCCCAGCGCATCTCGTCCGCGCTCAAGGCCGCGCTCAAGGCCGTGGACATACTGGAACGAAGCGTCGTCGTCACGTTCATCCCCATACCGCGCAGGCCATCCACCGGGCGCGCCGTCACGGCACGGATGCCGTACGTGCCGCAGCCCGACAGGCAGCCATCGAATCCGCGCAGGATGAGTCGCCGAACGACGAGACCAAGGAGACCGCTTCACTGAAACTTCCGGAGCAGGCGCTCCATTTCATGAACCTGCCACCGCTGCGCGGATCGCGTGAATCCCTGGTGCGACAGAACGAGCGTGCGGAACAAGATGGTTTGTTGCGCGTGCGTGACGATGAGGACATCGAGAACCTTCGCCGCCTTGGCGGCCTGGTGGCTTTGCCCACGGCTGGCGGTCTACGCGTGGATGACCATTTGTCCACGAATCGACGCTACTGCCGCGCCTGGACTGGCCGCTTTCTCGCCGATCTGGGGCGTGTTCACTACAGCCGTTTCGGCACATCGCTGCAGGTAAACTCTGCCGTGCGCACGGTCGAATACCAGCGTCATCTGCTCCACGTCAACGGAAACGCGGCCCCGGCAGAGGGCGATATTGCATCACCACACCTGACCGGAGCCGCCGTCGATATCTCCAAAAAAGGCCTTTCGCCTTCTGAGATCGCATGGCTGCGCGCCTACCTGCTCCCCTTGCAGACGGCCGGCAAGATCGATGTGGAAGAAGAGTTCCACCAGGCCTGCTTTCACATTTCGGTCTACAAGACCTATACGCCCGGCGCCGATCCAGGCGCACCGTGGCCCGCCATGTCGCGCCGCCGCGCCGCGGCCCTGATCGCCAGTCGCATACATTAGGGCAAGCGAAGTTCAACGCGTGCGATGCGCCTGTGCGCACCGCACGTAGCCTGCTGAGCCCCGAGCTACGGCACAAGCGCTACATTGAGCACCAGCCGGGCGACGTTTCTACGCCGCTTACATCCAAAGTTATGGACCCGGAATTCCAGAGAAGAGCGCCGCTCCCGCAGAATGGCGCAGATCCTCGTACCGGGTTCGAGGTCCACTCCATAGCGGCACAAGCTGATCACGTAGGTCCACAGACACGCAGGTCCACAGAACGGAGAATCAATGCCGGATCAAAGGCAGGCTTCCACTGAGTCGAACGGTCAAGTCACTCGCGAAAGCCTCATCAAGAGTTTGAATGAAGATCTATCGCGCGAGTACCAGGCCATCATCGCGTACGTCGTCTACTCGCAAGTGCTGAAGGGCGCGCAGTACATGAACATCGCCTCGGAGCTGGAGAAGCACGCCCATGAAGAGCTGGCGCATGCATTGATCATCTCCAACCAGATCGATTATCTGGGGGGTATGCCGGCGGTGGTTCCCAAGCCGGTCAAGACCTCAGAGAAGGCCGAAGAGATGCTGCGCTTCGATCTGGACAATGAAGGCGAAACAATTCGGAACTATCGGGAGCGGATCAAGCAATGCGACGCTCTGAGCGAGTATGCGCTGGCGGAACAGATTCGCGGCATTCTGGTGCAGGAGCAGGATCACCAGATCGCTCTCGCCACCGCGCTGGGCATCGACGTGCCTAAGGTGGGCGTTGCGACGGGAAGCTAGTCATCAAGCGAGAAATTCGAAAGGCGCATTCGTCAGAATGTGCGCCTCCGGCGTGCCCACGTTCTACTCTTCTGTCCAGCGGCGGAAGATCAGCGAGCCGTTCGTTCCGCCAAAGCCGAAGGAGTTCGACAGCGCGATGTCGAGCTTCGCGGTCTCCGGCTTGTTTGGCACGTAGTTCAATTGACACGCCGGGTCAGCATCGAGGAGGTTGGTGGTTGGCGGCACCATCTGGTTTTGCAGCGCCAGAATGGTGATGCCCGCTTCCAGCCCTCCAGCGCCACCCAGCAGGTGGCCGGTCATCGATTTCGTCGAGCTCACCAGCAGCTTCTTACTCGTGGCATGCTCGCCGAAGAGCGCGGTCATGGCGGCGGACTCGAGGGCATCTCCCAAGGGCGTAGAGGTCGCGTGCGCGTTGACGTAGTCGATCTGCTGCGGCTCCAGGCCGGCGCTCTTGAGCGCGTTCTGCATCGCGCGGAAGCAGCCTTCGCCCCCGGGCGCCATGCCGGTCATATGATAGGCGTCTGAACTCATGCCGTAGCCGACGATTTCGGCGAGGATCTTGGCTCCGCGCGCCTTGGCATGGTCCAGATCTTCGAGAATCAGAATGCCCGCACCCTCTCCCACCACGAAGCCATCGCGGTCCTTGTCGAACGGGCGGGAGGCGTGCGTTGGGTCGTCATTACGCGTGGAGAGCGCCTTCATGGCGGCGAACCCGCCAACGCCCATGGGCGTAATGGCCGCTTCCGCGCCTCCCGCAATCATTACGTCCGCATCTCCGCGTTCGATGGTGCGATAGGCATTCCCGACGGAGTGCGCGCTCGTGGTGCAGGCAGTCGCCGTGGCTTCGTTCGGACCCTTGGCTCCATAGCGGATGCTCACCTGGCCGGCCGCCAGGTTCACGATGGCCGCGGGAATGAAGAATGGCGAGATCTTGCGCGGGCCACCGTTCAGCATGTTGCTGTGTTCGCGCTCGATGATGTCGAAGCCGCCGATACCGGAGCCGATATGCACCCCTACGCGGGTCGCGTTCTCCGGCGTAACTTTCAAACCGCTGTGGTGCATCGCTTCGTCCGTGGCAGCCAGCGCAAAATGGATGAAGCGCCCCATCTTGCGCGATTCCTTCTTATCGATAAATTTCAGCGGATCGAAGTTTTTCACCTCCGCGGCGAAGGTGACCGGGAAGGCGGTCGCGTCAAAGGCGGTAATCGGAGCCATGCCGCTCTTGCCGGCCAACAGGCCTTGCCAAAGTTCGGCCGCCGTGTTGCCCGGTCCTGCGATCAGGCCCAGCCCCGTAACCACAACTCTTCTGTTGGGACCGAACTGCAAAGCTACTTGCCGCCTTTCGCGTGCTTTTCGATGTACTCGGTCGCGTCCTTCACGGTCTTGATCTTCTCGGCATCCTCATCCGGAATCTCCAGATCGAAGGCCTCTTCAAACTGCATCACCAACTCAACGACATCGAGCGAATCCGCCCCCAAATCTTCCTGAAACGAGGCGTTCGGTGTCACTTCCGCCTCATCTACCTGAAGCTGTTCCACAATGATCTGCTTGACCTTCTCGTCTACTGCTGCCATGCCTGTCTCTCCTCGCGCACCGTATAAGATGACTCAGAACCCGAATCGTCGCCCGAATGGCGCCCATTTTACCTGCGCCGGTCCATCCGCAGACTATCAGTACCCACACTGGGACTCCAGTATGCACAGATCTCTTGCGCCGGTTGTCCGTCAGATTGGATGCCAGACTCGAAGCCTCAAGTCTACTGAGGGGGCGTGGTGGTGTAAAGCCGGGGAGTTTGTGCGCGTCCCTGCGTAACCGGGACCACTCAGCGGCGTGGCTGGTGGGATCGCCGGGGTAAATAATCCCGGCGTAAAGTTCGGTACATTTGAACGAGACTCTATCCAGCATGCCCGCTTCTTCGATCCTGCTGCTTCTCCTCGCCTTCGGCGTCAGTGTCATGGTCGTTGCGTTCCTGTTCCAGTTAAGGATGCGCCGTGAGACCGAAGCCCAGGCCGCCGCTCGAAACGATCTCCGCATGGCGGCGGTTGAAGCCAGGGTGAAGGCCGAGAGCCAGAGCGGGCGCATCAGCCGCCTTGAGACGGAGCTGACGGAAGCCCGCAGCCTTCATAGCGTTGCGATCGAAGAGCAGGCCCGGTTGCGCGCGCAGCTTGGGGGAATGCAGGCGGCGCTCGAGGCCGAACGCAGGCAGAGCGATGAAAAACTCGCCCTGCTCACCGAGGCGCGCGAGCAGTTGACCCACCAGTTTCGATCTCTTGCCAACGATATTCTCGAAGAGAAATCCCGCCGCTTCACGGAGCAGAACCAGACCAATCTCGGTCAGTTGCTCGAACCGCTGAAGAGCCGCATCCATGAATTCCAGACCAGGGTGGACCAGGTCTACGCGCAGGAAGGCAAGGACCGCAGCGCGCTGGCTCAACAGGTGAAGCAACTGATGGACCTGAATCGCAAGCTCTCTGACGATGCCGGCGACCTCACGCGCGCGCTCAAGGGATCCAGCAAGACGCAGGGCAACTGGGGCGAAGTGGTGCTCGAGCGCATCCTGGAGTCATCCGGCCTGCGCAAAGGCCACGAGTATGAGGTACAGACCAGCTATGCGCGGGAAGACGGGTCCCGTGCCCAGCCAGATGTCATCGTGCACCTGCCGGAAGACCGGCACATCATCATTGACGCCAAGGTCTCGCTCGTGGACTACAACGAGCATTGCAACGGCGAGACCGATCTACTGCGGGAAGCTGCCGCCAGCCGCCATCTTGCCTCGGTGCGCGCGCACATCAAAGGGCTCTCCGCGCGCAACTACCAATCGCTGGGGTTGACCTCGCTCGACTTCGTGATCATGTTTGTGCCGGTGGAACCCGCGTTCATGCTGGCCATCTCTCAGGACGCCAACCTGTGGACCCAGGCGTGGGAACGGAACGTTCTGCTCGTCAGCCCCAGCACGCTGCTCTTTGTGGTGCGCACGGTCGGACACCTTTGGCGGCAGGAGGCGCAGACCCAGAATGCCCGCGACATCGCCAGCCGCGGCGCCGAGCTCTATGACAAGCTCAGCGCCTTTGTCAGCGACCTCACCAAGATCGGCGACCGTCTCTCCCAGGCGCGCGAGAGCTATGACGCCGCGCTGAGCAAACTCACGCGTGGCCGCGGGAACGTCATCCGGCAGGCGGAGATGCTGCGCAAGCTCGGCCTGCAGCCAACGAAATCTCTTCCCGCGCATCTGGTCCAGGGAGCGCTGGAAGAAACTGCCTTCGACGACTCTGGCGATCCTGCCATCGACGAGCTGGAGCTGATGTAAACAGGATGGCGGAAGAGCTGATGGAAACAGGATGGCGGAAGAGACGTGTGCTCTTCCGCCACGAGGGTATAGCGGTGTGTGGTTACGGAAAGACCGTGAACAGGTCACGCAGATCCCGCTCGTCGGCGGCGTCTCGGATCCGCGGCGTCACGTCGAAGATCTCCTGCAACGTACGCAGCATGGAGCCGTGTGAATAGTAGAGCGAGTTGGAATAACCATTGCCCTTGGCGAAGGGCGACAGCACCAGCATGGGAATAGGCCCGTCGCCCGACTTCGCCTCGTCGAAGACGATGAACAGCGCGCCACCGCTACGATAGGCGGACGAGTTGAGGATTGTCGGCACGTTCTTGGCCAGCCACTCGTCTCCCTGCTTGATCTGGTTTCCTCCCCCACATGAGCTGTGCATGCTATCGCACAGGTTAGGCACGATGAAGTTGTAACGCGCCGACTTCTTGTCGTCTAAATCCCGTTTGAGTTCGGCGAACGGCCGGACGTGCGCCATGCAGAGGGTAGAGCTGGCGCTCTCGCCGTTTGTATTGTCCTCGAAGAACACGAACGGATCATGCCAGTTATTTTGTACCGGGCACGTATTCCCGATGGTGGCTTCTTCGTACGACTTCCAGGAGATATTCTTCGCGTTCAGCATCGCGGTCAGATGGTTACGCGTACTCTGGCGGTGCGCGGTGGCCGAGGCGTCGTCGCGTATGCCAAAGCTCGTTCCCGCCTCGAGATAGAGGTAATTCGGCAGGCTGGGGTGCACCTTCGGCGGGTTGAAGTAGTGATTCGCGTGGGAAGCCATCGGGAGCAGCGTGTAGTTGATGTAAGGCGCGAGTGGATTTCCTTTAATGTTGTAACTGCCGTCGCCCGTCCAGTTGTGGTTCTCCATGATGATGACGAATACCGTCTTAATATAGTGCTGTTGGCTGGCTGTCTCCACGGCTGGCTGTTCCTTCTGCGCTGCCCAGAGATGGCCTGTTGCGGCAGGTAAGAGTAGACAAGTGAGAGCAAGCACGGCAGCGCGTGCCTGTGCATAGATAGAAACCATGGGGGAGTCTCCTTTGCGAGATATCCACGCGTAAGCGTGGATGTTTACACGTCTTTCTGAATCAGGAGCAGCAAGGCACTTACGGTGTACGGGCTATTTCGTTGAATAGACCAAGAACAGCGATTACCTGCACAATAGTCACCGTTGCGGTGACATATCCAAATGTTGGGAAGTTACGGGCCGATAGTAGGGTCGCTAGATGAACAAACGATGAGGAAAGGTGGGATCGGCAAAATTTCACAGATACGCAACAGCTCGTGTGCCTTTTGTTAACTTTGCCGGCCTTCAACACCTGTTGCCGTCGTGAGCAGGATGCTCAGCAGCGGCAGTTCTTCGGGCGGTCTCGTCAACAGCCGCGGTGGAGAGCTGGCTGTCCGTCACTGTGGATGTGAAGTTGTGGCGAATCCGCGCCAGTTGGCACATGGTCCCGCTTCTTTCATGAAGGCCGCGCGAGCGCAATCCCCACAATGTGTGAATCTGGCGATTCGCATGGAGCTTGCAAAGGCGCGTCCGGCTCGGTAGCATCCATTTCAGAGACCGGCCTGCAAAGCAGGTACGGAGCTAACGCTGGTAGAACCTATACTCATTGAACAGGGACTCGACTCGAATAATTGGCTCGGTGTGCAGTGTCCGCCAGTCCGGAATGCCTAAAGAGCTGCGGAGAGTTCCACCGTCTTAGGACGGGTTCACCAGCGCGCACCGTACGGCCCCGTGGGTCGGTCTTTACTTTGTCCTACCCCCTTTACCGCACTGCGGCCCTCTGAGCTCCACTGCATACCGCTGCATCGCATACCGGGGAAGGACACCTGCCGCGCGCCCCGTTCGTCTGCCCGTTCGCCTCTCCCATATATGCTGGGTGTACCGCAGCCGTGTATCCGCGCTTTCTACAGTTCGGTTCCATCGTCATCCCTACCTATGGCGTTTTACTCGCCGCCGGCATTCTCTGCGGATTGGCGC
>JBPCNO010000004.1:0-49232 GCA_051001135.1 Acidobacteriaceae bacterium
GGCGCGACCGCGGCCAAATCTCTACTAGGCGGGCAGTTCGCGCTGATGCAGCAGCGCGGTACGCTCGTCAGTTCGCCCTATGCCGAGCGGATCGTGGCGACCATCCATCCATCGGCGATTCTGCGCGCGCCGGAAGCGCCGGCCAGCGAGCAGTTGCGCAGCTTTCTGAAACAGGATCTTGCATTCGCCCACGCCGTCGCATTGAAGCTGGCGAGCTGACCCGCGCTTGCAGCAGAATGGGGACCGCGCTACCTCACCCATGCTTCGCTAGAATGGGGCGCTCAGCAAACGCAGATCCTTCGACTACGGCGATCCCTGATGTATCAGGGACCGCCTCCGCTCAGGATGACAACGTCGTGCATGGAACGGCGAGCGGTATGGCGAGTGGTATATAGAGGTAGCTCTCCCGAGGAGCTGCGGACGTTGATGTTGATGCGAAGCCGTTTGCTGCCGATGTTGCTGCTGTGGTGGTGCATAGCCGCTACCTGCGCAACCGCTGCGCCATCGTCGCAGGCCCAGGCCGCTCCCACGCATCGCGCGCCGGATACACCGCAACTCGCGACCACCCCGAGTGCAGACGCGCAGTGCGCCCACTGCCACCGGGCGATCTACGACACGTATGAGAAGACGCCGATGGCGAAGGCGAGTGGACCGGCGGTAGCCGGCCTGATTCCCGGAGAGTTCACTCATACCAAATCGGGCGTTCACTACCGGCTGTTTGTGCGCGATGGTCAGGCGTGGCTCGATTACGGCCGCCCGAACGCGCCCCCCCGGCCGCTACCTCAACGGAGAGCTGCGATTGGACTACTTCATCGGTTCGGGGACGCGCGGGCGAACCTATTTCTTCGAGCAGCAAGGCTTCTGGTTTGAAACCCCGGTGAACTGGTGCGGCAAGCAGGGGGTGTGGGACATGGCGTCAAACTATCTCGATGCGCACGAGATGCCGACGACCCTTCCCGTGGATCCCAACTGTCTCCACTGCCACGCGACCGGCGTGCAGGCCTCGCTTCCCGGCAGCCGCAACCACTTCGCGAATGGCCCCTTCCTGCATGGAGGCATCGGCTGCAGCGCGTGTCATGGCGATGCACAGGCACACTTGACAAGCCGGGGCCGTGCCCCGGTGCTGAACCCCGCCCGGCTCGCACCGGCGCGCAGGGATGCCGTCTGCCTGCAGTGTCATCTGGAGGGCGAGACGGCGGTGTACAAGCAAGGCCGCTCACTCTCGACCTACAAGCCGGGGGATGTGCTCTTCGACGACGTGGCATACTTTGTGCACCAGGGCGAGATTGGGCCGACTGGCCGCGCGACCAGCCAATGGGAGGCTCTGCTGCAGAGTGCATGCCGGCGCGCCAGCGGAGATCGTCTTACCTGCACCACCTGCCACGATCCGCACGCCTCCTTAAGTTCCGCGACCGTGAGCGAGCGGGTGCAGTACTATCGCGCGAAGTGCCTCTCCTGCCACACCGGCGCCGGATTTTCCGCGAGCCATCACCCGAAGCAACCGGACTGCGCCAGTTGCCACATGCCGCGCGAGACCTCGATCGATATCGCACACGAGCAGGTGACTGACCATCGCATCCAGCGCCGGGCTACGCCCCCGGAGCAGCGTGCGGCGGGCTCCGCGGAGTTAGCGCCGATCGGCGACGGCGGAGCAGGCCTGCATCCATCTGATCGGGAGCTGGGTCTCGCCTACGCGCAGATGGCCCAGCGCGGCGACCGGGCCAGCGGGGAACGCGCGCTTCCGTTGTTGAAGTTGGCGGAGGCGCGCGAGTCGGCTCCGGACGCCGAACTGCACACCGAACTTGGTTTCCTCGAACAGATGTCGGGCAACGGAAAGGCAGCGAGCGCGGAGTACCGAGCGGCGCTGCATGACCCGCAGGGAAATAACGCCGCGGCTGGAGACCTGGCTGTGCTCGAGGCCCACGATGGCGATTATGCGTCTGCCGTCAAGCTCTGGCGGCAGGTCTTCACCGCGGACCCAACCCAGATCGGCGCGGGCTTCGACCTGGCGGTCGGGGAGTGTGTGTTGGGCGATGCTGCAGGGGCAGCCGAGACGCTGAAGCGCGTTCTGCTCTTTGCCCCAGATGATGATCGCGCGGGCAGCTCGCCACGGCCCTGGCGAGCGGAAAGCAGCACTGCGGCGCTCGCGCGTCAGGCGTTTCCGCGAGATAACTCAACTTGCCGCGGCCCGAGCCCTCCTTGAGATTCGTAATGGCATCCACGGGCGGAGCAGGGAAGATCTCTTTGACTCCGTTTGGCCAGCCGACATCGATGCTGTCGAGCTTGGCCTCCGCACCCAACCCGAAGTGCAGACGAAGGTCGCTGCTCGAGCTATAGGAGGAGCCGCTCCGCACCTCATCCACCCACATGCGCGGCTTCCCGCCGGTCATGCCGTGCAGCGTAACCCGTGCGCCGATAGCGTCCCGGTTGGAGACCGTCCCGATCAGCTTCAGGCCGACCCAGTGATTGCCGTTTGCGGCGGCGCGATTGACCAGCAGCATCGGGGTGTCGCTCACATTATTGATGACCGCCTCGATGCGGCCATCGTTCCACAGGTCGGCCGTGGCCATGCCGCGGCTGGATTCCGGTGTCGTGATGCCGGGACCGGACTCGCGTGAGATATCCGCAAACTTGCCGTTGCCCAGGTTGCGATAGAGCAGACGCGGCTCGCGATATTGCGAGCCCAAATGATCGCTATCCACCTCCGGATACACGTGCCCGTTGACCGAAAGCAGATCCGCCCAGCCGTCGTTATCCACGTCGATGAACATCGTTCCCCACCCCAGCATCTGCGGGTTGATACCGAGTCCGGACGGGAAGGTCGCGTCTTCGAACGTGCCGTCGCCGTGATTGTGATAGAGCGTGGCCGTGTCGTCGGAGAAGTTCGTTTTGAAGATGTCCAGGTGGCCATCACCGTCGTAATCGGCCACGGTCGACCCCATGCCGGCCTGTTCTCGCCCGTCCTCGTTGAAGGCGGTGCCGGTATCCGCAGCCCGGTCCGTGAATGTCCCGTCATGATTGTTGTGGTACAGCACGGCCGGCGTGGAGTCGCAAGCCATATAAATATCCGGCCAGCCGTCCTCGTCGTAGTCCAGCGTGGAGACGGAGAAGCAGTAGTGCCCGGGCGTCTTTTGAAAGCCGCTCCTCACCGAGACATCTTCAAACTTGCCGCCGCCCAGATTGTGATAGAGCACGTTGGGCGCGCTGGCGAGCCCCCGCGGACCGCACATGACGGGAACGCCCTTCCACATGCAACTTGGCGCCCGGCCCGGCTCCGGTACGCTGGCCAGGTCGAAATGGACGTAGTCGGCCACGGCGATGTCCAGCTTGCCGTCTCGGTCGTAATCCACGAAGGCGCAGCCCGTTGACCACTCTTTACCGGTGCCGGCTACGCCTGCCGTCTCCGCCACCTGCCGGAAGGCGCCGTTCCCTTCGTTATGGTAGAGCCGGTTCTTGCCGTACCCGGTCACGAAGAGGTCGTCTCGGCCGTCATTGTCATAGTCGCCCACGCATGCGCCCTGGCCCCAGCCGGTGTCCGTCAGGCCAGACTTCTGGGTCACATCGCTGAACGTGCCGTCGTGGTTATTGTGGAACAGGTGACTGGTAGGTGACGGCTTGCCCTTGCCATCCTCCGGATGCAGAAAGGTCCCGTTGACCAGGAAGATGTCCGGCCAGCCGTCGTTGTCGTAGTCCAGGATGGCGACGCCCGATCCGGTCGCTTCCAGGATGTAGCGCTTCGATTGCACCCCTCCATTGACGTTTACCGTGTGGATACCTGCCTGAGCCGCCACATCCTCAAAAAACGCCGGTCCCGTATGCGCAGCGGACGGCGCATACACGTCCGGTGAGGATCTGCCCTGCGCCCACCCGGCACGGGACGGGGCAAAGGCCGTGCCGCCGAGCAGGAGAAACAGGAGACAGCGCAAACGCCAAATATGCATCGTCCAGATTGTAGAGAAAGTCCCGGCCTTGTGTGGATGCTGCTTCAACAGCCTGTTCTTTTTGTTTTGACAATGATTATTGCGAACTCTATATTTCGCTTCGGGGTTACGCCGTCCTCCACCCTTTGGATGAGAGACGGCGCCTAACTCTTGTTGAAACGAAAACTCATGAACCTTCGGGGAAAGAGAGGACGCTTAAGCGCCGCTCGTCTCACGGAGGGAGCGCAGTAAACGCACCACCTTTCTAGGGAGACCATATGACGAAGCGCATTCGAGGGGCAGTCGTCTCTTGTCTGGGACTAGGGCTTGCCTTACTGCCGCATGTCTCGCACGCTCAAGCGGTGTATGGGTCCATCAATGGAACGGTTACGGATAACACCGGCGCCTCCATTCCAAATGCGACCATCACCGTGACCGATGAAGCCAAAGGGACCTCGGTTACCGCGCAATCCAATGGCTCCGGCGGCTATACGGTAGAGCATCTGATCCCGGATCTCTATAACGTCAAGGTAGCCGCGAGCGGCTTCCAGAGTTACGAGCAGCAACATCTTCAGATCAATGCGGACACCTCGCCCAAGGTTGACGCGCAGTTGACGGTCGGCGCCGCAAGCCAGACAGTCCAGGTGAATGCCAATGAGGTGCCTGAACTGAAGACGGATCGCGCGGATGTTTCGACGATCCTCAGCGCCCGGACGGTGGAAGGTCTCCCCGTGGCCAACCGGAACTTCACCAGCCTGGAGCTGCTGCAGCCAGGGGCGCAGCTATTGGGCTTCAGTCACGCAGCGAGCGAGAACCCGCAGGCGAGCCAGCAGATTCAGATCGACGGACAGGCCTTTGGCGGCGTCGCGTATGAACTGGATGGCACGGACAATCAGGATCCGATTCTGGGCATCATCGTCATCAATCCGAATCTGGACGCCATCACGGAAGCGAAGATCGCAACCCAGAACTTCGACGCGGAGTTCGGCAAGGCTGTCGCTGCAGTGGTGACGGTACAGACCAAGTCGGGCGGGAACAGCTTCCACGGCAGCGCCTTCGACTACCGGCAGAGCAATGCCAACCTGGCGCGTAATCCATTCACTCAGAATCCTCCCGCGGGTACCAACAATCTGCATGGCCTGATCCCGACCGGTCTGCGCAACCAGTTCGGCGGCTCCATCGGCGGCCCCATCAAGAAAGACAAGGCCTTCTTCTTTGGGGATTACCAGGGCCTGCGCCAGAAGATTGGGACCTCCGCTACCGCGACGGTACCCTCCCCGCTCGTGATCAATACGTGTCTGGGCTCTCAGGTTGGCCCCAGCGGTATTCCCGGGTGCGACTTCAGCCAGTATGCAACCGCTTTAAACGGGGTTAATCCGACCGGAGCCGGGACCATCTATCAACAGAACGGTCAGCCGTATCCCGGCAACGTGATCCCGACAGCTCAGGTCTCTCCGCAGGCCAAGGCCCTCTTCGCGCTGCTCCAGCCCTTTGCTCCCAATCAGGCGGGCAATCTGAATAACAATTTCCTAAGGAACAATTATTCAGGGAGCGGCACGGGCATCTTCAACAGCAATCAGTGGGACGTGCGCGTGGACTATCAGCTGAACGATAAGATCCACGCCTTCGGGCGCTTCAGCAGATTCACCGATACGCTCTCGGGCGCCACTCTCTTCGGTGCGGCGGGCGGAGCGGGCTTCGGCATTAACAACTTTGGTGGCACCTCGCTGGGAGCAAACGACAGCACGGCCGCTGGCGCGGATATCGCCATCAATGCAACCCTGCTGACCGACTTCCGCCTCGGCTACTACCGCTACGGCATCAATACCAGTAAGTACAATCAGAATGTCCCATTCGCGAACCAGTTGGGCATCCCCGGCCTAAATACGGGTAACACGTTCACTAGCGGTGCTCCAGCATTCAATATTACGGAAGTCGGCTCTTTCGGGAACCCCGTTAACTCTCAGAATGCTCAGAACAATGGCCCTCAGTATGGTACGGGTCTCAACATCACCCGCTGCAACTGCCCGCTGGAGGAGCACGAAGACCAGTACCAGATCGTTAACAACTGGACCAAGATCTTCGGCAACCACTCGTTAAAATTCGGTGCCGATCTTCGCTATGCGCGCAACCTGCGCGTGCCCAGCGATGTCAATCGCACCGGTGAGCTCAGCTTCGGCACTGGCCCCACATCCAATCCGAGCGCGGCGGTGCAGGGCGGACTTGGCTTTGCCACCCTGGCTTTAGGCGACGTCACCTCTTTCGGCCGCTTTGTAAGCGTCTCCACAAACGCGAAAGAGTTCCAGAAGAGAACATTCTTCTACGCGCAGGATACCTGGCGCGCGACCCCTGCGCTGACCATCAACTACGGCCTGCGCTGGGAACTGTACTTCCCGGAGGCCGTGAACGCCAGGGGTAACGGTGCGCTTCTGCATTTGAACACCGGCTTTTTGAGTGTGGCTGGCGTTGGCAACGTCCCATCGAATATGGGGTGGAGCCTGTCGCCGGGCGCGCTCGCGCCGCGTATCGGCGTCGCCTATCAGCTCAACCCCAAGACGGTCATCCGGGCTGGCTACGGACGCAGCTTTGATATAGGCGTCTTCGGCTCGATCTTCGGGCACGTCGCCACCCAGAACCTGCCGGTTCTCGCCAACCAGCAGATCACCGCTACGGGCGGCCTCACCAGCTCGGCCTTTAATCTCGCAGTAGGCCCAACGGCCAATGTCTTCCCAACCGTCCCGGCCAATGGCCTGCTGCCCGCTCCAGGGTATGCAGTCAGCCCGAAAGCTCGCCCTGATTCGCTCCGGCTCCCGACCATCGACGCGTGGAACCTGAGCATTCAGCGCTCCATCACCCCCTCCCTCTCGCTCACCATGGCGTACGTAGGCAACAAGGGCACGCATACCCTGAGCGCCGGGGATGGTAACAACACCAATCCGAATGAGGCGGCCATTGTCCTGCCGGCGGCATTCAGCGTCACCGGCCAGGCCCTCCACTACGATCCCAGCGGCGGCACGTGCTTCCCCGCGGGACCGAACTGCACCGCTTCCGGGTTGAACGGAAATGGGGGCAAGACCGGGCGACTGATCGCCAATAATGCGACCAGCAACGCAACCCTGCTGCAGCGCTACTACGGAGGCAACCTGCCGGCCTGCAGCGATCCGAACTACGCCACTCCTTCCGGTCTTGCCCCCGGGCAATGCGGCTGGACAAACGGGATCTCCTACTACGGTGACGACCAGGACACCCATTACAACGCCCTGCAGATCACGGTGGCGAAGGAGTTCTCCCAAGGGCTCTCCTTCACCTCCAACTTTGCCTGGCAGCGCGCCTTCGATTGGAGCAACAACTATGCCACCTGGGATAAGACCGCCGTGAAGGGGCGTAACAACGACCTGCGCGAGTTGGAGGAGGTCTTCTACGCGACCTACGAGCTACCCTTCGGTCGCAATCACAGGTTTGCGTCGAATGTACCGGGCTACCTCGACGAGGTCATCGGCGGCTGGCAGGTCAGTCCGATCGTCACCTGGGCAAGCGGCCTTCCCTTTACCCTCACCTATAACGAGTGCAGCAATTCCATTCCCAGTAGCGCGCCGTGTTACCCCAATGGAGCAGCCGGTAGCCTCAAGACCAATCTGGGCAGTTACAACGCTCAGTCTCACAATCGTTTGTTCTTCCGCGGTACAACGACGCCGTTGACTACTGCACCCTTCTCCGGCTTCTCCGCCGCCGGCCTCGACCAGATCGGAAACTCCGGGCGAAACAACGTATTCGGACCGAGCTACATCAGTAGCGACATGGCATTGCAGAAGAATTTCCCCATCCACGAGAGTCTCTTCGCGCAATTCCGCGTCGACGCCTACAACGTGTTCAACCACCCCAATCCGGGGAATCCGGGCGGCGGTGGCGGCAGCACCAGCTCCATCGACAATGGCGACCAGTTCATCAATAATCTTGCGCCGGCCCAGTTTCCAACGCGTCAACTCCAGTTCTCAGTGCGGGTGCAGTTCTAGCGCCTGATTGCGCGAACCAGAAGCGAGGAGAGCTTTCGCTCTCCTCGCTTCTTTGCTTTAGAGTTCAAGTATGTCTCCGCTTGTTACCCGCCTGGCCGTTGGCCTGCTCTTCCTGGCCACGCCCGCACTTCCCCCGCAGGCCGCCCCGTCCGCGAATACTCCCCCCGCCGGTGAAGTCTCGGTGGCGGCGGCGCAACGCCTGATCGCGAGCGGCCGATTCGCGCAGGCGACACAGCAGCTCAATGCTCTTGCCGTGCAGAAGCCCGAGCCCGCGGGGGTGGAGCGGGTGCGGGGCATGGCCTTCTACGCGCAGGGAAAGATGGATGAGGCAGCTACGGCGTTCGCTGCCGCCATGTCACAGGATCCCACGGACAGGGAAGCCATCCAGATGCGCGGTGTCGCGCTCTTCCGTATGGGCAACCCCGCAGAGGCGATCCCGCTGCTCGAGAAGGCCCATGGCTCCGTTCCCTCGGCCAATGTAGACGGGAACTACGTGCTCGGCCTCTGCTATATGGACACGCGCCGTTACGACGACGCGCGCCGTGCCTTCGCCGCCGAGTACGGCTTTGCGCCCGACTCCGCCGAGGCGTATCTGCTGGCAGCGCGGCTGCTGCTGCGTCGCGAGTACCTTCCCGCCGCCATCGCGTCGGCGCAGAAGGCCGTGAGCCTCGCGCCCACGCTGCCCCTGGCGCATGAGTTGCTGGGCGAAGTTGCGCTGGCGCAAGCGGATATTCCAGGTAGCATCGCCGAATTCGAGAAGGAGCGCAAGCTCAACCCGCTCTTCGGCGGCGTCTATGACCGGCTCGGGGATGCATATACCCGCTCAGGAGACTACGACAAGGCGCAACAGGCGCTCGATCGCGCAGTGCTGCTCGAGCCCGCGTCCACTGGCCCGTATATCCTGCTCGGGAAGGTATTGCTGAAGCAGCGGGATCCCGCCATGGCGACCCTGTATCTGGAACGCGCCGTCTCCATGGACCCGAACAACTTCATCGCGCACGGTCTACTCGGCCAAGCCTATCGGGCCACCGGCCGCGCGGACGACGCGCAGCGCGAGACGCAGACCGCCGAGCGCCTCCAGGCATCCAACACTCCAAAACTCGAGAAGCCGCGGTAGATGGCGCTCCAACTCCAGGAACACCGATGGCCTCGCAGCACAGCTAGGCTGCTTTGGATCGCGGCGCTGTCTCTCATCGTCGCCGCGCCTGCGTATTCCTTCCAGAGAGCGCCTGCCAACGCGGGTTCGTCGCGGGTGACCGCCGCCGCGGACGCAGCGTACCGTAGCGGGCTCGCCGCGGCACAGCAGGGCGATCTGCAGCAGGCGCGCCATTCCTTTGAAGAAGTGGTTCGCCTGGAGCCTCAAGTACCCGAAGGGCACAGCGCGCTGGGCGCGGTTCTTCTGCAACTGCGCTTATATCCGGAATGTATCGAGCAACTGCGGCGGGCGCTCGCGTTAAACGGCCAGGATGTGACTGCGAAGAGCAATCTCGCCGTCGCCTACTTCGAGAGCGGCAAAGCGCGGGAGTCGCTATTACTGTTCCGGGAGTTGGACAACGGGGATCTCGCGCCCGATCTAGAGGCGGATTACGGCCGTGCTCTCGCCATCTCTGGCGAACTCAAGGATGCGGCAACGCACCTGCAGCGGGCGATCGACAAGCGGCCGGAAGACGCTTCGCTCCACGACGCGCTGGGTTCGGTACTCGCGCAGCAGAAGGCATGGCCGGCGGCGCAGCAGGAATTTGAGCAGGCAACCAGGATCGATCCGCGGCTGGTCTCTGCATATCTCCATCTCGGCCTGACTCTTCTGGAGCAGGATCAGCCGGCTGCGGCGGCAACTGCGCTGGAGCAAGGCCGCGCCGTCGACCCGCACAGTCTCGCCGTTCTGCTGCCGTTGGCCCGCGCCTACTCGCTCACCGGGGATTACGCAACCGCACTGCCGATCGCGCAGCAGGCCGCTGCAGCCGATCCGCAATCGGCAAACGCCAAGGACGCGGAGGCCACAGCGCTGCAGGGCCTCGGCCGCGAAACGGAAGCGATCCCACTGTTCCAGGACGTGGTGGCCGCGGAGCCGCACAATGCCGCGGCGCTAACCAATCTAGCGCTCGCGTTGGTGCAGCAGGGAAAGGCGAAGGAGGGCATCCCGCTCTACCTCAGAGCGCTCGCAGAAACGCCGCACAGCGCGGTAGCGCATCAGGATCTGGGCGTCGCATATCTTCAGCAGAGCGATCTGAACGATGCCATTAGGGAGTTCGAAACGGGACTGAAGATCAGCCCAGACAACCAGCAGATCCACTACAACCTGGGGCTGGCATACAAGCTGAAGGACGATTCGGCGCACGCGATACCGGAGCTTGAGAAAGCCGCCGCTCTTGACCCCACATCGCCCGATCCTCCATACACGCTTGGCATCCTCTACATGCAGGCCGGACGCTTTGATGACGCGGTCGCGCAACTCAAGCAAGGGCTTGCGCTGCGTCCGGAGAATGGGGACGAGTGGGCAATCCTTGGCAGCGTGTACAAGCAGCAGGGCAAGCTGCCCGAAGCTACCGACGCGTTACGGCACGCGGTAGATCTGCTGCCGGCACAACCCGGTCCGCACATCACGCTTGCCGGCGTGCTGGCCGAACAAGGGCAGCATCAGGAGGCTGCGGCGGAGCGAAAGAAAGCTGCGGAGCTCACGCGTACCGCCGTCAACCGCCAGCGCGCAACCTTCTCCACCAATACCGGCAATATGCTCATGCAAAAAGGACAGATCGCCGACGCTGTCGAACACTATCAGGACGCGGTCGCCAGCGATCCCAGCTTCGCCGAGGCGCATACCGCGCTGGCCTCTGCGCTGGCCAGGCAGGGACGTGCGGCGGAGGCCGCGGTGGAGCGCAAGAAGGCTGAAGAGTTGCAGCAGCCTCGTCCTTGAGGGCTGATCGAGCCGTACGGAGAGGCTATACTGGCTGCACTTTTCCGAACGATGCACCTCCGTATTCATCGAGGCCTGCCCTTGAAGTGTGACCGCCGCCGTTTCCTCCGCTCCCTCAGTCGCACTGCCCTCGTGCTTCCGTTTGCGGACGTGCTGTGGCTGGCGACACCCCCCTGGCAGCGTCAGGCGCTGGCGGCGCAAGGACAGCAAGCGCCCGCGGCTCAGCGGGATTACGAGACCAAGCCCGTGCCTCCTCCGCCGGGACCTTCGTCGCCCATCGCCGGCACGCCCCTCGGCCTCAGCTTCATCGACGTGGCTCAGCAGTCGGGACTGAACGCGAAGACCATCTACGGCGGCGAGGATAAGAACAAATATCTGCTGGAGACGACCGGCTGCGGCGTTGCGTTCTATGACTATGACGCCGACGGTTGGCTGGACATCTTCCTGGTCAATGGGTGGCGGCTGGAGGGTTTCGCAAAGGGAAAGGAGCCCACATGCCATCTCTTCAAGAACAATCGCGATGGCACGTTCGCCGATGTGACGGAGAAGGCTGGGCTGGCCCGGAGCGGATGGGGGCAGGGATGCTGCGTCGGCGACTATGACAACGACGGACACGACGACCTGTTTGTCAGCTACTACGGGCAGAATTCGCTCTTTCACAACAACGGGAACGGCACCTTCAGCGACGTGACACAAAAGGCCGGTCTGACCCAGGCGAAGACGCGCTGGAATTCCGGGTGCGCCTTCCTGGACTACGATCGCGACGGCCATCTCGATCTGTTCGTGGCCAACTACATCGACCTCGATCTGAAGACGGCGCCGCTGCCCGAGTCCGGACCGTGTACCTACAAGAGCATCCTGGTGGCGTGCGGTCCTCCGGGCTTGCCCGGCGGGAAGAACATTCTTTACCACAACAACGGCGACGGCACCTTCAAGGATGTCTCGGAGAAAGCCGGGATGTGGAACACCACCGGCAACTATGCGCTGAGCGTGGCCGTCGCCGATCTTGATAATGACGGCTGGCCGGATATCTATGTCGCGAATGACTCGACCGCCGCAACCCTCTACCAGAACCAGAAGGACGGCACCTTCAAGGACATGGCCATCGAGTCGGGCGCGGCCTTTTCGCCGGATGGCAAGCCACAGGCCGGCATGGGCGTTTCCGTCGGCGACTTCAACCGTGACGGTAATCTGGATATCGTCAAGACGAACTTCGCCGGCGACACCGATTCGCTCTACACAAATCTGGGCGACGGCACGTTTGAAGATCACACCTACCTTTCTGGACTTGGCGTGAATACCCGTTATCTCGGGTGGGGTGTCGGTTTCTTCGATATGGACAACGATGGCTGGCTGGACCTCTTCATGTCCAACGGCCATGTGTATCCGGAGGTGAGCGGCTCGAAGACCGAAGCGCCCTATGCCGAGCACAAATATCTGTATCGCAACCTTCGCAACGGCCGTTTCGAAGAGGTGACGGATAAGGCTGGTCCGGGCATTACGACACCCGTCCCGGCGCGGGGCTGCGCCTTCGGCGACTACGATAACGACGGCGATCTCGACATCGTCGTCAACTGCGTGAATACGTATCCGCAGTTGTTACGATGTGATTCGGAGTGGAAACGAAACTGGATCAAAATCAAGACAGTCGGCGTCAAATCCAACCGGACCGGTATCGGCGCCCGCATCAAGGTGCTGGCGCGGACCGATTCGTCCGATCCGGCGGCGAAGCCGCTGCTGCAGATCGACGAAGTGCGCAGCGGCGGCAGCTACTACTCGCAGAACGATCTGCGGATGCATTTCGGCCTGGACAAGGCGGAGACCGTGGATCTGGTCGAGATACGCTGGCCCTCCGGACAGATCGATCGCTGGAAGAACCTCGCCGCCAATAAGCTGTACGTTCTCGAAGAAGGCGGCAAGACGCTCAAAACGGAGTCTCTCGCTGGCTGGAAGAAGAAGAGCTGAACGCTTTGCTCTCGCCGGCCCTTGCACTCGCGGCCTCTCTTACGTTGTGTAGGCTAGAGCTTGGGTTGTGTAGGCTAGAGTTGGAAACGCAGATCCTTCGACTTCGCTCAGGATGACGGTGTGTCTATGACTTCGCTCACGACGACGGTGTCTCTATGACTTCGCTCACGACGACAGTGTGTCTATGATTCAATTTATGATCTTCGACAACACGTGGCGCTGGTTTCTGTCTCTGTCCATCGTTCTCCTGTTCGCCGCGCCGGTCGCAGACTGCCAGCCGGCGCACCATGCTGCGAGCGGCCCCCCGTATCGGGTGGCTATCGTGGGGTTGGTGCATGGGCACGTGCAGGGTTTCCTGGAAGAGCTGCCGCGGCATTCCAACATTCAGCTCGTGGGCATCGTCGAGACCGACGCCGCGCTTTCGGCAAAGTATGAGCGCAAGTTCCATCTGGATCATGCGCTCTTCTTCACCAACACCGATGAGATGATCGCACGCGCGCATCCGGCGGCGTTGCTGGTCTACACTTCCATTGCGGATCATAGGCGGGTGATCGAAACAGCCGCCCAGCATGGCGTCGATGTCATGGTGGAGAAGCCGCTGACGACCTCGCTCGCCGACGCGCTCGCCGTACGCCAGGCCGCGCGCGCACACCACATCCAGGTGATGGTGAACTACGAGACGACCTGGTACCCGAGCAATCAAGAGGCCTATAACGAACTTGAGCATGGCAAGCTCGGCGTGGTCCGCAGAGTCGTGGTGCACGATGGTCATCGCGGCCCCAAGGAGATCGGCGTGGGTCCGGAGTTCCTGAGCTGGCTCACCGATCCGGAGCAGAATGGCGCAGGCGCATTGTTCGACTTCGGATGCTATGGCGCAGATCTGATGACCTGGCTCATGCACGGCCAGCCACCGCTCAGCGTGACTGCGGTGGCGCAGACGGACAAACCGGCGATCTACCCCAAGGTCGATGACGACGCGACGGTCGTCCTGAGCTATCCCGGAGCGCAGGCGGTGTTGCAGCCTTCCTGGAACTGGCCGTTCGATCGCAAGGACATGGAGGTGTATGGCGCGACCGGCTACGCCATCACCGTTGCCAAGCACGACCTGCGCGTGCGCTACGCCGGGCAGGAGCATGAGTCCAACATGACGGCTCCGGCGCTGGACCACGAGCGCGATAATTCGCTCGACTATCTGGCGGCGGTGCTCGGAGGACAGATCAAGCCGGCGGGAGATCTCACGGCGCTGGACACCAATGTTGTCGTGATGCAGATACTCGAGGCGGCGCGGGAGTCGGCCCGCACGGGCAGAACGATCCACCTGAAGCCGCTGCCCGAGTAGCACCGGTTGAGAAGCTTTGCCCGGTACCCCGACCCACCCCCCATACCCCTATGATGGCGCTAAATTCCTCCATCTAAAGGGCTTATATGGTACCTAGGGCGCTAAATTCCTCTAACCATTGGACTTAGAGCTAAATTCCTGCAAACAAGAGGTTTACACCGTGGCTCGGATGTTCAACGCAAGCGCGACGCACTTCCTCTATTTCCAGTGTATAGGGTCGCCGGTAAAAGTACGCCAAGCCGGAAGTGACGATGGTCACGTGCGGAATCAATGCAGATCCTCCAACTGCGTCGCTCTTCGAGCGACTTCGGCTGGATGACACCGGCCCGGAGACGAGTACAGCAGATCGCTCGACTTCGCTCGAGATGACATCGTGGTGGGGACTGCGCTACTTGCCTTCGATGGCGTAGTCGAAGGTGAAGCGGCCGATCTGTATGACGGACTTGTCATTCGGGGGCCAGATGCGGAAGCTCTCCACGCGGGTGATCGAAGGGCTGCGCGTGGCATCCACCTGGCCGAGCAGTTTGCCGGAGGAGGCTTGATAGAAGCTCACCTTGAGTGTGTCCTGCGCGCGGGTCCAGCCGAAGACATATTCGCCGGGAGGAAGATGCAGCGCGCCCACGCGGATGGTCACCTGGGTGAGAAAGAAGTGCGAGTACTTGCCTTCGGCCGAATAGCCGGCGGTGATCATCACCACCCCGGCGACATAATGTCCGTTGCCATCGGTGATGCCGGATGCGGTGCGGAACTCGGTCTCGATGCGCTCGGCCTGGACGGGCGCGCGCGCGGGAATGACCGAACGCAACTCCTCCTCCGTCGCAGTACGCCACTGCGCGGGGTTTGCTGGCTGGCGGGACGCCGGCTGACCGAGGACGAGAGCGGGTTCGAGCAGCACGCCCGCGGAAAGCAGCGCGAAGGCGCGCAACAGAGTGCGCCGGCTGGACAGCCAGTCGCGGAAAGGAGAGTCGAGGTGTGAAGAATCTTTGGCAGGATTAGTCAAAGTGGACGATGCCTCGCTGCAGTGCGGTGGTGGTGGCCTGGGTGCGATCGCTCACGCCCAGCTTGCTCAGCAGATTGTTGACATGGGTCTTCACCGTTGCCTCGGAGATGAACAGGGCGCTGGCGATCTCCTTGTTGCTGTTGCCGCTGACAATCAGCTTGAGCACGTCGGTTTCGCGATCGGTGAGCGCCTGGCCACTCATGCGTTCGGCCAGCCGTTCGGCCACCGGGCCGGGGATGCGTGATTTGCCCGCGTGCACGGCGCGGATGGCGGCCAGCAGTTCTTCCGAATCCATGCCCTTGAGAAGATAACCACGCGCTCCCGCCTGTAGGGCGCGATAGATATCCTCATCGCCATCGAAGGTGGTGAGCACAATGATGCGCGCGTCCGGGAACTCCGTGCGGATGTGGCCGATGGCCTCGACGCCGTTCATGCCCTGCATACGCAGGTCCATCAGCACCACGTCCGGACGGTGCCGGCGGAAGGCTTCGATCGCCTGTGCGCCATCGGATGCCTGGACCACCACGCGCATGTCGGGAACGGTCTGCAGCAGCGCCACCAGGCCTTGGCGCACGATATGGTGATCGTCCACCACCATGAGTTGAATGGGCTCGCTCATTGGCTCCTGAATCGTCCTCATGGTATATCGACCGCAACGGAAATGCGCGTGCCTTCTGCCGGTGCGGAGTCGATCACCATTCTGCCGCCGATCTCTTTCGCGCGCTCCTGCATGCCGCGCAGGCCGAAGTGTCCGCTGGCCGCGAGAGATGTCAGGTCCGCGGTGAAGCCGCGTCCGTCGTCGGCGACCAGCAGACGGACGGATATGGCGTCGTAGTTCAGGCCGACTTCGATGTGCTGCGCCTGCGCGTGGCGAACGGCGTTGGCTACGGCCTCCTGCGCGATGCGGAGCAACTGGTCTTCGACATTGCGGGGAGCCACGCGATAGGTGCCGTGCACCGCGAACAGAAGCTTCGCCGGTGCTCCTTCGGCCGCATGCGTGACCGCCTGGGCGACGCGCGCGGGTAGCTCCGTATTCTCCGCGCTGTGCGAGCGCAGATTCCAGATGGAGCTGCGCGCCTCCGCCAGGCTGCTCTTGACCAGCGCACGGGTCTGATCAAGCTGAGTGCGGGCGGCATCCACGGACGAGGTGAGCAGACGGGACGCAAGCTCCAGTTGCATGCCGATACCGACGATGTCCTGAGCCAGGGTGTCGTGGATCTCGCGGGCGATGCGATTGCGCTCCGCCAGCACGGCGCCGAAGCGCAATTCCACCTGGCGCACACGTATGCGGTAGAACTCGTACCCGAGCGCACACAATCCGAGCGCGATGAGAATGTAGAACCACCACGTCTGATAGTAGTGCGGCTGCACGCGAAAGCTGAGTGCCGCACCGGTTTCGTTCCACACGCCGTCGTTGTTCGCGGCGAGCACGCGGAAGGTATAGCGGCCCGGCGCCAGGTTGGTGTAGTACGCGGTGCGCCGTCCGCCGGCGTCGATCCATCGGCGGTCGAAGCCTTCCATGCGGTAGCGATAGCGGACTTTGGAGGGAGCCACGAAGCTCAGACCGGCGTAGTGAATGGCCAGGCGCGTGGAGCCGGCGGGCACACGGAACTGCTTTCCCGCGGCGACCGGGAGGTCGTCGATGGTGACCGCTTCAATCGCGACCGGCGGAGGCAGAGTGTTGTCGCGGGTGCGCTCGGGATTGATGAAGCTCAGCCCTTTGAGGGTTGCGAACCACAGCGTGCCGTCCGCCGTGCGCACGGCGGATGGATGACCGCTCGAACACTCGCTGATCCGCATACCATCCGCAGTGCCATAAGCGGACACATCGATGTGGTGGAGAGCGCCACGCGCGAAATCCGCAAGCTGCTGCCGGTTGACGCGATAGATGCCGCTGGGCGAGCCCAGCCAGAGATAGCCGCGGGTGTCCTCAAGGATGCTCGAAATCGTCTCCGGAAGGCCGCTGGCCGCCGATGGTGCGCGCAGGATGTGCCCATCCTGGAATAGGTTCAGGCCGCCGCCGTTGGTGCCGATCCAGAGGGTGTGGGTGGAATCTTCCAGCAGCGCGGTGATGGTGTTGGACGAGAGCCCGTCGCGGGTGGAGAAGTTGGTGATGCGGCCGGCGGCGTAGTGGCTCAAGCCGCCGAGCGTGCCGATCCACATGGCATTCGAGATGGCGCCTGATGCGATGGCCCCTGATGCGGACGTCTCCGGTTCGAGAGCGCCGACTACATCGCTGCCCAGGCCATTCTGACGGGTCCAAAGGGTCATCGTGCCAGTCGTCCCCCCCGTCGTGTTCCCCCCGACCCAACGTGCCAAGCCGCGCCGGGTGCCGATCCAGACGGAGCCATCGGCGGCATCGGCGTGAATGGAGCGGACGAGATCATCCGGCAGACCGTCCTCGGCGGGAAAGGCAGTCGCGCGCGGTCCGGCAAGCCGGTCGAGTCCGTCGGGCGTGCCGATGAACAGCGAGCCGTCGGTGGCTGTAGCAAGCGAGAGGATGGTGTCGCTGGCTAATCCATCGTGCGTGGAGTAGGTGCTCCACGCCGCGCCGCGAAGCCGGCTGAGGCCGTTGCCGCTGGTGCCTGCCCACACGTCGCCGTTGCCATCGCCGATGACGGTGCGGACGCTGTTGCCCGCGAGTCCGTCCGCCGTGGTCCAGGTGCTGAACTTCTGTTCGCGCAGCACGTTGAGGCCGGAGGCATCGGTGCCCAGCCACAGGTCGCCCTCGCGATCTTCATAGAGAGACAGCACGCCGCCGAGGGGAAGAGTCTGCGCCTGGCCGAGCGTGGCGGGATCCGCGAATCGCGTGAGTGCGCTGCCGGTGGTCATCCACAAAGCGCCGCTGCGGTCGCGGAAGAGGTGCTGCACCGCCTTTCCGCCGGCCGCGGATGGTGGATGCGGCCGGGCCAGCAGGCCGTTCCGCTCCAGCGCCAATCCGATGTTCGTGCCGATAATGAGATCGCTCTTCGGGCCAGCAAGCAATGAGGTGACAAGGGTTCCCGGAGGCAGCACGGCGGGCTGGAGACGATGCTGGATGAGGTGCAGCAGCCGGGCGCCAGTAGCGATCCACAAGGTTCCGTCGCTTGCCACGGCGAGGGTCTGCGCCTGTGCCACGGGCACGGACTCGAGGACGCGTCCCGGAGCGAGGCGAACGACACTCTGCCGGGTGGCGACCCACAGAGTGCCGTCGGCAGCCAGCGCGCTGACCGGCTGGTCATTCGCGGTGACCGCCGGCGCCAGCGGGGGCGTCGCGTGCAGCGTGCCGTCGCGGAAGGAGGCAACGCCGTTGCTGGTGAGAATCCAGAGGCCGGCGGAGGAGGACGGGAGCACAGAGAGCACGGAGTCGGAGGGAAGGCCATCCTGGGTGGTGAACAGACGCATGTGCCCGGCCCGCACCTGCAGCAGGCCTTCCGCGGTCGCGGCCCATAGCGAGCCTTGCGCATCTTCGGCCAGGCTGAAGAAGAGATTGCTGCGCAGGACGGGAGTGGTGCGCTTGTCGAAGACGACGAAATCCGTGCCGTCGAAGCGGACCAGGCCGCCTTCGGTCGCCAGCCACAGGAAGCCGTCGCGCGTCTGCAGCGTGGCGTGGACGGTGTTCTGCGGCAGGCCGCTGTCTGTCTGCCAGTTCTGTTGCCCCAATTGCCGCAGCGGGCGACTCGGATCCAATGCATGCAGGGCAAGGCTCGAGCAAACGCCGATGATCATGCAGATGAACGCCGGGACCGGTCGTACGATCCAGTTTCGTTTGCGGCAGGGAAGAGGCCAGGGAAGAGGCATAGATTGGTTTGCTGTCAGTGTAGCCGGAGGGGCGGTGCGTTCCCTCGACGGGCTTATGCGATGGGCCAACCTCAGCATCCTCAACCATCATCCAAAGCAATCCGGATGGCTCCCTCGCGGCGCGCCAACAAAATATCCGCAGCATCAATCCACGGACAAAAACCGTAGCGACTCGGCTTACACTGGGAAACATCATGTGCGCTCTACGCAATAGCGGAACTCATTCGATATCGAAGAGACCGGCGCATGGCGCGGTACACTGCGGCCGCATGTTGCTGGCGGCATCGCTGATGTTGCTGGCCCGATCGGCATTCGCGGTCAACACCAACACCAGCATTTTTTCGCCGGCTTCTACTCCCACCAACTCGATCTTCAGCCTTTCGATGTTCGTGTTGGCCATCACCGGCGGCATCTTTCTGGTGGTCATCACGCTGCTCGCCATTGCGGTCGTCCGCTTCCGCACGCGGGCCGATGACGATGGCAGCGAACCGCCGCAGATCTTCGGCAGCAATCAGATCGAGATGGCGTGGACGATCATCCCCATCCTGATCGTCGTGGTGCTGTTTCTGGCCACGGCGCGCATGATCTTCGCCATCCAGGATGCGCCGCAGCCCAAGTCCGCGCTGGAGGTGACGGTGATCGGGCACCAGTTCTGGTGGGAGTTCCGCTATCCCAAGCTGAACATCGTCACGGCAAACGAACTGCACATCCCCGTCAGCACGCCTGAGTCGCCGCGGCCTACCTTTATGCAGCTTGCCTCCGCGGATGTGATGCACAGCTTCTGGGTGCCGCGCTTGTCGGGGAAGACAGAACTGATTCCGAACCGCATCAACGCCCTGTGGATGGACGCGCATGCGCCCGGCCTGTACCTGGGGCAGTGCGCGCAGTTCTGCGGAGTCGAACACGCCAAGATGCTGCTGCGCGTGTACGTGGACACGCCGGAGCAATTCGCGGCCTGGGTGAAGCAGCAGCAGAAGCCGGCCAATCAGGATCCCGCAGTCGCCGAGGGGCGCCAGGAGTTTGAATCGCAGGCCTGCATCAACTGCCATACTGTCGCCGGAACCGTGGCGAATGGGCGCTTCGGCCCGGACCTGACGCACCTGATGAGCCGCCGGACCATCGCAGCGGGCGCGGCGGACAATACCACGGCAAACCTCGAGCGCTGGATCGAGAGTCCGGACGCTTTCAAGCCGGGCGCGCTCATGCCGCCCATGCATCTGTCGGCTGCGCAGATCCAGGTGATTACTCAGTACCTGAACACGTTGCGGTAAGGGAATGCAATAGCGACGGCAGTCAGCGACGGGCGCACAGGAAGCGTGGGTAGCAGCGGATGGCAGGATCGAGCATACCGATACCGGGGGGGCTGGACGGGGCGATCGACATTACCCGGCCAGAGGGGTTTCAGGGAACCTTCCTCGAGCTTGTCCATAGCTGGGTGGTCACGGTCGACCACAAGAAGATCGGGGTCCTCTACGTTCTCTACTCGCTGATCTTTTTCCTGATCGGGGGCATTGAGGCGCTGCTCATCCGCCTGCAACTGGCGATTCCCAACAACGACGCCATCTCGCCGGAGAACTACAACCGCATCTTCACCATGCATGGCACGACGATGATCTTCTTCGTCGTGATGCCGATGGTCATCGGCTTCGGCAACTACCTGATGCCGTTAATGCTGGGCGTCCGCGACATGGCGTTCCCCCGGCTCAACGCCTTCAGCTTGTGGATGACGGTGTTCGGCGGCCTGCTGCTCTACTACAGTTGGATCGGAGGCACTGGGCTGCAGGGCGCGGGCACCGCTCCGGACGTGGGCTGGTTCGCCTATGCGCCGCTCAACGAGCGGGCATTCTCCCGCGGGCATAGCACGGACTACTGGGCCGTTTCGCTCCTGATCAGCGGGGTCGGTTCCATTGGCGCTGCCATCAACTTCATCGCCACAGCCTTCAGCATGCGTTGCAAGGGCATGACGCTCTTCCGCATGCCGCTGTTCGTCTGGCTCTACATCGTGATGTCGGTTCTGATCATTCTCGCCATCAACCCGCTTACCGCGGCACAGGTCATGCTGCTGATCGACCGCTATCTCGGCGGCCACTTCTTCGATGCCCAGGCCGGCGGCTCAGCTTTGATCTGGGCGCACTTCTTCTGGATCTTCGGGCACCCCGAGGTTTACGTACTGGTGATGCCGGCCTTCGCGGTAGCCAATGAGGTGATTCCGGTCTTTTCGCGCAAGGCCATCTTCGGCTATCCGGCCATGGTGGCGGCCTCCGTGGGCATCGCTTTTCTCAGCCTGGGCGTGTGGGCGCACCACATGTTTACGGTCGGGATGACGTCGGTATCGAACAGCTTCTTCGCGCTTTCCACCATGCTGGTGGGTATCCCGACCGGTATCAAAATCTTTAACTGGATTGCCACCATGTGGGGCGGCAAGATCCGGCTTACCGTGCCCATGCTGTTCGCGATCGGCTTCGTGGCGCAGTTTCTGATCGCCGGCCTCACCGGCATCATGCTCTCGGTCGCCCCGTTCAACTGGCAGTTGCACAACTCGTACTTCGTCGTCGCGCACTTCCATTACGTCATCGTCGGCGCCATCATCTTCGCGATGTTCGCCGGTTTCTACTACTGGTACCCCAAGGTGACGGGACGCATGATGGACAAGCGGCTGGGGCAGATCCATTTCTGGCTGTTTGTCATCGGCTTCCACCTGACCTTCGACCTGATGCACATCCCCGGCATTCTGGGCATGCCGCGTCAGATCTACACCTATGACGCGAACCGCGGATGGGGAGGGTGGAACATGGCGGTCAGCATCGGCGCCGCCGTACAGGCGATAGCCATTTCGGTCTTTGTCTACAACCTGATCGTGTCCTACTTCAGGGGAAGGGTTGCCGGCCCGGACCCCTGGGACGCCTGGACGCTGGAGTGGGCCACCACGTCACCGCCGCCCGCCTACAACTTCGCGGTGGAACCGGTGGTGGCCAGTCGCCGCCCGCTGTGGGATCTCAAGCATCCCGACGACCCGGACTCCGCGTATGACTAGATGCCGCGCACAGGACAGGACTGAATGAGCACCATTCCGCTATCCAGAGAATCCGAAGACATTGCCTGGAACCCGCCCTACAAGGGAACGGTCGGCATACTCACGCTCATCACCGGAGAGGTGGCGCTCTTCTCCATCTTCGTGGTGGCGTACATCTACTACATCGGCAAGAGCACCTATGGTCCGACTCCGAGACAGGTACTCGAAACGCCGGTCTTCTACACCATTTGTCTGCTTTCGAGCAGCCTCACGATCTGGCTCGCGGAGCGGGCGCTGGCCAAGCAGTCCATGCAGGCCTTCAGCGCCTGGTGGGGCGCGACCATCGCGCTCGCGGCCATCTTCCTCTATGGCACGGCGCGCGAATGGCAGAAGCTGATCACCGTGGACCACCTCACCATCAGCACCAATCTCTTCGGCACAACCTTCTATTCGCTGGTGGGTCTGCACGCTACGCACGTGGTTGTGGGCATGCTCATGATGCTGACCGTCCTCTTGTTTTCGATCACCGGCCACCTGCACCACGAGCACGCCCGCAAGGTGGAGACGCTCTCCCTCTATTGGCACTTTGTGGACGCGGTCTGGATTGTGGTCTTCACCGTGGTTTACATCGTGGGAAGGTAAGCGCGTACCGACATGAATCCGCACGACGATCCGTTACCCGGCGACGCAAGGCACGATCCAGCGGTTCGCGGCGATGCCATGCATATGGAGACGGGCCATATCCAGTTGCCGGCGCCGACAGCGTGGCCGCTGGCCATGGCTCTCGGCGCCACGCTTCTTCTGGGCGGTCTGGTGACGAACTACTACATCAGCCTGCTCGGCATCTTCGTGACCATTGCGGGAATCGTGGGCTGGTTTAAGGAGGTCCTGCCTCACGAGCAGCACGAATCGATCAAGGTGGCCTTTGAAGAGATCCCGGTCGAGACCGAGAGCAGGAAGGTGACCAAGGTCAGGATGAGCGAGGAGCACCGTGCGCAGCTTCCGCTGGAGAGCTATCCCATCTCCTCCGGGATCAAGGGCGGCTTCGCCGGCGGCACCGCCATGATCGTACTGGCGGAGATCTACGGCGTGATCGCCTATCACAGCATCTGGTACGTCGTGAATCTGCTGGGAGGCGCGGGCGTCGCCGGGTGGACGCATCCCACCGAGGCGCAGCTTCGCTCGTTTCATCTTTTAGCTTTGGTGATCGCCATCATCATTCATACCTCGGCCTCCTTCCTGGTTGGTCTGCTCTATGGCGCGCTGCTCCCCCTGATGCCCAAGCACCCCTTCATCCTCGGAGGATTGATTGCGCCTGCGCTCTGGACGGGCGTATTGCACTCCATCCTAGGGCTGCTGAACCCGTTCTTCGACGACCACATCAACTGGGGGTGGTTCGCGGCATCGCAGGTCGCGTTTGGACTGGTCGCCGGGTACGTGGTCGCGCGCGAGGGCCGGATCAAGCGCTTCCAGGATGTTCCGCTTTCGATGCGCATGGGCCTGGAGACGCCGGGGCACATGCAAGGTCATGGGCCGCAGGGTGGCGGCGCATGAGGGGCAGACTCACCGCGTTTCTGCTGGGGACGGCGCTTCCGTTGCTCTCCGGCTGCATCAGTTTGCCGGGCAAGCCGCCGGCGGGGCCGGAGGTGCCGCGGCCGGACTCCATTCACTCGGCCACCGTCCTGTTTGCGCAGAACTGCAGCGGCTGCCACGGCGCAAAGGGGATGGACGGCCCAGCCGTTCCGCTGGCAGCCCCGGAGTATCAGGCGCTGGTGGACGATGCGAGGATACGCAACGTCATCGCGAACGGCGATCCGGGTACGCTGATGCCGGGCTTCGGGACGAAATCGCAGGGCTTCCTGACCGACAGCCAGATCGACGCGCTGGTCAAGGGTATCCGCGCCGAATGGTACAAGGGCAACGTGCTCGCGGGATTGAACGCACCGCCGTATGCGGACGATACGCCGGGAGATGCGGCCCATGGCCTGCAGGTGTATAGCAAGGTGTGCTCGCAATGCCATGGCGAGATGGGCGGCGAAGTGGGGTATGCAGGTTCCATTCTCAACGCTTCGTTTCTGGCGCTGATGCCGGCCCAGTCGCTGCGTACGGCCATCATCGTAGGACGGCCGGACCTGGGCATGCCGGATTGGCGCACGCTGGACCCGGACAAACCGCTCACCGCGGCCGATGTGCGCGATGTCGTGGCGCTGCTCGAGTCCAGGCGTCCAGCGCGGCCGGGGCAACCGTATGCGCCCTATGCGGCGCCCGCTGGATCGGCGGGGTTTGCACCCAAGCAGCCCGCAGCGCAGCAGAGAAGCAAGGGAGAACAGCCATGAGCGATCCGGTGCCCGGCCTTCCAGCGAATGAGCAGCCGTCGGTCTTCGAGCATGCAGAGGAGCTGAATGTCGGCGGCCAGAAGGCGGTCTCGCGCCGCAGCTTTCTCTTCAAATTCAGCATCGCGCTGAATGCCGCGGTGGCCGCGCTGATCGCGACTCCGGTCATCGGCTATCTGTTCGGTCCCATCCGCGGCAAGGGCGGCTATAACTCGTGGATTCCGCTGGGCAAGGTGAATGACTTCCAGCCGGGCCAGACCATTTTGGCGACCTATGTCAATCCTTACAGCCACCCGTGGGACGGACTGACCGCGAATACCGCCTGCTATGTGCGCCGGGCGGAAGGGAAGAAGTTCACCGTCTTCGCCGTGAATTGCGCGCATCTCGGCTGCCCGGTGCGCTGGTTCCCGCAATCGGATCTCTTCCTCTGCCCCTGCCATGGCGGCGTGTACTACGCCGATGGTTCTCGGGCTGCCGGGCCGCCGGAGCGCGGCCTTTTCAAGTATCCCTACCGTGTGGATGGCGACACGCTGATGATTCATGCGGGGCAGACGCCTACCCTGTCGAACGAGGCTAAGCTAGTCAAAGGAATCACTCCATGCCCTGGTACAAACAAGCCTACGATTGGGTAGAGCGGCGGGTTCAGCTCGAAGGATTCGTCAAGAGTTCGGCCGAGCATCGGGTTCCCGTCAAGACTGCATCCTGGTGGTACGTGTTTGGCAGCGCCGCCTTTACTCTGCTTATTCTGCAGATCGTCACCGGCATCCTGCTGGCGCTGGTGTACGTGCCCTCGGCGGGCGAGGCATGGCACAGCCTGCAGGTGCTGAACCACCAACTGCCGCTGGGCTGGTTCCTGCGCGGCATGCACTTCTGGGGATCGAACTTCATGGTCGCCGTGGTGCTGATCCACATGACCCAGGTCTTTCTCTTCGGCGCATACAAATTTCCGCGCGAGCTGACGTGGCTGCTGGGCGTGGGTCTGTTGCTGATGACGCTGGGCATGGCCTTCAGCGGGCAGGTGCTGCGCTTCGACCAGGACGCCTACTGGGGGTTAGGTATCGGCGCTTCCATCATGGGCCGCGTCCCGTTCATCGGCGGGCAACTGGTGCATTTCGTGCTCGGCGGACCCATCATCGCCGGCACTACGCTCACGCGCTTCTACGCGCTGCACGTCTTCCTGCTGCCCGCGACCATGCTGGGCTTTGCCTCGCTGCACACCTGGCTGGTGCTGACCTGCGGCATCAATGAATGGCCCGCGCCCGGCCGCCTGGTGAAGCGCGAGACCTACATGCAGGAGTACCACGAGCTGGAAAAGAAGGGCATGCCGTTTGTTCCGGGAGCGGTGTGGAAGGACGCCATGTTCGCGGCCGGCATCCTGTTCGCCGTCGCGGTCTGCGCGGCCATCTTCGGGCCGTATGGACCGACCGGTATTCCCGATCCGACCATCGTGCAGACGGTTCCCAAGCCCGACTTCTTCTTCCTGTGGATCTACACCGCGCTCGCGTTCCTGCCGCCCAGTATCGAGACGCCGGTCATGCTCATCGCTCCGATCATCGGCGTGGGCGCGCTGGTGGCGCTGCCGTTCATCGCCGGCTTTGGAGAGAAGAGCTGGTACCGGCGGCCAGTCGGCGTGCTCGCCGTGATCGTGCTCGCCGTCTCCTTCGCCGTGCTCACCCAGCTTGGCACCTACACGCCCTGGAGCCCCAAGATGGACGCGTGGAGCAGCGATGCCGTGCCCATCCACTTTGTGCATGGCACTACGCCGCTGGAGCGCCAGGGCGCTCTGGTGCTGCAGTCCAAGCAATGCCGCGACTGCCATCAATTGGGCGGCATAGGAGGACGCCGTGGACCGGAGCTCGACAATGTCGCAACCAAGCTGACCGAAGACCAGATCGTGCGTCAGGTGATTCAGGGCGGCGGCAACATGCCGGCCTATGGCAAGGCGCTCACACCTCCGCAGGTGACGGCGCTGGTGGCGTTCCTGGAGACGCTGCACCCGGCGAACCAGAGGCCTGCGACCGACGCTTCGCGCAGCATTGCCGAGAGCGACAGGCCGGCGCCCCATGAGCCAGTCGAGGAGACGCCGTCGCTCAAGCAATTGAAGCCGGCGCCGCCCGCGCAACCATAAAATGCTGGATGCATCCGACGCGCTGGCCCGCTCGTGGAATATTCCACCGTGGGCCACCATCGGCTTGCTCATCATCGCACTGCTCTATCTGCACGGATGGCGCTCAGCGCGACTGTCGCGGCCGGATGAGCTGCCGCCGTGGCGCGCCATATGTTTCTTCGGCGGTCTCGCGACGCTGTGGCTGGCCATTGCGTCGCCGCTGGATCTTCTTGGCGGCCTGCTGCTGAGTGCGCACATGGTGCAGCACCTGCTGCTGATGTCCGTCGCACCGCCGCTGCTGCTGCTGGGATCGCCCACCGTCCCATTGCTGCGCGGGCTGCCTCGAACCCTAGTACAGCACACGGTCGGCCCGCTGATCAGTGCAAAGCCGGTCAAGGCGCTCGCGCGGTTTGTGTTGCATCCGGTCACCGGCTGGCTGGCGATGAACATCGCCTACCTGGGCTGGCATACGCCGGCCGCTTACGAGCTTACGCTGCGCTCCCAGAGCTGGCATGAGGTGGAGCACGCCTGCTTCTTCTTCACCTCGCTGCTGTTCTGGTGGACGGTGATCCAGCCATGGCCGAGCAAGGCTATGTGGTCGCGCTGGGCCATGGTGCCGTATCTGATCGCGGCCGACCTGGTGAATACCGCGCTCTCCGCGTTCCTCGCCTTCAGTGGGCGCGTTATCTATCCGACCTACGCCGCCGCGCCGCGTCTCTTCGGCTTCTCCGCGCTCGGTGATCAGGCTGCCGCGGGCGCCTTTATGTGGGTCGCCGGCTCCTTGATCTTCTGGATCCCGACCATCGCTATCGTGCTGCGCCTGCTTTCGTCCAGTTCCCGCAGGCGGAGCTATTACGCAACCAGGCTGGTGACAATTAGGGGAACTGGGCAGGCCAGGGCGCGATTCGATCTGCTGCGGGTGCCGTTCGTTGGCGCATGGCTGCGTTCACGCTACGGGCGCCAATCGCTGCAGGCGATCAGCCTTGTGGTCATCGTGCTGGTCATCGCACATGGAGTTTTCGGTCACCAGATGGGCGCGATGAACCTGGCGGGCGTGGTGCCCTGGAACATAGTGCGGGCGCTGGGAGTGCTGGCGCTGCTGTTCGTGGGGAACCTGTTCTGCATGGCTTGCCCCTTCACCCTGCCGCGAGAGCTGGGGCATCGCATGGGATTCGCAAAGCTGCGGTGGCCGCGCTGGCTGCGGGTGAAGTGGATCGGCATTGGACTGATGGTCGCCTTCTTCTGGGGCTATGAACGCTTTTCGTTGTGGGACCGGCCGGCGCGCACCGCCGGGGTGCTGGTCGCGTATTTCGCTGCCGCCTTTCTCGTCGACACATTCTTCCGTGGGGCCAGCTTCTGCAAATACGTTTGCCCCATCGGACAGTTCAACTTCGTCAGCTCGCTGGTGTCGCCGCTGGAACTCAAGGTGCGCAGCCAGGCGACCTGTTCTTCCTGCAGCACGCATGACTGCATACGCGGCAACGAGCAGCAGCGCGGCTGTGAGCTGGACCTTTACTTGCCGCAGAAGGTCGGCAACCTCGATTGCACCTTGTGCATGGATTGCGTGAAGGCCTGCCCGCACGACAACGTGAGCATTTTCGCGCGGCCGCTCACGCGCGACATCCTGGCGGAAGGGCCACGCTCCTCCATCCGCCATCTTGCACGCCGGGTAGACATCGCTTCGGTTGCGCTGGTGCTGGTGTTTGCGGCGTTCGCGAATGCGGCGGTGATGGTAGCGCCCGGCGCTCACCTGCTTTCCGCAGCCGGCGCGCTGGTACCGTGGCTGGCCACGACCGTGGGCAGCGCCGCGGGCGCCGTACTGCTGCTGGGCCTGGTCGCCGGTGGCACTTGGTTGCTTAGTCGCATCATGCGTCCGCGCGACGTGAGTGTGCCTGCAGTGGCAGTCACTGAGATCTTCTGCCGATTATCGTTAGCGCTGCTGCCGCTGGGTCTCGGCATGTGGGCGGCTCATCTGCTCTTCCACTTCGCCTATGGCGTTCCGTCGCTGACGCCGGTCTTCGAGCAGGCGGCGCATGACCTGGGCTGGGCCGCTCTGCGTCAGCCGGATTGGCGGATGGGGGCGGCTGCGGGCGGGACTTTTCTGCTGCAGCTTCAATTGCTGTTTCTGGATGCCGGGCTGCTGCTGACGCTCTATCTGGGTTGGCGGCTGGCGCGGCAGATGGCCACCGGCCTCAGACGCACGTTGCGCATGTTGGCGCCCTGGGCCGTATGCGTCCTGCTGGTTTACGCGATCGGTTTTTGGCTGCTGCTGCAGCCAATGCAGATGCGCGGCATGGTGAGTGCCGGAGTCATGAGTGGGAGCCCCACAGAAAACAGCATGACGAATGGTGGCATGTGAGGCGAACGCTATTTCAGATCGTCCTGCTGACATGCGTGCTGTTCGGCGTGGTGCAAGCAGCGCGAGCCGATGGCGGCCGTTTGCAGATGCGCACGCAGGCCGGACCATTCACCGTCTCACTCTTCACCCTCCCCGATACGCTGGCGGCGGGACCGGTGGATGTAAGCGTGCTGGTGCACGACAGTGGGAGCAGCGACGTGCTGATGGATGCGGCCGTTACCCTCACGCTGACACCACCACAGCCAGACGCGAAGCCCATCGTCGTGCGGCTCTCGCACGCGCAGGCGACGAACAAGCTGCTGCAGGCCGCACAGATCGATCTACCGGCGCCGGGCAAGTGGCGCGTGGATGTGCAGGTGGAGCAGGGAGGACATCGCGCCCGCTGCACCACGCAGCTCGAAATCGTCCCTCGTGCATCGCCGTGGGGAACGATCTGGTTCTTCGCCCTGCTGCCACCCGCCGTCCTGCTGCTGTTTACCGGCGTTCAGGTGCGGAAGGCGAAGATTGCCAGAGATCGTCGCGCGCAGGGCGATGCCCATGATACGGCGCGCTCCTCCGGGCATGACCGAACATACTCGAACGCGGTATAGTAGCGGGTTTGCTCCCCGAAACTATGACGACTGCTATCGCCTCTCTCCCCCCTCTCCGCCTCTCCGGCGAAATGCTCTCGCTCGACGAAGTGGAAGCTGTCGCGCATGCCAGGATGCAGGTCGCGCTCGATCCCGGCGCTCTAGCAAAGATGCGCGCCTCGCGGCGCGTGGTTGATCGTGCCGCCCAGTCCAGCGAAGCTGCGTACGGCATCAACACCGGCTTCGGCAAGCTCTCCGAAGTACGCGTGGAGCCGGCGCAGGTGGCTGAACTGCAGCGCAATCTGGTGCGCAGCCACTGCTGTGGCGTGGGCGAGCCGCTGCCGGAGCCGGAGGTTCGCGGCATGTTGTTGCTGCGCGCCAACGTGCTGGCCAAGGGATTAAGCGGTGTGCGCACTGAGGTGGTGGACCTGCTGATCGCGATGCTCAACGCCGGCATTCATCCGGTGATTCCGTCGCGCGGATCGGTGGGCGCAAGCGGCGATCTTGCTCCATTGGCGCACCTGGCCCTGGCGCTGATGGGTGAAGGCGACGTTTACGCGGGCGGCGCGCGGACCACTGCCGCCGCTGCTCTCAACGCGGCGAGGCTAACGCCGCTGGAACTCAAGGCCAAGGAGGGGCTGGCGTTGCTGAACGGCACGCAGGCCATGGCCTCGGTTGGCGGTCTTTCGCTGGTTCGCGCTTTACGCGCAGCAAAGCTCTTCGATTTGTCCGGCGCCATGTCGCTCGAAGCGCTACGCGGTACACCCACTGCGTTTGACGCGCGCATTCATCAGGCGCGTCCGCATGCCGGACAGATGGCTGTTGCGGCGCATCTGCGCGAACTGATGGCGGAGAGCGAGATTCGCGAGTCCCACCGCACCAACGATCCCCGCGTGCAGGATGCCTACTGCCTTCGCTGCATGCCGCAGGTGCACGGTGCAGTGCGTACGGCGCTGGACCACGCCATTTCGGTGGTCGAGATTGAAACAGGATCTGCTACAGATAATCCACTGATCTTCTCGGGAGAGGCGGCGGAGCAAGACGCGGTGCTCTCCGGCGGAAACTTTCACGGTGCGCCGCTCGCACTGGTACTGGATTACGCCGCCATCGCGCTCACCGACCTGCTCAGCATCAGCGAGCGGCGCATCGACCGGCTTATCAATCCCGACATCAACGAGGGACTGCCGCCGTTTCTCTCCGACCGGCCCGGTCTGTCATCGGGATTCATGATCGCTCATGTGACGGCGGCGGCGCTGTTGAACGAAGCGAAAGTTTTCTCGCATCCGGCAAGCGTCGATTCCGTGCCGACGTCCGGCGGCAAGGAAGACCATGTCTCGATGGGCATGACCTCCGCGCTCAAGCTGCGGCGGGTGGTGGAGAACGCCGAGCTGGTGCTGGCGATCGAATTGATGATCGCGGCTCAGGGACTGGAGTTCCGCGCTCCGCTCAAAGCGGCGGTCCGGGTGGAGGTCGCGCGCGAGCTGATACGAAAATTCGTTGCGCCATTGCGCGAAGATCGCGTGCTCTCCGGCGATATCGAGCGATTGGCGGAGCGATTGCGCGCGGGGGACTTCAACGCCTGGGCGTGAAGCCAGCCCGCTTTGTCAGGGCCGCGGCCTCAGAGTCCCAAGGAACGCCTCGGCTGATCGGGTATTCAGCACGTCCTCTTTGGTGAGCCATGCGCGGCGAAGCTGACGGATGCCGTAGCGCATCTTCTCCAGGCTGCTGACGTGATGCGAGTCGGTGTTCACGACAACTTTGCAGCCGTGCTCCTTCGCCAGCCGCAGATCCCGATCGCACAGGTCGAGCCGGTTGGGGTCTGCGTTGTGCTCCATGGCGACGCCGAGCTCGGCGGCGCGCCGGATGATGGGCAACAGATCGATGGCGTAGGGATCGCGCCGCAGTAGCAGACGCCCGGTAGGGTGTCCGAGAATGCGCACATACGGATTCTCAATGGCGCGCAGCACGCGATCGGTCATCTGCTCAAGTGGCTGACTGAAGAGCGAGTGCACGCTGGCGATCACCACGTCCATCTGCGCCAGCACCTCGTCAGAAAGATCGATCGCGCCATCGCCGAGAATGTCCACTTCGATGCCGGCGAAGACGCGGATGCGGCCGCCCATGTCGGCGTCCACCTCCTTGATCCGGCGGATGTGTTCGAGCGCGCGGGCATCGTCCAGGCCCGAGGCCATCGCCAGATTCTTGGAGTGGTCGGTAATGGCGATGTATTCGTAGCCGTGGACCAGGCCGGCCTCGGCCATCTCCCGGATGGTGTTGCGCCCGTCGGTTGCCTCGGTGTGCATGTGCACGTCGCCGCGAATCTCCGATTGCTCGATCAGCGTGGGCAGAGTGTGTTTCGCGGCGGCTTCGATCTCACCGCTGTTCTCGCGCAGCTCCGGCGGAATCCAGTCCAGGTCGAGCGCTGCGTATATCTCCTGCTCCGTCGCCGCAGCCACCTGCGTGCCGTCATCCACGCGCGCCAATGCATATTCGCTCAGAGTGTAGCCGCGCTTGATCGCGCGCTGGCGCACGGTGACGTTGTGCATCTTGGAGCCGGTGAAGTACTGGAGCGCCGCCCCGAAGGAGGCACGCGGCAGCAGGCGCACGTCCACCTGCAGGCCGGTGCGCAGGCGGAAGCTGACCTTGTTCTGCCCCTTCGCGATCAGGTCGGCGATGGGCGGATAGGCCGCGGTGTAGTCGACCGCAGCGGAGACCACGTCCTCTTCGCATGCCGGTCCGGTCACGAGAATGTCCAGGTCGCCGACGGTGTCGCGGCCGCGGCGAAGGGAACCGGCAGGGGTGACGCTTTCGATCCCGGGAAATTCCTGCAGATAGAGGGCGAGCCGCTCGGCGGCCATGTCGGCGTCGTCCAGGTGAAAGCGTCCGCTGTTCTTGCGGTAGTCGTCGATTCCTTTGCGCAGTTTCTGGATCTGCTTTTCGCCGAACCGCGGCAGGTCCGCGAGTTTACCGGCGTCGATGGCGGCTGCGAGCTCATCCACGGTGGCGACTTCGAGCGCCTCCCAGACCAGGGCCACCGTCTTGGGGCCCATGCCGGGCAGCCTCAACAGCTCCAGCATGCTTGGCTTGTACTTGGTGAGCAGCTCGTCGCGTAGCTTGAGCGAGCCGCGCGCTTCGATCTCCAGGATGTTGGCGACCATTCCCTTGCCGATGCCGGAAATTTCGAGCAGCCGCTTGGGATCGCAGCACAGGGTCGAGAGCTGCACCGTGCTTTGCTCCACCGCCTCAGCGGCGCGGCGGTAGGAGCGAATGCGAAAGGGATCGCCGGCGGAGATCTCCAGCAGGTCGGCGGTCTCGGCAAGCAGGAGCGCGATGGAGCGGTTTTCCATGGGTTCTCGGGGCCAGGGGCGCGCGACCCTGTCTTCAATGTAATCGAAGGGAATCGGTCTTGCTTTAGGGTTGTAGCCGCGCAATCCAGCTTGACGCGGCTATCGCGCCTCACTACGATCTGTCAGGACGGATCTTGCAGGACCCAGCCCACCGTGACCCAGCGCAAATTTCTTATCCTGTTTCTCTTCCTGCTGGGATACCTGATCTTCTATCCGTACGCGGGAGATTCCGGCTACCGGTTTTGGGCCTTCCGTGCGCTGACCGCGCTGGTAACGCTGTTCAGCATCTATGCGGTGAGTTATCGCCGCACCATCGTGATTGTTATCGTGCTGCTGGCAATTCCGGCCTTGTTGCAACATAGCCGGATCAAGGTCATGCACGCGGGAACCCTTTTGATCGTCAATGCTGTTCTTACCATGGCATTCGACGCGTTCGTTATCGCCATCATCTTCAGGCGGGTCTTTCGCAAAGATAAGGCGACGTCCGAGACCATCCTGGGAGCGTTGTGCGTCTACCTGCTGATCGGGTTCAGCTTTACGAATGTCTACATGCTGGAGGCAGCATTGCAACCGCATGCCTTCTATCTCGACCCGCTGTCCAATCTCCACAGCATTCCCGACCGGATCGATCTGCTGTACTACAGCTTCGCGACCATGACATCTGTGGGCGCGGTGGGCATCACTCCGGCCTCGGCGCAGGCGCGCTCGCTGACCGCGATTGAAGCGGTCATCGGCGTGCTCTATCTGGCGGTGCTGGTTGCCCGGCTGATCGGCGCGTATGGCGCTCGCGCGAGAGCGGAGGCGCCATCGGAGTGATGGTAAGGAGCGTCTACCGCATTCCGCCCAGGATGGAGCCTACGATGCCACCCACAACGCCACCTTCGGTCGACTCTTTCTCACGCGAGGGCATGTATTCCATCAGCTTGTGAGCCAGCCGGGTGATGGGCAGCGTCTGCAGCCAGACCCTGCCCGGTCCGGTCAACGCGGCGAGGAAGATGCCGTCTCCGCCAAAGATCATGTTCTTGATGCCGGGGATTCTCGCGATCTGGAACGAGACGCTGGATTGGAACGCGCCGACATGGCCGGGATGGACGCGCAGGGTTTCTCCCGGCTGCAGATCTTTCTGGATCACCTCGCCGGATAATTCGAGCCACGCAGTCCCTTGCCCGCTCACCTTCTGCAGCAGAAATCCGTCGCCGCCGAAGATGCCGGCGCCGAGCGATTGCTGAAAGCCGACGCCGATCTGGATAAACGGAGTGGAGCAGAGGAATCCATGCCGGTGGATCAGGTACTCGTGGCCCGGCGCGACCTCGACCGGCAGGATGTGGCCGGGAAGCTTGGTAGCGAAGGCAATCTCTCCGGGCGCGCCCATCGCGCGGTATTCCGTCATGAACAGAGTTCCCCCGCCGATCACTCTGCGGAACACACCGGCGAGGCCGCCGCCCCCGCCGAGCTGGGTGTGGGTCAGCATCTGGATGGAGCTGCTCATCCAGGAAAGCTCTCCGGCTTCGGAGACGATGGCGTCGTTGGCCTCCAGCAGGAACTCAACGACCGGCATGGTGGTGCCCAGGATGCGGCTTTGCATGGTGCACTCCTCCGTCGCGGTTGCTGCTTTGAACGCCTCGGCTCGCGACTCTGCTTCAGGTGCTTGCTGAAGTGGACGAAGTATAACTCGACTGGCTGGCAAAACTATGTCGGGAGACTGCTTTCGGGGAGTGGTCTAGCTGGTGTGGTCGAGCACGATGCGCCAGCCTGCTGGCCGTTTAATCCAGACGAGGGAGAAGATGCCGGACTTTGGTGAAGGCGCAGGCGCGCCGGAGTTTGCGCTGGGAGCGAAGATCAGCTCAAAGTGGCCTGTGGTGACGGCCACTGTGGCGGAGAGCAGACGAGTCTCAAGGCTGCTGAAGCGCAGCGTGCCCATCTTTGCGCGGCTGGAGAAGTTCCGCTGATACCGCTCGAGGATCGCGTCGTAGCCGTGCTCCACCTGGGTGCCGACGAAGGTGGTGTCAGGCGACGCGTCGTAACCCTGCATGAAGCCGGGAATGTCGCCGCGATTCCAGGCCGCGACCTGCGTCTCAAGGACGGCTTCGATCTGGGTCGTCACGGCAGCCTGGTCCTGCCGCGGCATAGCCGCTGCTTGCTGCGTTTCCCCATCCTGCGTTCCCAGGACTTGAGCGTAGAGAGCCGGTGAAGGAGCGAGGCTGAAGACGAGGCACGCCAGCACGGCTGATGGCGCGAACAAAGTAGACCTCAACAAGCGAATTGCTGCTCTCATGTTTCACTCTCCCGCGGATCCGATATCGCGAACAAGTCAGGTTGGCTCTGAAAACGCAGGTCCTTCGACTCGCGCTCTGCGCTTTGCGCAGCCCGCCTCGCTCAGGATGACATGTCTGTGGCTGCGCGAACTAAGCTGTACGAACTAAGCTGCGCGAATCGGCGACTCGCGGCGCTAAGGCAGATACTTCGCGGGTAGCTGGGCGCCGGAGCGTTCGTCGTCCCACAGGATGGTGACCACCCAGTACCGATCGCCATCCTTGAGCAGTTGAATGCTGTTGACGCCGCGAACGAAGGGCTTGGCGTCGGCTTTGGCATGACGCGACTCGTAGGTGGAGAAGACGTCCACGATATCGCCGAAACTATTGACGGTGTTATGGATGCCGCGTTCGAAGAAGCCCTGGCTGAGCGCATGGCTGCTGAGCTCGATGTAGCGATCGGGCGTCAGCGGCAGAACGTCGGCACCGTTCCCGGATTTGGCGTGGCGCACGGGAATCAACCGCGCATCCGGAACGAAGAGGGAGCGGAAGCGGTCCCAGTCGCGTGGCTGACCTGCCGGGCCGGAGATGACGTCGTAGAGCGCCGCGAGGATCGCGTCGACCGAATGTACGTCCGCCGCCCTGGCCTTGGGCCAATCGGGATGGCTGGCGATGGAGGTGACGGGCGGCTTGGTTTGAGCGACGGCAAGCGGCGCGGCCGGAGCCAGCAGCATGCAGGCGAGAAGAATGCGGACAGAGGCGGATGTAGAAGCGTGCATGGCACAAAACAGTACCACGATCTAAACTTCCACGATTAACTTCCCGAATTCAACTTCCGGGGATTTAACTTCCGGCGATGACAGCGACGGCGCTTGAACACTCAGGCTTGCATCACTTCTTAGCACACACCACGCCCTCCCGCCTCATCGCGAACAGAACAGGCGGCATGAAATGTGCTGCAGACCTACATGGCGCTCGCGGATGTTGCCCCCAGCGAGCATCTCAGGACTGTCGTTCAGAAGTGATGCTCAGAACTGAGGCTCAGGACTGATGCTGAGGAGTCCGCGCTCAGGGGCTGTCCCTCAGGCCGCCTCGTGCGTGCGCTGCACCGTGTCGGCCTGGGGCCCCTTCTGTCCCTGCACGATGTCGAACTCGACCTCGTCTCCCTCTTTAAGGCTCTTGTAGCCATCCAGTTGAATGGAGCTGTAGTGCACAAAGACATCCGGACCATCTTCGCGACCAATGAATCCGTAACCTTTAGCGTTGTTGAACCACTTCACTTTGCCTTTATATAGAGACACGAGCCCGTAACCTTCCTTCACAGCAGAGTGCGGTAGGGTGGTTGACCTAGCCTGCCTGTTTAAGAGGACGTATGGGCATCGGAATTAGTTTGCAGAAATCTCTTGGCCGGCATCCGTCCGCCAGGTTGCCTGACGATGCGCGTGAGCCGGTTACTTGCGTGTGGCGCGCTGCTTGCGGATGCGGTCGTAGAGCAGGACGGAGGCGATCGTCTTGCCGTCGAGGATCTTGCCGCCCTCGATCTGCCGCAGCAGTTCCGAGAGCGGCATCTCCGAGAGCTTGATCATCTCGTCTTCCTCGGGCTGCGCCTCGCCGGCGGTGAGTTCCTCCGCCACGTACACCTGCATCCACTCCCCCAGAAAGCCCGGGCTGGCGAAGAAGCGGACCAGTTTGGTCCACCGGCGTGCGCGGTAGCCGGTCTCTTCCAGCAGCTCGCGCTTGGCGCCCTTCAGCGGATCTTCATTCGGGTCCAGCTTACCCGCCGGCAGCTCGAACAGGTATTGCCCCGCAGCGTGGCGGTATTGCCGCTCGATGATGATCAGGGGATCGCGCCGGCTCTTCGTCTCATCCACGGCAAGAATCACGATGGAGCCGCCATGCCGCACCACGTCGCGGCGGGATTCCTTGCCACCCGGCTCACGCACCTGGTCGGTCTGCACATTGAAGAGAGGGCCGCGGAAGTTGATCTTTGAGGAGAGCACCTGGACGCCCCTGGGATACCTGCGCGCGGGATTGTCCGGCTGGGCTCTCTGCTCGTCAGTAGCTGTTGGTTCTGGGGGGGGTGCCGGTTCGGTGGGGATCTTTGCATCTTCCAGCTTCGCGGCTTTGCGGATGGCCATGCGCGGGATTCTCCTGATCTACAGCTGAGATATTTGCGGTTGAGATATTTGCGGCTGAGGTTGGGATCGATCGTCCGTCAGCCGCGAGTGTCTACGTCAGGAGCTCTGCGTCGATCGTCTCTGTTACGGTACCATCCAGTGGATGACACGGCCGCGGAAGACGAGCAGGGTCGAGGCGGGCGTGACGGTAGTGGGGCTGGGTAACTGGGGCAGCTCGCTGGTGGCTGCGCTGGAGACATCGGGAGTGTCGCTGCGCGAGCGAGTGCATGCGCGTGCCGCAGCTCGACCTGCCGGCAGAGCGCCCGGATGGCGACTGGGCGGCGCCATCCCGCTTGAAAACGCAGCACTGGACGCGCGCATCCTGTGGCTTTGCGTGCCGGACAGCGCGATCGCCGCAACGACGGACCGGATCGTACGAAGGCGGGGCGCGCTGAAAGGGCAGATCGTGCTGCATTCGAGCGGCGCATTGACCCGGGATGTCCTCGCCGGAGCACGCGATGCCGGGGCGAGGGTGGCCTCCGTGCATCCCCTCATGAGCTTCCCCGGGAACCGTCCCGTCGCGCTCGCGGGTGTTCCGTTCGGCGTAGAGGCGGAGGAGAAGCCGCTGCGCCGGACACTGTTCCAGATGGTGCGGCAGCTTGGTGGGACGCCTTTCGCAGTTCCCTCCGAAGGGAAGGCGCTCTACCACGCAGCCGGCATGTTTGCTTCGCCGCTGCTCACCAGCCTGCTCGCGGGTGCGGCTGCTTGCCTGCGCGCTGCCGGCATCGAGGAAGAAGAACCTGAACGGCTCCTGGCCCCACTGGCAGCAGCCACCGTGGCCAACGTCACGCGCCAGGGTGTGCGCCAGAGCCTCAGCGGCCCATGGGCCCGTGGAGATGTATCGACGGTCAAGCTGCATCTCCATGCGCTTCAACCGCATCCGTTACTGGCCAACGCTTATCGAAGCCTGGCGGCGCTGGCGCTGGAATCTTTACCGACGCACGAGACACAGGCGCTTTCCGAGCTTCTAACAGCAGAGATGTCCGACGCCCCGCACCCGGTGCAGCGACCCGGTTCCAGGGCTCGCCGAGAAGGAGACTGACGGTTTTGGAAACGGAGTGTTACCCGATTTCGGTTCTGCCGCACGCGAGCCGGATCTTTCTCGACTACACCGAACATGAGACTCCGCTGGCTCCCTTCTATCCGGTGAGCCCCCGCTCGTCCGCATGGATGCGGCATGGCGGATTCGCCGACGATGCCGCCCGCGGTTCGCTGGCGGACATGCTGGCCGAACAGAGCGTCCAGTTCGGCGCTGGCGAGACGACGTTGCGCAGCATCGAGCTGCTCCGCAACGGGGCGCGCGCCGTCGTTACCGGGCAGCAGGTCGGCCTTTTCGGCGGACCGCTCTACACCCTGCTCAAGGCAGCGACCGCCATTCAGCGGGCGGCCCAGGCTACGGCCCAGGGGTACCCATCGGTGCCGGTCTTCTGGATGGCAACCGAAGATCACGATTTCGCGGAAGTCGATCATGTGACGCTCGCCGGCAAACGAGGTGTCAGTCGGGTCCAACTGCGCCCGGGTGAACGCCGGATCGGGATGCCGGTGGGCAACAGGATCCTCGGAGATGAGGTGCTGGCGGCGCTGGCGGAGGCGGAATCCATATTGGGCCCGGGTCCATTTCTGGAGCAGTTGCGCGCGTGGTACCGGCCGCAGGCGACCTTCGCCCAGGCGTTCGGCAAGCTTGTAGCAAGCGTCTTTGCTCCGTGGGGCTTGATCGTGATGGACGCCTCGACCCGCGGCTTTCACCGGTTAGGGCAGGAGGTTCTGCGCCGCGCAATCGTCGATGCGGATCGCCTGCACCAACTCCTGCTGGCGCGGGATACCGAATTGACGACAGCCGGATACCACGCGCAGGTGCTGGTCGCCGAAAACTCCAGCCTGCTCTTTCTCATCGACGAGCGCACCGGCATGCGTGTGCCCTTGCGCCGGTTGGAAGGCGCGTGGAAGGTGGGGAAGCGGACCTTTCAGGAAGCGGAGCTGCTTGAAATCCTTAAAGTATCACCTGAGCGATTAAGCGCGAATGCACTGTTGCGGCCGGTCTTCCAGGATCGCATTCTGCCCACCTCTGCGTACATCGGAGGTGCGGCGGAGGTCGCTTACTTCGCGCAGTCCGAGGTGCTCTATCGGGAGATTTTCGGTGGAGCCACGCCGATTCTGCCGCGGCTGTCGGCGACCCTGGTGGAGCCTGCCATCGCTTCGATCATGGAGCGCCACCAGCTCTCCTTAACCCAGGCCTTCGAGCCGCCGGCCGAGCTCGCCGCCAGGCTGGGCGCTCGCGCCATGCCGATCGAAGGGAAGCGGCGGCTGGCTGAGGCGGGCAAATCTCTTGATAAAGAACTGGAGGCGGTCAACACATGGATGGCGAGTCTGGATGAAGGGCTGGGGCGCGCCGCTCGCACCGCGTCGTCCAAGATGCGCTATCAGATGAACCGCTTGCGGCGCATGGCCGCTCGTCATCAGTTGGAGAAGGATGCGAGTCTGCTGCGCCACGCGACGGCCATCTCGACGAGTATCTTTCCCGGAGGCCATCTGCAGGAGCGGACCACGGGCGCGGCCTACTTCCTGGCGAAATACGGCGACTCCCTGGCCCCGCTGCTGGTGCAGGCTGCAGCCGATCCATGCATCGGTCACCGGCTGCTCCCACTGTAGAAAAGCCCTACAGCTATTCCGCCCCGCCGGACCGCGCGCGTCACGGCGTGGTATCGCTTTTATTCGCGCCGGGCTTGGGCGCGAGGATGTCGTAGTCGTTGGGTGGCCCGGACGGGCGCCCGTAGCGCGGCGCAAATGCGGCCTTCGGATCCTTGGCGTCCTGCACGCTCCTGCGCAGTCCTTTGAGCGTGTCCTGCTTATCGCGCGCGTAGTCGGAGGCAAGGCGGGTCAGCGCATAGGTGACGATGTCGCTGTGGTGCAGCTTGGCCATCTCCGGATCGCGGCGGAAGGTGAGCCACAGGCGGTGCACCAGTTGGACGTCATCGGGCTGCAGCGCCGGAGCGTGGGGGCCGATGTGGTAGGTCTGCGCGGTGCCGTCCGGCATGATGACGAAAAACTCGAACTGACGCTTGGGCTCGGCCAGCGCCTCCCATGCCTGGCCGACATAGTAGGCCTGCTCCTGCGCGGTGAGCTTCGATGACAGGCCGGAGACCACCATGGCCGCTTCGAGCGCATTGGCCGTCTGCACCAGCGCGGCGAAGATGTCGCCGGCGGGCACCACCAGCAGGTTGATGTGTTTGCCGAAGCTCTCCGCGACGGAAACGGCTTTGGTGAAGAGCATCTGCTCGTGCTCGCTGAAGAGCTGTTCCGAGGCGTCGAGATACTCCGGTCCGCCCGCGCCCACCATGCGTGCGGTCAGTACGACGATGTCCTGCTCGTCGGCATCGGTGCGGGCGAGCGCCCATTTGAGCGCGAAGGGGTTGGCGGCGTCGCGCACCGTAACCATGATGCAGCCGGGGCGTATCTGCAGCGCCTCGCGGCCGATGGTGTCTTCGTGCTCCAACTGGAAGTGCTCGCGCATCTGGCTGTTGGTAAGTCCGCGCCGCCGGTGATTCTGCTTCTCCGAAATGCTGAAGATGATGAAGAAGACGCCCGCGAAGGCTACACCGCTGATGGTGGCAATGGACTTGGTGAAGAGGTTCACGACCGCGGTGCTGAAGAGCACCATGAAGACGCAGATCAGGCCAATGGGGATCTCGGTCTTGCCGATGTGGAAGTTGGGCGGCACCTTCCAGCCGCGCTCGCCCTTGTACTTCCAGCGCAGCACCAGCATGGCCAGCGCGTTGAAGGTGAAGCTCCAGATCACGCCGAAGGCATAGGCCTCACCCAGCGTAATGACGTTGCCGCGGGTCACGAGGATAGTAAAGAGCTGCAGAATCGCGACCAGATTGATGATGCGGTAGCTGGTGCCGAAGCGGCGGTTGGGCTTGCGGAACCAGTCGGTCAGCACGCCGTCTTCGGCGATGCGCATGAGCACGCCGGTGGAGCCGATGATGGAGGTGTTGATGGCGCCGGAGAGGATGAGGAAGCCGACGATAACGACGAAGGTGCGGAAGATGAGACGCAGGAAGTGCGGGCCGACCATGTACATGGCCAGGCCGGCGATCAGGTTATCGCGGTAGACGGGCACGCGCACCGCATCCGGAATCAGCATGCCCGCGAGCATCGTGGCCACGCCGGTGAAGAGCAGGCTGTAGACCGCGATCACGAGCGCGGCGCGCTTCAGATTGCGCAGCTTGGGGTGCTCGATCTCGCGATTCACCTGGGCCAGCGTCTCTTCGCCGCTCATGGCCAGGACGGAGTGCCCGAAAGCCATGAGGATGCCAAACAGGCCCAGTAGCTCGGTATAGCGGGAGCCCTTCAGAAAGCCCAGTGCGTCGGAGCTGAAGTGCAGCGTCGACGGGCTGGGAAAGGGCGGAAGATGGGCGCCCACATGGAAGACGGAGAAGATGCCCCAGGCGAGCAGGATGACCACCATCACGGTGGTGATCTTCATCACCTGCAGGGCCTTATTGCTGGATTCCTCCAAGCCCTTGAGGTTCTGCCACCAGTAATAGACGGTGACGCCGGCGGCGAGGAAGGCCGACGTCAGGTTCATGGGCAACTGCGGCACCTGGTGGTGCGCGCCCAGCATGGCGGCGGGCAGCCAATTGTGTTGACCGGCCACCACCAGCAACTCGTCCAGCAGGCCGGTAATGTACTGGCCCGCGGAGACGCCGGAGATAGGTCCGGTGAGGATGTAGTCGAACATCAGCGCGGATACGCTGAGCTTGGCAAAGGTACCGCCGAGCGCTTCCTTGACCACGCGATAGACGCCGCCGCGGGTGAACATGGAGCAGCTCTCCACGTAGACGGCGCGTACCGCACGGGAGAAGAACACGACCCCGAGAATGAACCATGGAGCGGACTTGCCGACCAACTGCTCCGAGATGCCGCCGGCATAGAAGGCGGAGGACCCGAGATCGTTGAGGACGATGGCGGCTGCGCGCCAGAAGGAGATGAACGTCAGCATCACCGAAGAGGCGACGACCAGCCGCACACGGTTCGATGGTGCAGAAATTGATTTTTCGAAGGCCATTCGATCCTGGCTAGACAATCCGGCTAAAGCATTCCGGCTGGAGCAATTCCACCGTTACTGTATCTGATCCCCCAACCCACTTCGTGCAGTCGTTGCACGAAGCCGGGCCGCATCGATTTCCGCAGTGTGGCTATAGCTACATTGGAATTGCTGCACCGGCGAGGCTTTCCATAGGGTTTGGCATCGGCCAGTTGTCTCGGGTGAGTGTAAGGCCGCGGTCGGGGAGCGTCAATGCACCTCAGTGCGTCTTGTCAACAGCGGGTGCGTGTTCGTCTTTGGCGAAGAACTCGCCTACATCGTCGATCGAGCTTATCAGAACGACGACGGCGGAACCGGCGATCCCGACGAAGAAGAGAACCTCCAGAAATCGCATGCCAAAGACGACCAGAGCCATAAGCGCTGATTGTAACGCGAGCGCAAGGCAAGCGGGTGACAGCCACGCGGATGGTAGACTCTGGCTCGAATGAGCGGGTTCGAAGCACAGGGTTTGGATGGCCGGCGACCGGTAAACGGGGTTGCGGTGAAGGGCGGGTACCTGCCGAGGTCGCGCTACACCAGCTTGGGCGAGTATTCGCTGGCTCTGCTGTCTGCCTTCTGGCTGAACCTCTGTTTTCCCATCGCCGGTCCGGTGCCGGTGGCGCGGACTGCGTGGGGGTGGGTCGGGCTGCTGCCGCTGCTGGTGGCGCTGCTCGGCCGCCGTCCGGAGAGAGAGAGCCGCTACCTGCTGCGGAGTTTTCTGCTGGCCTGGGTCTGCGGCGTGGTCTGGTATGCGATCAACTGCTACTGGATCTACCAGACGATGTACCTGTACGGGGGGCTGCCCGCACCGGTATCGGTTGGAATCCTGCTGCTGTTCAGCCTGATTATGGGCCTCTATTTCGGGCTCTTCGGCTGGCTGCTGGGGTTCGTTCGTCGCGCGGCGGGAGTAAAGCTGGCGCTCTTCCTTGCGCCCTTCCTGTGGGTTGCCATCGAGTTGCTGGGCGCGCACCTGATCAAGGTTCCCTGGGACCAGTTGGGCTACTCGCAGGTTGGCAATTTCCTGCTCACGCCTCTGGCTCCCTACACCGGCGTCTACGGCATCAGCTTCGTGCTGGTGGTGGTGAACGTGATCCTCACGGCCGGTCTGCTGGCCAGCGCGCCGCGCAATCGCTGGAGTCTGCTTGCTGGCGGAGCGATCGCGGCCGTGGTATTGCAGGCGGGCACGCTGCTCCCGCCTCCTCCTGCTCCGGCGGAAGCTACCGCCGTGCTGCTGCAGGAGAACCTGAGCGTGCAGGAGAGCAATCTGTGGGTGGGGCCAATCTGGGACGAGTACACCTCCCGCTTTCTTGAGGCCAGCGAGCGCAGTTGCACTCCCTATTTACAGGGCACGCCCGAGCTGAATGCGCGGGCGGTCGATCCGGCGTGCCAGCAGCCTGTAGCGCTAGACCTGGTGGTGTGGCCGGAGGCGCCGTCACCGTTTCGTGAGAGTGATCCCCGCCTGCACACGTTGATGCGTGACCTGACGGCGGCCACGCAAGCGCCCGTGATCGTGGGCAATATTGCGATCGACGCACACTCCGGGCACACCGACTATTACAACGCGGCTTCGGTCTTCACCGCCGACGGTCACCTGCTGGGGCGCTACGAGAAGATTCACCTGGTGCCGTGGGGCGAATACATTCCCTACCAGAGTTTATTCTCCTTCGCGCACCGGTTGACGGGCAATGCGGGCGACCTGACCCACGGCTCGCGGCGCACCGTCTTCCGCGTCAAGGGGCATACCTACGGCATCTTCATCTGCTACGAGTCCATCTTCGCCGATGAGATACGCCAGTTCGCGGCGAACGGCGCTGAGGTGCTGGTGAATATCTCGGACGACGGCTGGTATGGCGACACCAGTGCGCCCTGGCAGCACCTGAACATGGCGCGGATGCGCGCGATCGAGAATCGGCGCTGGCTGCTGCGGGACACCAACACCGGAGTGACGACCGCGATCGATCCCTACGGCCGGCTGACCATGAGCGCGCCGCGGCATGTGTTTACCTCGCTGGCCGTGCGCTATGGCTTTCGCGACGACCTCACCTTCTACACCCGGTACGGCGATCTGTTCGCGATGCTGTGTGGGATAATTTCCCTAGCGGTGCTTGCCCGTGGCGTGCGTGTGGCCGTACGTGGCATGGCCGTGAAAACTCCTGAAAGACAGGTCTAACCGACAGATGCTGAACGATCTGGAATTCGCTTACGCTCCCGTGCGCGATCGCGTCCGCGACCTGCGGGAGTATCTTTGACCCGGCACGGCTGCGCAGGGAACTAAGCACGCTGGAAGAGAAGCTGGCTGACCCCACAGTGTGGGGAGACGGCACGCGTTCGCAGGTGTTGATGCGCGACCGCAAGCGGGTCGAGGCGCAACTGGGCTACGACGCCGAACTCACGCGACGCACGGAAGATGTCGACGCCTACTTCGATCTCGCGCGCGAAGGGGAAGCCGTCGAGCCGGAGCTGGAACGCGAGATCACCGGTCTGCGGGAATACACCGAAGCGCTCGAAGCGCGCACCATGCTTTCGGCCGAAACCGATCCGCTGAACGCCATCGTGACCGTGCATCCGGGCGCGGGCGGCACCGAGTCGCAGGACTGGGCCGATATGCTGCTGCGCATGTATCTGCGCTGGGCCGAGCGCCAGGGCTTCAAGACAGAGATGAACGACTATCAGGATGGCGAGGAGGCGGGCATCAAGTCCGCGACCTTTACCATCACCGGCGAGTACGCCTACGGCCTGCTCTCGGGCGAGACCGGGGTGCACCGGCTGGTGCGCATCTCGCCTTTTGATCAGGCCAAGCGGCGGCATACCTCGTTTGCCAGCGTGTTTGTGTCGCCGGAGATCGACGATTCCATCCAGATCGACATCAAGCCGGACGAACTGCGCGTTGACACCTACCGCTCCGGCGGCAAGGGTGGCCAGCATGTGAACACCACCGACTCCGCCGTGCGCATCACGCACCTTCCCACCAACATCGTGGTGCAGTGCCAGAACGAACGATCGCAGCACAAGAACCGCGAGAAAGCGATGAAGATGCTGCGTTCACGGCTCTACGAATACGAGCTGGACAAGAAAAAGGCAGCGAGCCGCAAGGTGGAGGATTCGAAGCTGGAGATCAACTTCGGCTCGCAGGTCCGCTCCTATGTGCTGCAGCCCTATCGCATCGCCAAGGACCACCGCACCAAAGTGGAGGTGGGCGACGTGGACAGCGTGCTGGACGGGGCGCTGGAGCCGTTTATCCGCGGCTACCTGCTGATGCGCCGGCAGGGTGGCGTGCCTGCGGCGATCGCGGACGATTTGGATATCTGACACGCTCCCGGCATCTACTAGAGAGAATCACGAGGAGAGCGATGAACGAGCCGGAGACCATCCGCACCATTCTGGAGAAGACCAAGATCATTGCCGTGATTGGGCTGTCGGACAAGCCCGAGCGGCCGAGCCACCGTGTGTCCAGCTACATGCAGCAGCATGGCTACAGAATCATTCCGGTGAACCCGAGGACGGAGCACAGGAGGATCCTAGGTGAAACCGTCTACAAGACGCTCGATGATGTGGTCGCGGGATGTGGAGAGGTTCAACTGGTGAATGTCTTCCGCGCTTCCGTGTTCGTGCCGGAGATTGTGAAAGACGTGATGCGGCTGAAGATCCCCTATCTCTGGCTGCAGCAAGGAGTTTGCCATGATGAGGCCGCCGGTTGGGCGGAGGCGGACGGAGTCAAGGTGGTGATGGACCGCTGCATCATGGTGGAACGCGCCACGTTGGAGCGCCGATAACGGGCGGCGCGCACGGGTGCGGCAACGGCGCGGCCGCGCTGTAACCATCGGGACTGGCGTTCGTCCTACAATGTATGTTGATCATCATGCCTGCACGTGTTCACAGAATGTTATGGGCGGTCGTGGCAGCTGTATTTCTCGCTGCCCTGCCTGCTTTCGCGCGCGCGGCGGCACCACAATCTATAGACTTTTCAGGCCCTCCAAAGAGCAGCGCGACAGTACCACACTTGACGGTGGAGTTGGTTGCGGACAAGGACGGCGTTGGCCTTGGTCCAGGCCAGGTGGACCTCGGGCTCCACTTCAAGCTGGAGCCGGGCTGGCATGTGTACTGGAGCAATCCAGGGGATTCAGGCGAGCCTCCGACTGCAAACTGGAATCTTCCAAAGGGTTTTCATCCGCAGCCGATGTTGTTCCCTGCGCCGAAGCGGCTGCCGCTTGGACCACTCATGGATTACGGCTATGAGGAAAACGTACTTTTCATTACTCCCGTACGATACGACTCGTTTGGACCTATCGGGGGTCCGCTACCAGCGCACAGGTACATCACTACGAGAGTGAGATGGCTGGTGTGCCGCGAAGCGTGCATTCCAGGGAAGGCTTTTTTGTCGCTGGACCTGCCCACACTATCTAACCCAAAGGATTCAGCGGCAGCGCCAATCTTCCGTAGCACCCTGTCTCATCTGCCGAAGCCGCTGCCCGCCGGCGCGAAGGCGGTCTTTGCTCCCACCCCGGGCGGCTTCCGGCTGGCGGTGCTGACCGGCCAACGGATCGACGGCGCGCAGTTCTTTCCCTCGCAGCCGGGGCAGATCGATAATCCCGCGCCGCAGCCGGTCACGCCGTTGCGCGACGGCGCCGTTATCAACCTGAAGAAAGATGCAAGCCTACAGGCTGCGCCGGGGCAGTTGAGCGGGGTTGTCGTATTAGGCGGCGGCATGGCGTACGCGGTGAATGCGTTGCCGGGCGCCGTACCAGGGGGAGGCGCATCGGCGGAGCATGTGGCGGTCAAGTCCAGCGCGGGGCTGCTGCGCGTGGCGCTGCTGGCCTTTGCCGGCGGCATTCTGCTGAACCTGATGCCCTGCGTCTTTCCCGTGCTCTTCATCAAGGCGCTGGCGCTGGTGCAATCCTCCTCGGTCGAGCGACGCCACATGCGGGTGCAGGGGCTGGTCTACACGCTGGGCATCCTGGTGTCCTTCTGGGTAGTGGTGGCGGTGCTCCTGGGTCTGCGCGCTGGAGGGCAGCATCTCGGCTGGGGCTTCCAGTTCCAATCGCCGGTATTTGTCGCCTGCGTGGCGCTGCTGCTGTTCTTTCTCGGCCTGTCGCTGGCGGGTATGTTCGACATTGGCCTGAGCGTTACCAGCACGGGCTCGTCACTGGCTACCAAATCCGGCTATACAGGCAGTTTCTTTACCGGCGTGCTGGCGATGGTGGTGGCGACGCCGTGCACCGGCCCCTTCATGGGCGCGGCCATCGGTTTTGCGCTGACCCGGTCGGCGGCGACCACCTTCACCATCTTTACCGCGCTGGGTGTGGGACTGGCGCTGCCGTACCTGCTGCTGGCACTCCAGCCGGCCTGGACGCGGATGCTGCCGCGGCCTGGCGCGTGGATGGAGGTGCTGAAGCAGGCTACGTCGGTGCCCATCTTCGCCACGGTGATCTGGATGGTGTGGCTGTTCGCGCAATCGGCCGGGGTCAATGCGCTGCTGGGGCTGCTGTCGGCGTTCCTGCTGCTCGCGGTGGCGGCATGGATTCTGGGCCGCTGGCCGGCGCGTCGTGGCGCGTCAGTGGCGGCGGTAGCCGTGATCGCGCTGGCGGTGGCCGCTCCGGTGTATGCTCTGCGCACTTTCGGGAGCGTGCCCACGGCGACGCTTACTGCGAAGGACGGGCCGCGGCACTGGGAGCCCTTCACGCCGTCGATTGTGGCCCAGTATCAAAAGCAGGGACGGCCGGTCTTCGTAGACTTCACCGCGAACTGGTGCCTGAGCTGCCAGGTGAATGAGCGCGTGGTGCTGAACCGCGCCGACGTGGAAGCCAGGCTGCATGGTTCGAACGTGGCCCTGGTGCGCGCCGACTGGACGCGGCACGATGACCAGATCGCCCATGCGCTCGAAGTGCTGGGGCGCAACGGCGTGCCCACCTATGCGCTCTATCCGGGTGTGGAGGGCGCGGCGCCGGCGCTGCTGCCGGAGGTGCTGACGCCGGGGCTGATGCTGGATGCGATCACCGCGCTCGAAACGAGAGCGCTCGACACCGGCGCCCTTGACACCGGGAAGACGTCCCGCGCGGACGCGTCGGCCTCGTCAAAATCATCCGGGCCATCCCACTGACATGTGTCTGCGCGGGATGTATGCGCTGGCGGCAGTGCTCTTGCTCTCGCTGGGGATGCGGGCTGCATCCGGGGCCGATAACAAGCATGTGCCGGAGATTGCAACGGCGCAGATAGCCGCCGGCGCGTGGCTGCAGGTCCTGGATGCCGAGAACTACGACATGTGCTGGAAGCAGAGCGCAGCCTTGTTCCAGCGCAACGTCTCCGAGGCCGCATTTCAAAAGCGCATGGAGACGATTCGCAAGCCGGCCGATCCAGTAGTCACGCGTACGTTGACCGCCTCCGAGTACAAGAAGCAGCTTCCCGGGCTGCCCAAGGGAGAGTACGTCGCGTTCGTGTGGGACACAGTCTTCAGCAACAGCAAGGAATCGCTCGAGAGCCTGGTGATGGTCGACGAACAGGGCCAGTGGAAGATGACCGGCTACGCCGTGCAGTAGGCGCTGGCTGCCCGGGCGCGCTTTGCGCCTCGGCAATAAACCAGTTTTGTAACTTCAACGGTTACGTTTCTCTTCCCGTAGGCGGTGGAGTTCGTCCATGCGCTGCTTGAGGAGCTTCTCCCGGCCCTCGCTGGTGGGCTGGTAGTAGGAGCGGCCGAGCAGGCCTTCAGGCAGGCAGTCCATGTCGGCGACACGGCCTTCTTCATCGTGGGCGTAGCGATAGCCCTTGCCGTAATCGAGCTGCTTCATCAGGCGCGTCGGAGCGTTGCGAAGATGCAGCGGGACGGGCTCGGCGCGGGTGTGCTCGACGTCTTCGCGCATGGTGTTGTAGGCGGTGTAGATGGCGTTCGACTTAGGCGCAAGCGCGAGGTAGACGGCGGCCTGCGCGAGCGCGAGTTCCCCCTCCGGAGTGCCGAGGAAATCCATGGCATCGCGGGCGGAGAGCGTCAGGTTGAGCGCCTCGGGCGCGGCCAGTCCGATGTCCTCCACCGCCATGCGCACCAGCCGGCGCGCCAGGTACATGGG
>JBPCNO010000005.1:0-7599 GCA_051001135.1 Acidobacteriaceae bacterium
CGGCACCGATACCCAATTCGAGTACCAGTTTCTGGGAGGCATCGACCTTACCATCCTGCCGCGCATTGACTGGCGCGTGGCCGAGTTTAGCTACGGCGCTCTTTCCGCCTTCAACGGCAGCCTGCACCCCAAGACCATCAGCACGGGCATCGTTCTGCGACTGCCCTAGCGACGCGAATCCTAATGAGATGTTCGTATAGGAACAAGAATCGGGTGCCCCACCCTGAGCGCAGCGAAAGGGTGGGAGATGCGCTTCTTCCTCCTACCCTGCTGCGCGGTCTTGAGATCAGCCGCACTTACACGCCGCACCTATACATTGATGGCCAGGTTCTCCACCGCCCCAAACCCATCGAGCATGGCTTCCGCCAATGTCGGATGCGCGTGGATGATGAAGACCATGTCGTCGATCGTCGCCTCAAGCTCCATTGCCACCACCGCTTCGGCGACCAGTTCCGTCGCCTGCGGACCGATGATATGGACGCCCAGCACCTCGCCGTACTTCGCGTCGGCCACGACTTTGACGAAGCCATCGTGCGAGTCCACGATCGAGGCCTTGGAGTTGGCCGAGAACGGGAACTTGCCCACCTTCACCTGGTAGCCCTTCTCCTTCGCCATCGCTTCCGTCAACCCGACGCTCCCGATCTGCGGCTCGCAATAAGTGCATGCAGGCACGCGATCGCGCCGCACTGGCCGCGCCGGCTTGCCTGCGATCTTCGAAACGGCGACGATGCCGCACATCGAGCCCACATGCGCCAACTGCGGTAGTCCGGCCACGATATCGCCGATCGCGTAGACACTCGGCTCCTCCGTCTGCATCCACTCGTTGGTCTTGATGAAGCCGCGCTCCGCCTTGATTTTTGTCTTGTCCAGGCCAATGTTCTCGGTCCGCGGAGCACGCCCCACCGCCACCAGCACACGCTCGGCCTCCTTCACCACCTGCTTGCCGTCGGAACCGGTGAAGTTCACCTTTACGCCATCCTTGGTCTTCTCCACGGTGTCCACCTTGGCGCCCACATGCGTCTCGATACCGCGTTTGCGGAAGAGCCGCGCCAGCTCTTTGCTTACTTCCTCATCCTCATTCGGCACCAGCCGCGGCAGATACTCCACCACCGTGACCTCCGAGCCGAAGCTCTTGAAGATGGAGCCAAACTCCACGCCCACCGCGCCTGCGCCAATCACCACCAACGACTTGGGCACCCGGTCGATATTCAGGATCTCGATATTGGTGAGGATGCGGTCATCCGGCGTCAGGCCCGGCAGCATGCGGGCATCGGAACCGGTGGCCACGATGACATTCCTGGCCCTGATACTCGCGGCTTGGGCGGACGCGGGAGCACCCTTCGCTCCGCCTCCACCCGAGGTCCCGCCCGAGACCTCGACCGTATGTACGCCGTCCTTGGCTGCGCCCGTAAGCCGCCCGTGTCCGGGAACCACCGTGACCTTGTTCTTGCGCATCAGGAAATCGAGGCCCTTGGTGTGCTTGGTCACGATCTGGTTCTTGCGCTCCAGCACCACCGGCCAGTTGACCTTGACCTCCCCCACGCCCTCGATGCCGTACTCCTTGGCATGCTTCAGGTGGTCCCATATCTCGGCGTTGAACAGGATGGACTTGGTCGGAATGCAGCCCCAGTGCAGGCAGGTGCCGCCCAGCTTGCCTTCCTTCTCGATCAAAGCGACCTTCAGGCCATACTGCCCAGCACGAATGGCGGCCGTATATCCCGCGGGTCCGCCGCCAATGATTGCTACGTCATAGAGTGTCTCTGCCAAGCGATGCTCCGTAGAATTGGCTCAGGATTATGCATGCCAGCGCGCAAGATGCCAGTAGCGCCGGTCATGCAAAGGAGCCAAACATCTCATTTTACGTTAGAGCGTTCCTGCCGCCGATGGACACCAGCAGCAATCGTGGGTGCCCCATCCTGAGCGGCCCTATCGCGAAGGGTGGGAGACCACTCCAGCCGCGCACCACATCGGGCGCGTTGACCTCACATCGTGGGACACTGAAGCGGTGCGCCCGCATCTCGCCACCCTTCTGGACGATCTCCGCCGCCATGGCGACCAGCGCGCTATCGTCACGCATGCCGGAAATCGCCGCTACACCTCCACCTGGGGCGAGCTCGCCGTGTTCAGCGCCCGTTTTGCCGCGGAACTCAACCGTCGCGGCATTGGCGAAGGCGATCGCGTCCTGCTGTGGGGCCGCAATACCGCAGAGTGGATCGCCGCCTTCTTTGGTTGCGTACTCCGGGGAGTCCTGGTTGTTCCACTCGATGCGGCCGGGAGCCCCGGATTTGCGGAACGCGTAATCCGTGAGACCTCTCCCAAGCTGCTGGTGGGCACCGCCGCTTTGCTGGACTCCCTGCCGGATCCGGCTGAAAGCTCCATCCCCAGGCACGCCTTTGAGAGCTTCGTGGTATCCCTTCCCCCGCCCGATTTCACCCCGGCGTCCGGCCTGAACCGAGCTACTACTCTCCAGATCATCTTCACCTCGGGCACCACGGCTGAGCCCAAAGGCATCGTGCACACGCACGGCAATGTCCTCGCCTCGCTCGACCCCATCGAACGCGAGATGGCCCGCTACCTCAAGTACGAGCGCATCTTCCATCCCCTGCGCTTCCTGCACACCCTGCCGCTCTCGCACGTCTTCGGCCAGTTCATGGGCCTGTGGGTGCCACCGTTGTTGGCCGCCGAACTGCACTTCGAAGCTCGTCTGGAAGCGCCCCGGCTGATTCGCCTGATCAAGCAGGAACGCATCTCGGTGCTGGCGGCGGTGCCGCGCGTGCTCGAATTGCTGCGCTCCCATCTCCTGCATGCCCAGCCAGAGCTCGGCTCAAAACTGGCCGCCGCGGAGAAAGCCACAGCGCTCCAGCGCTGGTGGCTCTTCCGTCGCCAGCATCGCCTCTTCGGCTTCAAATTCTGGGCCTTCGTCTGCGGCGGCGCCACGCTGCCGGAAGATCTGGAGCGCTTCTGGACAGGTCTCGGCTTCGCTCTGATCCAGGGCTACGGCATGACCGAAACCACCGCGCTCGTCACCCTCAATCATCCCTTTCGCAGCGCTCGCGGCACCATTGGCAAACCGCTCGCGGGCCGCGAAGTCAAGATCGCGCCCGACGCCGAGATCCTGGTGCGCGGAGAGTCCATCGCCGGCGCGGAGTGGCGCAACGGTGCTCTGCAACACCGTCAGGCGGAGGGCGGCTGGCTGGCCACCGGCGATCTGGCGGCGCAGAACGCGGACGATGCGCTGGTCTTCACCGGCCGCAAAAGCGACGTGATCGTCACCGCCGCCGGCCTTAACATCCATCCGCAGGATCTCGAAGCCGCACTCCTGCGCCACTCTGGAGTCCATGCCGCCGTTGTCGTTCCCTACGCCTCTGCAGCCGGACCACAGCCCGTCGCTGTTCTCATCCTGAATCCCAAGGACGATGGAGATGAAGGTGGCGACGCCTCGGCCGCAGTCGAGACGGCAAATCGCTCCCTCGCCGACTATCAGCAGATCCGGCGCTGGCTCCTGTGGCCCCAGGCCGAGCTGCCCCGCACCACCACCGGCAAAGTGCTGCGGCGGCAACTGGTCACCTGGGTCGCGCAGTCCATCACCGCCGGCACGCCTGCCCAGCCTGTTGGAAATGACCCTTTGCTTGCTGCTATCGGCAGCCTGCCCGGTATCACCATACCCGAGCACCCGTCCGGCGACACTCGTCTGAGCGAAGACCTGCACCTGGATAGTCTCGGACTCGTCGAACTACAGAGCCTGCTCGAATCCACCTTCGGTGTGGAACTCGATGACCCGCAGTGGCAGAATGTCCGAACTCTCGGCGACATCCGTCGCCTGCTGCAACTGCCTGCTTCCGGGCCGGCTCAACCTGCTGGCGCTACTCCGTCCGCGCAGGCCGCTCCGTCACCCGCTCCGTCGTCAGGTCCAGCCACCCTTCATCCTGCCGTATCCCATCCCGCCGGATCCAGGACCGCCGAGAGTGACTATCCGCGCTGGCCGTGGTCTCTGCCCATCCGCTTGCTGCGTGTCGCGTTCCTTGAAGCCGTCGCGCGTCCACTCATCCGTTTGCTGCTGGCGCCGCGGATCGATCGCCAGGCCAGCGCCGCCGATCTCCGCCAGCCCATGTTGATCGTGGCCAACCACGTCACCGCCTTTGACGCGCCCCTGGTGCTCTATGCATTGCCCAGACCCGTACGCCGGCGTGTCGCCATTGCAATGGCCGCTCATATCCTGCTCGGCTGGCGGCATGCGCGCGCTGAGCGCCATCGCCTGCTGCGGCTGCTCACGCCCTTCGCTTACTGGCTGCTCACGGCGCTGTTCAATATCTTCCCGCTCCCGCAAGGCGCCGGTCTGCGACGCAGCTTTGCCCACGCCGGCGAGGCGCTGGATCGAGGCATGCATGTGCTGATCTTCCCCGAAGGCCGCCGCGCTCCAGATGACACCCTCGGCGCCTTCCAATCCGGCATCGGGCTCTTGGCTCGCGAATCCGGCGTTCCCGTGCTGCCCGTCTACCTCGAAGGCCTGGGCGCAATCAAGGCACAGAGAGGGCGCTGGTTCCGCCCCGGCACCGTGACACTCCATGTCGGCTCGCCTCTCACGATGACCTCGGAAGAATCCCCCCAGCTATTCACCAAACGCCTGCGCACCGCCGTCGCCTCACTTGCCACTCACCCGGATGTTCCATCCTGAGTGTGTTCGAAGAGCTACGTTCATGGGTGCCCCATCCTGACCCTGAGCGCAGCCGAAGGGGAAGGGTGGGAAGCCGCAACACTTCACATGTGCTCATCATGTGCTCATCAGGAGTGGAGGTGCCCTAGCCGAGCAGCCTCGCCGCTTCCAGCGCAAAGTACGACACGATAAAGTCCGCGCCCGCCCGCCGAATGGAGATCAACGACTCCAGCATCGTGCGCTCCCGCTCCAGCCAGCCTCGCGCAAACGCAGCCTGCAGCATCGAATACTCCCCCGATACCTGATAGGCGCCCATCGGCAGATCGAATCGCTCCCGCGCCGCGCGAATCACATCCAGGTACGGCATCGCCGGCTTCATCAGGATCATGTCCGCGCCCTCGTGCACATCCTGTTCGATCTCACGCATGGCCTCGCGCAGATTTGCTCCGTCCATCTGGTAGCTGCGCCGATCCCCGAACTGCGGCGCGGAATCCGCCGCCTCGCGAAACGGCCCATAGAACGCCGAGGCGAACTTGGCCGCATACGAAAGTATCGGCACGCGCTCCTGACCTGCCACGCGCTCCTGACCTGCCACCCGCTCCTGGCCAGCTTTGTCCAGCGCCTTGCGGATGGCGCCCACGCGTCCATCCATCATGTCCGATGGCGCAACGATGTCCGCGCCCGCCTCCGCCAGCGACACTGCAGTCTGCGCGATCAGCGCCACACTGGCATCGTTGTCGATGTGATAGTCGTCGCCGTCCCGGCGCACCACGCCGCAGTGCCCGTGCGACGTGTATTCGCACAGGCATACGTCTGCGATCAACACCATCCGCGCCGCTGCCTTGGTGGCCTTCAGCGCCCGCAGGCCCGTCTGCACGATCCCGTTCGCATCGTGCGCTCCGCTTGCGTGCTCGTCCTTCGACTCCGGAAGCCCAAAGAGCAGCATGCCGCCGAGACCGTGGCCGGCCGCGGCTTCCGCCTCCTTCACCGCCTCGTCGATCGACAGATTGAAGACGCCGGGCATGGACGAGATCTCGCGCCGCACACCCTCACCCGGACACAAGAACACTGGCAGGATCAGAGCGCCGGGATGAAGATGCGTCTCCCGCACCAGGGAACGCATGGCCCCAGTCGAGCGCAGACGGCGTAGACGTGTCTCCGGAAAGTTCATGGCTTCATTTTATGGCCTCAGCGGATAGCCTGATGCCGCAGCGGCGGCCCCGGCACAGAGCGGGTACAGTGAAGGTGTGACCCTGCTGGCCAGCGTTCCGTCCCCTATCACCGAACTGAGCCGAGCCACGCTCGACTGGGATCGCCTGCTCGAGCTCATGGCGGAGTACGCAACCGCGCGCGTCACACGTGACTGGCTGCTCGCCCTCTCACCCTCTGGCGATCCCGAGTGGTCTCGTCGCGAGCACCGTCTCGTCGCCGAAATGAGAACGCTGGTCGCCGCGGGCAGCCGCCCCGCACTCGGGGGCCTCTTTGACGCCAGCCAGGTGCTTGCGAAATCGCGCATCGCCGGCGCCGCGCTGGAGGCCGAAGAGCTGCGCGCGGTGCTCGCGCTGCTCGATGACATCACCGCATGGCAGGCGGCGGTCTTCGCGCCCGCCGATGATCTGAGCGACAGGATCGCGGGACTGCAGGAGCTCAGCGCCCCTCTTCACGGCACGCAGTTGGCCCAGCTCGCGGGTTCTCTGCGCCGTCGCGTGAACCCCGACGGCTCACTCGCCGATGACGCATCCCCCGACCTGCGGCGCATTCGCCGCGAACTCGAACGCCAGCAGCGTGTCATCGAAGACAGTCTGCGCCATGCTCTGCGCAGCCTTGCCGCGGGCAGCGCCACCCAGGACGAGCTCATCACCATCCGCGGCGAGCGTTTCGTTATTCCGGTCAAGGCGGAATGGAAGCGCCGCGTCGCCGGCGTAGTGCACGGCGCAAGTTCCAGCGGCCAGACCGTCTATCTGGAGCCGCTCGAGACCATCGAGGCCAACAACGAGCTCATCCGGCTGCTCGATGAGGAACAGGCCGAGATCCACCGCATCTTCCTCGCCATGACGCGCGAACTCGGCGCGCACTCTTCCGCCATCGCCGCCGGCGCATCCATCCTCGCGCAGGTGGATGCCCTGCAGGCGCGCGCCCGTTTCGCCGAGGTGTACCACTGCATCGCCCCCGAATTCGCACCGCCGGAAGCGCCCGAGCTGCATGTCGAAGCGGCGCGGCATCCGCTGCTGGAGCGGCGTCTGCGCGAAGAGTCCAACGCGGGAGCGCCGGGCAAGGTCGTCCCGCTCACCCTCGCGCTGCTGCCGGACGCGCGCCAGCTCATCATCAGCGGTCCCAACACCGGCGGAAAAACCGTGGCGCTCAAAACCACCGGGCTGCTGGCCATGATGGCCCAGGCGGGCATCCCGGTCCCCGCGGAACGGGCGCTTCTTCCCGTCTTCGACAGCTTCCTGGCCGATATTGGAGACGCGCAGTCCATCGAGCAGAATCTCTCCACCTTCTCTTCGCATATCGTCAACCTCAACCGCATCGCCACCATCGCGGACGCGCAGTCCCTTGTGCTGCTGGATGAGCTGGGCTCCGCCACCGATCCCGAAGAGGGCGCTGCACTCGCGGCCGCCATCGCCGACTACTTCCGCGGGCAGCGCTGCTGGTGCATCATCTCCACCCACCACACCTCGCTCAAGGTCTACGCCGCGCAGACGCCGGGCGTGCTCAACGCCGCCGTGGGCTTCGACGAGCGCACCCTCGCGCCTACCTACGAGCTGCGCCTCGGCGTTCCCGGCGCTTCGGCGGGCATCAACATCGCCGAGCGCCTGGGGCTCAACAGCTCCATCACCACCGCGGGGGGGGGGGGGATGTCCCCCCCCGCAGAAGAAAGCGCCACCCCTCTCCCCCCCCCTCCCCCGCCACCCACCCCCGCCCCGACAGCAGACGCCCATCCG
>JBPCNO010000006.1:0-3546 GCA_051001135.1 Acidobacteriaceae bacterium
CCGAGGCGGAGATCTCGGCGGTCGTGGATTTCTGGAAGACGCAGGGGCAGGCCGAATATGTCGAGGGCTTCCTGGAATCGCCCAAGGACGAGAAGGGGCGCGATCTGGATGGAGATGGCGATGGCGGCGACAACAATGATGAGCTCTTCGATGACGCGGTACGGCTGGTCTTCGAATTCGGGAAGGCCTCCACGTCCCTGCTGCAGCGGCGGCTGCGCGTGGGCTACGGGCGCGCCGCGCACCTAATCGACATGATGGAGCGGGACGGGCTGGTGGGGCCGGCCGATGGATCGAAGCCGCGCGAGATCCTGAAGTCCTCGGACTGGATCAAGGAGATCGAGTCGACGCTACGGTAGGTGCTTGGCTTGTTAGCCATGCTTGTGGGTATCTGAGGGCGATGCCATTGCGCTTGCCCTATGCGCGCTCGTCCGGACCGGCGCGCAGGCGCAGCCAATCTTTCTGATAGGCGAAGCTGACGGCGAGCAGCAGCACCCCCAATCCCACGAAGCTGACGATACGGTAGCCCTGACTGAGTTGGCTGGTATCCACCAGGAAGACTTTGCAGATACCCAGCGCGATGAGCACCAGCGCCTGCCAGCGGACGCGGGTAAGGCGGCGCCAAAAGCCGGTCGCAAGCAGTATGGCGCCGAAGAAGAGCGCCCACGCCGAGTAAGTGAACTGCGTATACATCTGGCGGTCCGCGAAGGCGCGCGCGCTGGCCGGCCGGGGTCCGGACCACCAGTAGGTATCGATCTCGAAGCCGACCGCGAGCAACACGAGCAGATTGGCGATGGGTGCGCTGACCAGCGCAATGCTGCGCCAGGAGAGAATATCTCCGTCGCGGCCTGCTGTGCCCGCGGTCTCCGCCGTTGCTCTGCGCGCCAGCCAGGCGGCGGCGGCGAAGGCGGCGATGGCGACGAGGAAGGTCGCGAAGCGGGCGTTCAGAACGACGGTACCTGGCGTCTGCAGGAGATTAAGGGCGAGTGAGACGAGGCCCAGCACCAGCGCGCACACGCCAAGCACCCGCATCTGGAGCGTGCGCAGACGCAGGGCCAGCCACAGCAGAGCCACCCCTTCGAGCAGCCATCCGATGGTGATCCAGTGGCCGTGGAGCGCGAGCGCAATGGCGATGGTGAAAAAGCCGATGGCGAGGACGAGCTGCAGCTCTGCAAGCGGGGACGACAGGGTGGCGGAGGAGATGCGGAAAGGCTGTCCGTGTCCCCCCAATTTCCTGAGCGCGAGGTAGAAGCCCCCGAAGGCGACCGCGCTCCATGCTTTGGACAGGCTTCCGGAGTCGCCTGCGGTCAGCATGGCGTAGAAGCTGAGAAAGCCGAAGGCAGCATTCGCAGGCGAGAGCAGCAAGAGAACGGTGTTCGCCCGGTAGCTTGCCCGATCGCGTGTCCGATCGCGAGGCTCATCCCGAGGCTCATCCCGGGGCTGAGGATTGCGCGTGATCGCGAAGTTATCCGCGTTAGGAAAAACCGCTGCGCACGCGAACAGCAGAAAAAAGAGCGCCACGAACACAGCGGTCACAGCAAAGGCGGAAGGCGCATAGAAGCGCAGGTACCAGTCGACGAAGTAGGCAACCGTGCCGAGGAAGGAGAGGAGGAGCAGCCGCGTCCACTGCCGGATGGTAAGCAGCGCCACTGCAGCGACGTTCATGATGAGCAGGTAGCTGAAGAGGAAGAGCTCTTCATTGCGGCCGGTGCTGAGCAGCAACGGAGTTGCGAGGCCGCCGGCGATGGCGTAGAGAGCCAGCAGTTCGACATTCTGCCGCCAGGCCATGAAGCCATTGAAGGCCGTGACCAGAACCATGGCGATGAGCGCGACTGCGGAGGGAACGAGCGCATACACCGCAAAAGCTGCCCAGAGAGACAGGTAGAGGATGCCGCTGCCCAGCGCCTTGAGCGAGTAAGAGAAGGGCGGATAGCCATGGCGGCGGAAGCGCTCCGACCAGGCGATGAGCGCGCTGCCCGCGGCTACTCCGATCACGATGCGGCCGGCTGGTCCGATCCAGTGGCTGTCGAAGGCAAATTTCAGGAACCAGGCGGCGCCGATCAGCAGCGCGACGATGCCAATGCGGTTGAACCACTGGGAGCCCACGCGGCTCTCCAGCGATTGCGACGGGATGGCGGCCCGAGGCGAGGGCAGCGGGACAGCAGTGAGCGGCTCAGGCGCGGAAGCAGCGGCCAACTCCCTAGACGGCTCAAGCGCGGGGCTCGGCTGTTCGCGCAACCGGTCGACGGCACGTTCCAACTCACGGACACGCGCCGTAAGCGCCGCAAGGCGCTGGTCCAGATCATTTGCCGGGTCGTTAGCGGGATCGCTGGGGGAATCGCTCATCTCGGTTCTTTCACTCTACCGACGGCGGCGCAGCCCGGACAAACAAAAGGGCTGCCCAGCCCGAAACAGCCCACACCGCAGAGTGCTCGGTCCCTGCTTAAACCGCTAGCGTACAGAGTGGGTACGTCGACGCAAAAAAGGAGCGGAAAGGAAATCCAAAGTAATCACACTCTACGTTCCCTAAACACAGGGCCAGATCACGAGACAGGTGCCAGTGACCCATGTAAATCCCCCGAAAAGGTCGTGTGAACATTGAGTACGGGACGACGAACTACGTGCATCCCGGACTCGTTTCCCGTACGATTCGGATTCCGGCCCCGGATCAAGCAAGCGAGAGCGATGCAAGGCGACCAGGTGAAAACTTATCCCACGGTACTGGTGGTGGACGACGACCCAGTCAGCATGGCGATCGTTGCCCTGCTGCTTCATTCTGAGGACTTTTCCGTATTGCGCGCGACCGATGGCTACGAAGCCTCGCAGCTTTTGCAGGCGTGCCGCAGTCGGGGAGAAGTGCCGCCCACCGTGCTGGTGGACCTGCACATGCCGGGAGTGAACGGGTTCGAGCTGGCGCGAGAGTGCGCTCAGACCACGCCACGCCCGCGCCTGGTAGCCATGAGCGCCACAGAGGTGGATCGCAGCCGGTTGCAGGATTTTGACGATTTCCTGCTCAAACCCATCGATCTGGATCTGCTGCGGGCGGCGCTGGCCGGCAGAGCCGGGAGCCTGGCGAGTGCAACCACGCCTCTCTCGACAGCTCCGGCACTCGATCCCTCCACCCTGACGAAATTGCGCGCCATCATGCCGCCGGAGGCCATCCGCGAGCTTTACACCACCTACATATCGGACACCCGCACACGCATCGCCGAGCTGGAACGCTGCACCCGGACGGGCGATGCCGAAGGGACGCGCCGCTGCGCGCACATGCTCAAAGGATCGGCCGCCATGGCCGGCGTCCAGGGGATCGCCGGTATCGCGGCGGCCTTCGAATCCGGGGCCGCCGCGAAGATGAACCACAAAAGCCTATTCCACGAACTGCGCATTGCCTGCGATGATGTAGAGCAGGCTATGGCTCAACGAGCCAGCGAGGAATAAGCATGACGGCATCGACCTCCCCCATCGAGCACCGCAACGGTACGGTTCGCATTCTTCTCGCAGACGATCATCCGGTGGTTCGCATCGGCGTCCGCAACATACTCAAGGCAG
>JBPCNO010000007.1:0-73634 GCA_051001135.1 Acidobacteriaceae bacterium
GAAGGTGGCAGCGAGCAGATGCCATGCGCCGGGAGCGATCTGGGCAGAGGAGGTCAGCGCGTTGTCCTTGCCCATGCGGAGGCCCAGGTTCCCATTGGTCAGGCTGAAGAAACGTGAGTCCTCATCAAGTGGATCTCCAAGTCCAGCGACCAGCGTGGTGGCGGGAACGGCATCGGCCACCTCGACCCAGCAGTACATCGACCAGGTGGAGGTGGCCTCCAGCAGTGGCTCCTCGGGTTCGATGAGCTTGGCCACACCCGGCCCTCCAGCGACAACGATGGCGTTGTAGGGCCCATAAATGTGATCGAGGCCAACGGGCAGAACCACGCGGAAACCGGCCGGGGGATTCTCCTGGCCTCTGCGCTGGGCGTTGGTCGAAGCGCAGACCAGCAGCGCGATGCCGAGGGCCGTGAGCCGGGTTCGATACAGAGGTGCAACACGGGATTTAGTTCGCTCGCTCATGCCTGCTGGCTGCATCATCGCTTGAAGATGGCTCCCTGGTGGTTGTGGTGGGTCGTGCTCTTCCGGCAAGCAAATGCCGGTTTGCTTCGGCTCCCCATCATCGCATCCACTCGGGACAATCGAAAAACCTTTCGCTCCATTGCATATGATGGTCGGGTTCACGCACGTCCGGTTCACGCGGGGCCAGATCATGCATGGCCATCACGCATGGCCAGATCACGCAGATCCATCATGTATGGCCGGATCATGAATATCCAGATCAGGAGACTCTACGCATTGAAGCGCATCCCTCTCGCCCTCTTCGCCGCCCTCCTCGCTCTTCCCTTCTCCACCGTGTGTTGGAGCCAGCCCAAGCTTTCCTCCGCGTGGGAAGAACTGACCGCCAGCGACTTCGTGAAAGCTATTCAGCAGTCGCAGGGAGTGTGCGTGTTGCCATTCGGCATTATCGAGAAGCATGGCCCGCAACTGCCGCTGGGGACCGATCTGATCAATGTGCGCTACGCGACCGCGAAGGCGGCAGAGCAGGAGTACGCCGTCATTTTCCCCGCATACTACTTCGGCCAGATCGCGGAAGCGCGCCATGAGCCCGGGACCGTGTCCTACAGCATGCGCATGCAGTTGGAGCTGCTGCAGGAGACGACCGACGAGATGGCCCGCAATGGCTGCAAGAAGATCGTCATTGTGAACGGCCACGGCGGCAATGAGAGCCTGCTGCCCTACTTCGCGCAGTCACAGTTGCAATCGCCGCATGATTACGTGGTCTACGTCTACCGCTGGCATGCGGATGAACCCGGCCGCCCCGCGCTCCACTCCAAGGTGGACATGCATGCCGGAGAATCCGAGACATCCCACACCATGGTCTCGCGTCCGGATCTGGTCCACATGGATCGAGTGCCGCAGGAGTCCGGCGCAGACCAGAAGCGGCTGAATCTACCCGAAGACGTCTACACTGGCATCTGGTGGTATGCCCGCTTCCCCAACCACTACGCCGGCGATGCCAGCGCGTCCAACCTGAAGCTGGGCGAGGCCGACATGACGGCGTGGGAGGCCGGGATCGCCGGCGCGGTGCGCGCCATCAAGGCGGACCATACCAGCCTTGAGTTGCAGAACCGCTTTTACCAGGACGCGCAGCATCCGCTGGAGACGAAGCAGTAGAGGATCTTACCGATCGATATAGAGCGAAAAGCAACCGCAGATCCTTCGACTTCGCACTGCGCTCAGGATGAGATATAGGACCTTACTCCACCTCGAAGGTCACGAACATCAGGCGTCCGTTTCGTTCCACCTGGAGGGCGGCCGGATCGCCGGGCTTGAGCGTATGCAGCGCTGAGCGCAAGCCGCTGAGGTTGGTCACTGAGGCGGTATTCAGCGCGTGAATGATATCGCCGAACTGGAGACCAACCTCGTCGGCGCGATGGTCGGAGGTGGTGGCCGCAACCACCACTCCGGAGTCGACCCGCGGCTGCGGCAGAAGAGCGGCTACCTCCGGCGTGAGATCAGCCCCGATAATCCCAAGGTCGGCGACCAAACCCTTGTCGGGATCGGCGAAGTCAGCCACGCTCTCGCCGCCCTGCTTCCTTTCGATGACTGCAACGGTGAAGTTGAGCTTCTCTTTGCCGCGCAGAACGCCCACGCGCACCTGATCGCCGGCTCTGCGTAGAAAGACGCTCATGACGAAGGTCGGCACGCTGTCGATCTGGTTGCCATCGACCGTCTGGATCAGGTCGGCGACCTTCAGTCCTGCCTGATCGGCAGGGCTGCCTGCGTAGACGTTCGACACAATGACGCCGCTGTCGGTGGGGAGCGCCAGCGCCGCCGCGAGTTCCCGCGTGATGGGCTGCACGTCCGCGCCGATCTCTCCGCTTTGCACATGTCCATGCTGGCGGATCTGCTCATACGCGAAGCGTACGATGCCGCTGGGAATAGCGAAGCCGATGCCCTCATTCCCGCCGGACTGAGTGAGGATCGAGGTGTTGATACCGACCAGGTTGCCATCGACATCGACGAGTGGGCCGCCGCTGTTGCCGGGGTTGATGGCCGCGTCCGTCTGGATGAAGACCATGGGGCTTTCCGGATCGGCTTGGCGGAGCACGGAACTGACCAGGCCCATCGACATGCTGTTTTGCAGGCCTTCCGGGTTGCCGAACGCGAGCACAAGCTGGCCCTGGCGAAGCTTCTGATAGCGGGCGAAGGGGATGGTCGGGAGCCCGGCCGCGTCGATCTTGAGCACGGCCAGATCGGCCGTCTTGCTGCCGCCAACGATCTTCGCCGGAAGCATGCGCCCCCGTGCCCGCAAGGCCGCCGGCGCCTGCGGCTGGCTTCCGATGGAGGGAGTGATCAGGACGTTGACCCGCTGCGCTCCCTCGATCACGTGGAAGTTGGTGACGATGTAGCCGTTCGGATCGACGATCACGCCGGAGCCGAGACTGCTCTGACGCCCAATGGGCGCGCCGGGGTCGTGATTCTCCGGGTCCGCCGCGCCGTATCCGCTCACGAAGATCTCGACGACGGCAGGAGAGATGCGGTTGGCGAGAGACTCGAAGGAGCTGCTCAGTTGGTGCAACGGATCGGTAGTCTGCTGTGCCCCTGCGGTCTGCTGTGCCCCTGCATACGCGCCCGGCAAGAGCATGCAAGATGCAAGGGACAGCCCGGCCAAACATGCCGTGAGGCGTGGACGACCGTCGTTTTTCCCGCACTGTTTCATCATGAAATCCCCAAGCATCGGATGTGGCCATTGCAAATTGTCGCGAGCCGGCCCTGTCGGTGCGGAACCGGCTACGTGTGTCCGCGTCGAAGCTAGTTCTTCTACTTTGCTGGAGGCGGGTACTTCTTGAACATCTTAGTGACCGCCTTTTCTATCTTCTGGCTATTCTTATCGGGTTTGTCGGAGAGCGTATCGCTGGCCGAGGCGCGCCAGATGAGCTGTTTGGTCTTCGCATCGCTCATATCGACCACCAATGTTCCAATCTTGGAGGTGTTCTGATTGACGGTGGTCATGCCGCCGCTCCTCCGCCAACCACCCATTCCCATCGCGGTGGCGGTCCGTTCCTGCTGAACGCCGGGATGGTAGGTAACCAGCACATCCGCCGCACTGTCGACCTTCTGCAACCCTTTGGCTGCGAGTTGGCCTTCGATGGCTGTGACGATCCGCTGGTCCATCAAAGGATTGGAGGTGGTGCGGACGGGCTTCACCCAGGAGTAAGTTTTGAATGCAGAAAAATTCTGGACGTTGTGATCCCAATCCACATTCACCTTCTGCGCCTGCATAGCAGGGGCTATGAGCAGTACAAGAGTAAAGAACATCCATACTTTCATCGTCGTCTTCATCGGTAGTTTCTCCCCCGGCCTTCCAGTTATATGGAGCTGCAATTTCCATGGACTAACAGCACGGCAGCGAATCTACATGCCTATCTTGCGATAGTTCGAGTTCGTGCTCACTACGGTAAGCTTCTTGGCCTGCGCGCCGAGAGTGGTTCGCTGGGCGTAGTTCGTGCCATCGGGCAAGCTGGCGAACTGCACCGCCAACGTGACGCCATCCTGCGGAGAGTCGAGATAGGACTGAACGTTCAAGGTGCGAATCTTCTTAGCCGTGGTATCGAAGCCAATGGTCATGCTATCTCCCGGCAGAGCGTAATCCTTGAAGACCAGATCGACGATGCTGCCAGCGGTCCGGCTGAAAGATACCTTCTTCGCCTGAAAAGCGGCCTGCATCTTCTCCGGATTCGGGGGCACATAGAGAGCGATGACTCCCTGGACCTGCTTCATGTAGTCCTTCATCTCGCCGGTTTTCTTTTCGACGATCCTCTGCCGCAGTGCTCCTCCGCGACGGCCGCCGCCGCTGGTGGATGCCGTGTCTACAGGTGCACCTACCGGAATCTTCTGCACCTTACCGTCAGGTCCATAGGAGCAAGTGGATTCCTTCGGAGGCTTGGCCTCGCCGTTCAGGGTAAGCTGCATGGTCTCGGTCCAGGTGTATTGATGCAGTCTCTGCTGGTTCGCCGCGGTGGATGCTTTCACCGATGCAAGCTTCTGTTGCAGCTCTCCGCCCTGTCCCATTTGGGACCAAAGCGTATCTCCCGCGGCCACACCGAGAAGCAGGACGCTCAGAAGCGCGGGACGCATGAGCCTGCGCGCAGACATACTGGAAGCGAAGTTCATATCTCTCTCCTTGAAGGTGCAGCGTCTATTGCTGGGGTGCGTTTGCGGAAGGCGTTTGCTGGCCATCTGCCGTGGTATTGCCTGGGGCGGTCGCCTGGACCCATCCCTGCGTCTTCATAATGTCGGCGACGCGCTTTGCCAAAGCTGAGCCGGTGCGCGAGGAGTCTCCCTGCGCGGTGCTCTTATGTGCAGTGACACCGGTGGTAGCGGCGGCTACATCCGGCGCCGCGCCAGCGCCCATGGTGGCCGCGGCCCCCGGTTTCTTCCCACTCTGGGCATTGGTGGTCAACTCTGAGAGGAGAACCGTCTCCGCGGGCGTTTGCAGCGAGATGGTGCAGTCCGTCTTCACGTCGCTTGCGCCCCGGCCAAAGCCGACCACTTCGCGCTTGATGTGTTTGCCCTGGTCCAGCTTGGAGATCTCGCCGCGGACCGTTAGTGTGTTGGGTGAAACCTGGGTGTCAGCGGTAGCCTTCTCGACCACGATGCCAGAGGACTTCAGGTGCTTCTGCAGCCCCTTGACCAGATCGCTGGTGATTTGATCCTGGACCTGCTTCGCTGCCTGCGTAGCCGCATCGTCCGAACTGCCGGCGTTGTGAATACGCTGCCGCACGCCCGGTCTGGGGTCGGTCTTGACCGCTCCGGGCGCAACCGTGAAGTCATACACCAGCACGCGTTCTGGTTTGGGTAGCGGTGTCCCCTTGTCGTAGCTCTTGACTACCTTGATGTCGACGTGCGCCATGGGGTTCTGCGCAACCACAAAGGGTACGCATGCGAAGGAAAGAACGGGGATGCTCCACCGCAACAACTGGAGCGTTCGTAGCGTTTTCATTGCTGACTCCTGATAGGGCAATGGATTGCCGTGATTTGGAGAACTTGTCTATCTACGACGGGGCCCGAGAACCTGAGACCGCTAGTCCGGCATCGCTCGCTGTTGGCGACTCCTCCGGACTATTCCAACTGAGCACCTTGAGATCGAGAACGAAGATCGAATAGAGCACCGGGACCATCAGCAACGTGACAAACGTCGCTACCGTGAGACCGCCGATCTGCGCGTAGCACAGCGGCTGCCACAAAGGGCCGCCATGCGCGGCCAGCGGGAATAACGCCAGCACGGTGGCGCTCACCGTGATCAGCACGGGACGCAGGCGCATGATGCCGGCATCGATCACTGCTTCTTCAAAGGGCTCTCCCTTCGCGTGCATCTCCTCGATGAAATCGAACAGCACGATGACATGGCTGACGATCACGCCCACCAGACTGGCGATGCCGAGGAAGGCCATGAAGCCGAACGGCGTTCCCATGATCCACAGCGCGGCAATGGCGCCGACGATGCCGTAGGGCACCGCCGCAAAGACCAGCAGCGGCTTGACCGCGCTGTTGAACTGGAAGAGCAGCGCCAGGAAGATAGCCGCAACGGAGATGGCCAGCACTACCGAGAGTTGCTTGAAGCTGGTCTTCTGCTTGTCATACTCGCCGCCAATCCTCATGCCGTATCCAGGCGGCAGCGAGCGCTGGAATGCCTGCAGTCGCGGCATCGCGGCTTTCATGATGTCCGACGGCAGATAGCCGGGCGCGGCAAAACAGCGGATGGAGACCGAACGGAAGTGATCGAGTCGAACGATCCTCTGCGTCTCCATGCTGTTCTGGATCTGCGATATCTCCGCGAGCGGGATCTTTTGCGAGCTCTGGGAGGAGTAGACGTAGAGATCTTGAATATCGGAGAGTTGCGCCCGCTCATCCATCCTGAGGCGCGCGACTACGGGGATGGTGCGGTAGCCCTCCTGCAGGGTCGTGACGCCGGTTCCATTGATCGCGCCGGTGGCGGAGGAGGCTACGTCGCTATTGGTGATGCCGGCGAGATTGGCCCGGTCCGGATCGATCTTCAGGGTCACCTGCGCACTCTCCTGCTGCCATTCGCTGCGAATGCGCGCCGACGCGGGGGTGGAGCGAAGAATGTCTTCCACCTGATTGGTGAGCCGCCGCAGTTGCACCAGGTCGGCGGCGCTGCCGGCCGACCCTACATCCGCCAGGCTGGCGATACGGATATCCACCGGAAAGTCGAGCGGATTGGTCTGCAACTGGCGGAAGTCCGCGCGGACGCCGGGTAACGACGCAGAGAGTACCGGCTGCACTTGTTGGATAAATCGAGGCGTCAGCTCCTTGTCATCCAACTCGACGATCACCTGCGCATAGTTGAGCTGCTTGGCTTGCGGAGAAAGTGAGAACCAGAAACGCGGACCGCCTCCGCCGACAAAGGAAGTGACGTACTTCAAGATATGTGATGGCTGGCCGTGCCCATCCGGATGACGCCGCCCATACTCTACGGCCTGGTCGCGCACGATCTGCTCTACCTGGCGCGCAGCCTGATTTGTCGTCTGCAAGTTGACGTCGTTGGGCAGCCACACGTCGATGTAGGACCAGTACTGCACGTCGTCCGGGAAGAAGGAGGTCTTGAGGCTCCTGAAAAGAACCGCACCGAGGAGCAGGAATCCAAGCGATCCTACGGCGACGATCCAGCGATGCTCGATGGCGAACTTCGCGACCGACGTGTATCTCCCGGTGAACCCGGTGGTGCGAAGCACCTCAATGGACTTCTCCGGCTTCTTATTCGGCCGGAGGATGTAGTAGCCGAGCAGCGGAATGAAGGTCATGGAGACGATGCGCGAGGCGACCAGCGCGCACGCCATCACGATCGGCAGACTGTAGATGAACTCGCCCGTGGTTCCCGGGATGAGAAGGAATGGCAGGTACGCCACGATATTGGTGATGGTCGCGTACATGATGGCCGTGGCTAGTTTGGTGGGACCAAGCCACGGGGCAATGATGCGCGGCTGACCATCCGCCAGGCTGTGCTTGATCGCGTCGCCTGCCACCACCGGGTCATCGACCAGCAGGCCCAGCGCGATGATCAGAGAGGCGACCGACACCTGCTGAATATCGATGTGCAGCAGGTACATCATGCCGAAGATCATGGCCAGCGTGATGGGGATGGCACTCGCCATGAGCAGCGCAGACCGCCACTCCCAGAAGCCGACCAGCGAGACCAGAACTACGAGTCCGATCGCCTCGTAGAGCGCGTCCATGAAGAGGCTGACGTTTTCCTTCACCTGGATCGGCTGGTCCGAAGTACGAACGATGCGCAAGTCGTCGGGTAGATAGGCGCGGATGGCCGCGAGCTTCGCATCGATGTTCCTGCCGAAGGCATCGATCTGCTCGCCATCGCGCATGTTCGCCGAGACGGTGACCGCGCGGCTGCGATTCCAGCGCCCTTCGGCGTCACGCCAGGTGAGGTAATTCAGATAGGTCGGCGGACTCTGGTAGCCGCGGGAGATATCCACCAGATCCCGTAGATAGACCGGACTGTTCGATGAGGATGCGCCGATGATGACGTTGCCGATCGCCTGGGCATCGGGGAATAATCCGGAGGGGCTGATGAGCACGTTCTTCGGTCCGACTTCGAGTGTACCGGCGGGGAGCGTGATGTTCTGCGCTGAGAGGATGTCCTTCAACTTCGACGGGTCGTACCCGTACTGTGCCAGTCGCTGTTGCGAGTAGAGCAGGAAGATCTGCTCGGGAAGCACGCCGGAGCGATCGACCCTGGACACCTGGGGCACGCCCTGGAGACTGCGCTGGATCAGATCCGTGTAGTCATCCAGATCGCGATACGAATATTTTTCCCCGGCAACTTCGGCCAGCCGGGCCTCGGTGTTGGCTGGATTGCGGATGAACGCGGGCTGCCATGCGTCGGGATGAATCTCCGATTGATGGAGTCGCTCCTGGATGAATCGATCGGCGAAGGCACGGAGCGCCTGGTCGCCCAGAGCAGTGGACATGTCGAGGCCGATGAAGCCCGGCCCCTCAAAAAGGTGCGCATCCCGGAAGGTCTTGCTCTGCTCGCCAACATGGGCAATGAGCTGAAAGGACTGGCGCACCATGTCCACCGCCACGGAAAGTGGAAAGCAGAAGACCACGCTGACGCGAGGCTGGGGCGCCGTGTTTGATTCCGCGGAACGGGTTCGCTCGATGGCCTTCTGAATGGAGAGCGCGCGGAGCGCAATGTCCGTTGCTGACGCTTTGGGGCTCGCCACAGTCAGCATCATCGCCGCTGTATCGCCGAAGTCGCTGTTGAACTGGATGGGGCCGGCTCCCTGCGGTAGCTGCGCATTGAGCTGGTTCAACTTGAGATTGATGTCGCTGAACTGCTTCTTCTTGTCGCTGACGCTGTCGTCCAATTGGATGTAGACGACAGAGAGCCCGGCGAAGCTGAGCGAACGAATGCCATAGTCCGACGGACTGGGAGGCTTGATGGTCGAGTTGCCGGCCACCGCCTGCTCGATGGGCCGGGTCACGAGCTGCTCTACCTGCTGTGCGGTAGCTCCGGGCCAGCGGCACTGCGCGGCCGCCACGCGCACCGGAATATTCGGGTCCTTCCGCTTGGGCATGCTGAGATAGCCGTAGAACCCCCAGATGAGCGTTGCGATCAGCAGGACCAGCGCGACTTGCCGGTGCTCCGTAAAGAAGCGCGCGGTGTTGTGCGTCGACTGAATGATCTCCGCATCCGACTTGTGGTGATGAGCCATCGCGCTGTTCGAGGGCCGTGTGTCGCTGACGTTATCTATCTGCTGACGTCACGGGATGACACGGACCTGGTCTCCATTTCTGATCATGGTGGCGCCCGAAGTCACCACCCGCTCCCCCGGTCCCAGACCGTTGAGAACGGCGATGACGTTTCCGTAGGCGTCGCCAAGGCTGACATCCTGGGTGCGGACTTTGACGACATCCGCGAGACTCTCCGAACTGCCCGACTTCTCCGAGCTCTCAACGACAAACACGGCAAAGCCCTTGGGGTCATCGGGGCTGCGTACCACTGCGCTCAGCGGGACCACGGGCATGCGCTTTTGCGATGCGGGCCCGCCGATCGCGATGGAAGCGATCATGCCCGACTTCAGACGGTTGTTCGCGTTGGGCAGCGTGACCTCGACCGAGTAGACGCGGCTCTTGGGATCCGCGGCCGGCGAGATCGCGGTGACACGGCCTTGGAATCTTCCCGGTACGGCATCGGTCGTTACGGTCTGGTGGCTGCCCAGCTTGATACGGGCGATCATGGTGTCCGGTACACCGAAGACCGCCTTTACGGACCGTGTGTCCGCCAGGGAAAAGCCATTGGTTGCCGGGCCGACGAGCGAGCCCACATCGACACTGCGCTTCAGCACCCACGAATCAAAGGGCACACGAAGCTGGCAGTAGCCCAGTGCAATCGTGGCTTCCGTGACGCTGGCCTTCGCACTGTCGATGGATGCCTGTGTGCTCTGTAATTGGGCGTTTGCATTGTCATAGTCCGGCTTGGTCACGGCGTCGGCCTTGAACAATGCAGAGGTGCGACCGAATGCCAGGTTCGCGCGGTCATAGTCGGACTGCGCCCGGGCGAGTTGTGCCTTGGCCTGGGAGAGCTTCTCCTTGAACTCATCCTCCTGTACGGTCGCAAGCACTGTGCCCTTTATCGCTCGATCGCCGATGTCCACGTTGCGGATATGTCCATCCGCGCCGCGCACCTGGCGGATGCTCACGATGTAGCCGCTCGATTTGAAGGCGAGATCGACCTGCGCATAGGGCTGAATGTTGGCCGAATAGGTGTTGGCCGTTCCCGTATCGAGCAGTCGCACCTCGCTGGTACGCACCGGCGTGAGCAGACGCTGGTCCGAGACCGCCTGCTTGCATCCATCGCACGCGGCCAGCACGGTGACAAGTGCGGCGGCAAGGCAGAGGACTCGGCCTGGTTTAGGCATGCCGTTCACTCCTCACCGATGGCCTTCCGGAAGTTGGCCTTTGCCGTCCAGAAGGAGGCAATCGCCTGGTTGTACTGCGCATCGGCGTTCTCCGCATCGGCCTGCTGTTGCAGCACGTCGCGCAGCAGGGCGGTCTTCTGCCCATATTGCGCAGTCGTCTCGCGCAATTTTTCGTGCGTCGCCTCCCGGTTGGCCATAGCCACGGACACGGCCAGGCGCGCTTCCGCCAGCGAGCGGAACTGGGTATCCAGGTTGACGAGGATCTGCGCCCTGGTCTCCGCCAACTGCTGCTTGCTTTGCTCAAGCACCAGGGTTTTCTGAGTGAGCTGGTGTCCGCGGGCCCCCCAATCGAAAGGATCCCAGGAGAATTCAAATCCGGCAGCGGCGATGTTCTGGGGTAGAAAATTAACTCCGAAGGGCGAGATATAGCGGAACGAAAGATTCAGGTCCGGGATGTATTGCGCCTTGGCCAGACGCCTTTGGATCTCCGCCTGCTCCACGGTCAGACCGGCCTCCTTGACCTGCGGATGAATCAGCAACGCCTTGGCCTGGGCGGCCTGCAGGTCGCCTTCTTCGGGCGATGGCTCGGTCACGGGCGCGGTGCGGAATTGCGTATTGATATCCCGCCCCAGCAACTCGTTCAGGGTCTCTTCGCCGCTCTTCAGCTTGTCTTGTAACTGCAGCAGTGACAACTGTTGCTGGGCCAGCTTGGCCTTTACCTGAAGACTCTCCGACTTCAGTGCCGTCTTTTCCGAGACATACTGCGATGTAATACGGTCCAGTTCCTGATATTGCTGAATGCTGGCCTGGGTGGCCTCGACCGCCTGCTCCGCCTGCACTACTCCGTAGTAAGCCTGGTGCACGCTGGCAGAGATGGTCTGGCGTGCGCTCGCCACCTGTTGCGCTGCCTGCTTTACCAGCAGATCCTGCCCGCGAAGATTGAGGTTGACCTTATAGAGGGTGAGCAGCGGCTGCGAGGCCTGACCAACCACATAGGCGGTCGGCGACTTGGAGGAGTTGCCCAGATTGACATCTTGTTTGGGAATGGGGCCGGTGGCGTCAAACGTCCCGAGTTGCCCTTTCTTGATGACGAAACTGACATCCGTCAAAAGCTCGGCGCCGAAGACGTAGGTGCTGAAAGCAGGCAGGCGCTTGGTTTTCGCGGCGAGAAATTGTTCGCGCGTGGCGTCAAGATTCAACGACGCGGTCTTCACATTCCGATTATTCGCAAGAGCCGCTGTCACAGCCTCATCCACTGTCAATACAGGTGTCACGGAAGCTTCGCCGGCCACCGCACTTTGTTGGGCGCAGGCTTGAGTCTCCACACCGGCAATGCAGGCGGCGCTGAGAACAGCAACACAGCCGATGGCCGGAAGCAATTTGCGCATTCATGTTCCTGAGGCTATGCGGGGCCCAGTTGCTCACGGGGGAAGGTGGTGCACTGAAAAGAGTGCGAGGAATGTACCACAGCTCCTCGGCGAGCAGCAAGGCTGAACGTCACCTAGAGTACATCAGCGATCATCGCGCTGGTGGTCAGCCTTTTTCATCCTCGCGAGCTTTCAGATGTAGATATTCGCCAGTGGGTCAAGCCCAATACGATGGAGCTATTCGAGAGTCCCTGAGCATTCTCGGCGTCCGCTGACCCCAGAGGGCCCGCCGGATCTCCAGCCGTCACGGTCCGATCGGGAATCCGATCTGGACGAGGATGTTTGCCGCGGTCACGGTGCAATGCAGCATGTGGGGCAGGTGTAAAATCGGGCCACTTATGCGCGTCTCGCTCGCCTTGCTGTTCATCTTGTTCGCCATCGGGAGCGGAGTGGCGCAGTCCGCCTCCACGGCGGATGATCCTCGCGTGGCAACGCTCTATAGCGAAGCGAAGGCCGCACAGTCGGGTGGAGATGAAGCGACGGCCATTGCGAAATATAACGAATTGCTGAAGATCTCTCCGGACCTGGCGCCCGCCTATAACAACCTCGGCATGCTGTACATCAAGCAGCGCGAGTATCCGCAAGCCGCGGACGTCCTAAGGAAGGGGCTGAAGATCGCGCCTGGGATGTCCTCCGCCTCGGCGCTTCTGGGCATGGCTCTCTATCAGATGGGGAATTACGCGGATGCGCGTGCTCCGCTCGAAGCGGCGCTCAGGGCCAATCCCGCGGACAACAATGCGCAACTGTTGCTGGCCAGGGACTTAATCGCGCTGAACGAGCCTGAAGCTGCAGCCGGACGTCTACGTCTGCTCGCCCAGCGGCGGCCCGGCGATCAGGAGGTGTGGTACCTGCTGGGCAAGGTGTACATGCAGCTATCCGAGCAGGCGTTGGCGAAGATGAACGCCATCGATCCCAACTCCGCCATGGTGCATGAGATTTCGGGCGAGATGATGGAAGACATGAAGAACTACGATGGCGCGCTGGTCGAATACAAGAAGGCGGTGGAGATGTCCCCGCAGGAGCCGGGCACGCATTACAAGCTGGGGAACGTCTATTGGGACCTGTCGCAATGGGATGCGGCGATGGAGCAGTTTCGCGCCGAACTGGTGAACGATCCCGCGAATTGCCGGGCACGCGCGCAGATCGGAAGCATTCTCATCGTGCAGCAGAAAGAGCCTGAAGACGGGCTGCGAGAGATGGACCAGGCGCTCGCGACCTGTCCTGACCTGGTGCAGGCTCGCGTGGACCGGGGCCGGGCACTCCTGGATCTGCACCGCAATGAAGAGGCACTCAGCGAGTTACAGGCGGCCGAGCACGCCAGCCCAGAGGCACCCAACGCTCATTTTTTCCTGGCGCAGGCATATCGCTCAACCGGGAATGCTCAGAGAGCGCAAGCGGAGATGCAGATTTTCAGCAAGCTGGAAGAGACAGCGCAGCAGTCAACTGCAGCTCGTGCTGAAGAAGTGATCAAGGCAAAGGAAAGCGCACACTGAGCGCTACCGCTGCCGCCGCAGGCGATCGCCTCAGAACCTGAGCTTGAAGGTGACTTGTCCTTGCCGCGGAGTATTGCCCTGACATGGGCCGCCCGGCGAATCCAGGCCGAAGTTTCCGTCACTGACATTGTTGTCAGTAGAGTTGACCCCTGCGTTGGGACCGCCACATACCTGCATGCGATTGAGAATGTTGTAGTACTCCATCCGCACTTCGGCATCGAGTCGCTCGGTGATCTTGAGGTGCTTTGCCACCGCTATATTTTCGCCTGAGGCAAACGGATTGCGCAGAGTGCCGAGGTTGCGGGGCGAAGTACCCACACCCCACAATCCAGGATCCGAGAAGGCCTTCAGGTTGAATACCGGCAATCCGCGATAGTAATTGTTCCAATTGACACTGAGCGGCTGGCCCGCCACCAGATTGGCGCGATTGCAAGTGTAGTTGGTGCTCTGCAACGGGCAGCCACCGGCGCTGATCCCGAAGGGCTGTCCGCTTGCATAGCTGAGGATGCCGCTGAGCTGCCATCCTCCAGCAAGCAGCCGGTTGGCGGTGCTGGTGCTGCTCAGGAGCGGTTTGCCCGGTCCAATCGGCAGCTCGTAAACCCCGCTTATGGATACGACGTGGGTCTGGTCGTTGCTGGCGACCTGGTATTCCGACTTCTGGTTATAGGTGTTGAGCGCGCCCCCATTAAAAGACCCAAAACCCGAATCAGTGTTGGACCAGGTCCTGGAAAGCGTATAGGAGACCAGGTAGGTGAGGCCATTTGTGAATCGCTTCTGCGCCTGTACCTGAAGGGCGTTGTAGGTCGCGAACCCTGCATTCTCGAAGTTGTTGTAGACAGAATTGTATTGTGGATACGGGCGCAGCGCCTGCGCCAGAGTCGCACTCGGGAAGTCATTGCCGAAATTGACATACGGGGTAAACACTCCCCCAGAGGAGCCGTACTTCATCTGCTGCAGCACCGCCTGTGCCGCCGGGGCAGTAAACGGCTGGGCGAGCACACAGTTTGGCGCATTGTTGGGGCAGAGCTGGTTGAGGATGGACGGGTTGAGCTGGTCCGGATTGTTGAGCAACGACGGAATGTGCAGGACGCGATTGCCTACATAGGACGCTGAGAGAAGCACATTGCCCGGCAGTTCGCGCTCGATACCGACGTTGTAGTTCGAGATATAAGGCAAGCCTCCGGCGTTCTTGGAGAACTGATAGAGGATGCTGAAGCCATTCGCCAGGCCGGGCGTGAAAGGTGTAGGGGGCGGGACGGGGATATTGGTCGTGTCCCAATTGCCACCGGCGGGCACGGTGTTTCCGCTCGAAGACACATTGTAGGTACCGCTCAACTGGTTTCCGTAGTTGACGGCGACCTTGTTGTTTCCATACTCAAAGGCTCCTCCGTCGAGATGGTTCAGGGAGTATCCCCCGAGGACGACGGTCTTGCTATTCACCTGGTATGCAAACCCGATGCGGGGGCTGAACTCGCGCCAGTGAATGCTTGCCCGGTTATAGCCGACGCATGCGGGGCAGGTGCCCAGCAGGCTTGTGCCTCCCGGCAACGGCTGCCCCGAGGCAGGGCTCACCGCCAGAGTATCGGCTGCTGCGGGATTGAAGAACACGATGTTGTTCGGAGTGGCGTTCACGAACGGACGCGCGATGTCCCACCGCAACCCGGCATTCACGGTCAACTTGGGAGTCACCTTGATGTCATCCTGGAAATACGGGGCGACATAGATATTGCGCAGCTTGTTTTCCGCGGCAAACTGACGGCTGGCATCGTCCACGGTGCCCAATAAGAAGCTCGCGAACGGACTGCCGGTGTTGTTCTCGTTCAGCGGATCGCCGGTATTGGTGTTGCCGTTGCTGGTAGTGATGCCGTTGAAGGTGAACTGACCGCCGCATTGCTGGCACTCATTGTCATCCTGGTAGGAGCGGCGGATTTCAAAGCCGAAGTTCATGGTGTGGCGGCCATGGTTGTACATCCAGTTGTTCTGGAAGCGCAGTCCCAGCTTGCGGGTGGTTGAATTGGTTTCGCCCCCCGAATTCACTCCATACGGCGTGGGAGTATCAAAGCCGTTGAAGTTGATGGTAGGAAGGATCCTGCTGCCCTGAACGGCGGGAAAGCTCACGCCGAGGTGGGCGTTGAGCTCATTGTTGATCTCGCCCATCCAGCCCGCGCCGGCAGTCACCACCAGATTAGGAGAGATGGTGTTGGAGTAGGTCAGGAAGATGCCCGTCCCCAGTCGCGGTTCGTTCTTCAGCCCGGACAGCCCATTGTTGAAGTAGGAAGAACTCGACTTGTACTTGGGCCCGTCGTACGCGGGTGTGTTGTAGTTGTCTCGCCAGAAGCTTCCATGGAGCGATTGGGTTGCAGTGAGGCTGTGGTCGATGTTGAATCCCCACGAAGTCTGACGGGTTTGCGCGGCGTTCACCTGCGATTTCAGATTGTTGGTAAATCCGCTTGCCCCCGGATCGGGAATCATGGGTATGACGGCTTTGGCGATGGTGCTGATGCAGCTCTGGGGAATCACATTGCCGGGAAATTGCTGTCCCGGAGCCGCGCCCGGCACACATCCCGCGGGCAATGGTCCAGTGGGAACAAAAATGGGCTGGGGGAAGGCGCTGAAGTCGCCAGCCTTCATGGCCACGGTGGGAACCGTCATGTTCCCGGTGATGGCCTGGTTGAAGTGATACCATTCGGCGCTGGCGTAAAAGAATGTCTTGTTCCTGCCGTCGTAGATCTTGGGCAGCACCACCGGACCGCCGACGGAGAAGCCCCAATTGTTCTCTTTATCAACGGGCGTGACCGGCTTGTTGGTCACTGGATTGAGCGGCGGGTTGGCGCCCTTGGCGTCGAAGTAGTCATTGCGCAGGACATCAAATGCGTCGGCATGGAGCGCGTTCGTGCCGGAAGCGAACTGGTACTGCGCCACACCCTGGGCCAGCCCGTATTGCGCGGAGAACACATTCGTAAGCACCTTGAACTGATCCACCAGCTCAAAGGGCGGGTTGATGTTGGACTGGAAGCCCTGGGTCTCCGATTGCACGGCGGGCACTCCGTTGAAGAGCACCTCGTTCTGAAAATCCACCCCGCCGTTGATCCGGTGGCTGAAGGCGCCTCCCTGAGTACCCGGCGCGAGAAACAGAAACGCATCGATCTGCCGGCCGCGGGGTCCAACGCCACCCTGATTCCCCAACTCCTCCGGCAGTTCCTGCACCATCTTGTTTTCGATCGTCGTGCCCAGCTCCGGTTGCGCGGTTTCCAGAGAAATTGCTGGAGAGGTTACTTCGACGACCTGGCTGGCGCCTCCTGGATTGAGCGAAGCGTTTGCCGTTCCGATGGTGCCCACATCGATGTAGACGCTGTTCCGCACCGAAGCCGCGAAGCCTGACTTTTCGATTTTCACCGTGTATGTGCCGGGCAGGAGATCGGTGATCCGGTATGTCCCGGCCGAAGTGGTAGAAGTTGTGCGCGCCACCTTGGTCGCGTCGTTGGTCACCGTGACCGTCGCACCGGGGATCACGGCGCCGCTCGAGTCGGTGACGGTGCCGAGGATTCCGCTCAAAGCCTGAGCGTGCAGCCGGAGCGGAGTAGACAACAGAAGAATGGCAGCCAGGCAGGCCAGCGGAAGAGCGAACAGGCTGGTTGGATGGGCGATACGCCGGAAGCTCCACAGAGTGCTTGTCATTTGCGGCTCCTTATTCGACTCGAGGCCAATAGGTGTGCACCTCGGTTACCATTCGGATACGGCCAACCTCCATCGAACACACGGCCTGACTCCATTCCCGACGAAGAGCATTTGCCACCTGACACTCCCGTGTCAATGCACCCGGATGTCATCCATATGTCGCCAGCTATTCAACTGATTTCAAGGTACTTACATCGCTCTGTCGCCATCTCGAAAAGGCCCTCGGCACGGAGCGGATTCGCGCCGTCCAGCAGGATGAAGAAGGTGAGAGTTTGTAACAGTTCTCGGCGGTAAAACCGCGGACCTCAGTAACCGGGATGAACGGCTCGTGATTTCCGTTTTTCAGTAGAACAGCATACGTCTTCTGGGATGGTGATGCCCTCTCGTGCCGGTAGTTGCTCCGTCGCGGACGCTACGCCCGAACTGCAGTCGCGAACCAGCCAGCAGTAAGCGCCTCCTTCTCCTTTGGCGAATATGGAGCGCTCTTCAGCGGAACCGCCACAACGCGCTCGGCTGGCCAGAGCGCGTCATCATAACGCGTCACCGGGCTCGAACACCGGATCGAAGGTCATCCTGATGCTCCCGGCTATGTTATTGAAGCTAGGCCGCTTGATGGAGGTCGTCCCCGGCGGCCCGACCCATACCGGAGAGCGGTGCGTTGCTTGATAACCGCAGAGGTGGATGCTACACTTCGGCTCTCTTCGTCCCGGCCTGCCACGACAGACGCCTGCCATATGGAAGCTACCGCCAGACCCGTCCGAATGCTGCGCTTCGGTGTCTTTGAAGTGGATATGCAAGCGTGCGAGTTGCGTAAACATGGGACACGCATCCGGCTTCAGGATCAGCCATTTCAAATTCTGCTGATCCTGCTGGAGCGGCCCGGTGAACTGGTGAGCCGGGAGGAGGTTCGCCGCAGACTCTGGACGGCCGATACCTTCGTAGATTTCGATCACAACCTGAACAAGGCGATGACCAAGCTTCGCTCCGCCCTGGGCGATTGCGCGGACAATCCGCGTTTCATCGAGACGCTGCACCGCAAGGGATACCGCTTCATTGCTCCTGTGAGCTGGCCGGCCGATACTGCGGCAGCGCCGACGCATGGGGGCTCGCTGGCTCTGGTTCCACCGGTCAGCATTCCATCGGTCGGGGTTCCATCGATCGGGGTTCCATCGGTCGGGGTTCCATCGATCGTGGTTCCATCCGAAGCGATGCCATCCGGAATGGCGCCATCCGGGACGGGGCCGGGGCATGAAGCTTCGGCACCCCTGCATGAAGTGCTTTCGAACCGCCCGCTCCGGCCACAGGCACGGTGGGCTATCGCGTTGGTGGCCATCATTCTGGCGTGCTCAGGAGCGCTCGTTTACCCGCATCTGCGTACGGCGCGAGGCAACGCGCCCGAATTCAACACGCCCGGTTCCATCACCCCGCGCCGCTCGGTCGCCGTCCTCGGTTTCAAGAACCTCTCCGGCAGAGCGGAGGAAGCGTGGCTATCCACGGCACTCTCGGATTGGCTGACCACCGATCTTTCGTCCGGAGATCAACTGCGCACGGTTTCCACGGAAGATGTGGCGCGCATGGAGAGTGAGCTGCCGCTGCCCGAAATCGACAGCCTGGAGAAAAGCGGCCTGGGCAGGATCGGCAGAGATCTCAACACGGATTATGTGGTGGTGGGCGCCTATGCCGTAATCGGCAGCGGCTCGGAGGGCCAGATTCGTCTCGATCTCCGGCTGCAGGATACGCGTACGGGCGAGACCGTGACCGCGGTTTCGGAGACCGGCACTGAGTCGCACCTCTTCAACCTGGTGTCGCGAGCGGGAGAGCGGCTGCGGGCGGGGTTGGGAATCCAGGGCGTGACGCGCGAGGAGGCAGCCGAGGTCGCGGTTGCGCTCCCGGCGAACCACGATGCAGCCCGCCTCTATTCGGAAGGGCTGGAGAAGCTGCGTGTTTTTGATGCGCTGGGCGGCCGCGATCTTCTGCAACAAGCGATTGCGATCGATCCCAAGTATTCGCTGTCTCACGCTGCTCTTGCCACTGCATGGGCGGAGCTCGGCTACGACGAAAGGGCCGGGCTCGAAGCGAAAGAGGCGTTCAATCTATCCTCCAACCTGCCCCGGCCGGAGCGCCTGCTGGTGGAAGGACGCTATGACGAGATCTCCCGGCACTGGGACAGCGCCATCAATATCTATCGTGCTCTGTTCGAGTTCTTTCCGGACAGCCTGGACTACGGACTCGCGCTGGCCGACGCTGAGGTGAACGGCGGCAAAGGAACGGAAGCGCTGGCCACCGTCGAGGCATTGCGTCAATTGCCGTCACCTCTCAGTGACGACCCTCGCCTGGATTTGGCCGACGATCGCGCGGCAGAGTCGCTGGGCGATTTCCGGCGCGACCTCCGCTCGGCAATGAAGGCCAGCGAAAAGGCGCGGGCCACCGGAGCATCCTTGCTGCTGGCTCAGGCACTGGCCGATGAGTGCTGGGCCTTCAACAACCTCGGTGAACCGGACGAGGCAGTCGAAGCGGCCGAAGCGTCAAAGCGACTCTTTGCAGCTACCGGGGACCGCAGAGGAGTCGGTCTGGCAACCAACACCATGGGCATCACGCTTGAAAACAAAGGCGACGCTGCCGGCGCAAAACAGATGTACGAAGGCGGCTTGTCCATTTACCGGAAGATCGGCAACAAGCTTGGCGTTGCCAGCGATCTGGATAATCTGGGCGATGTATTGATGGCGCTCGGCGACCTGAACGGTTCGAGACGGAGTTATGACGAATCCCTGGCCACGTATCGCGAGATAGGGCATGAAGACGGAGTGGCGCTGGCGAAAGGCGGCCTGGGAATTGTGCTGCTCGCCATGGGCGATCACCAAGAAGCGAAGAAGGACCTGGAGGAATCACTCGACGCATGTTTTCGTCTGGGGGACAAGAGCAAGGCGGCCTTCGATTTGGCGGGACTGGGAAAAACGCTTCGCGCGGAGGGAGACGTGGACGGCGCGCGGAGGTACGACGCGCGGGCGCTGGCCATGTTCGAGGAGATCGGCGACCGGTCCAGCGCCGCCCGTAGCCAGCTTGCGATGGCGGAACTGCTCATCGACGAAGGCAATGCCAGGCCAGCGGTGAAGCAGGTGCGCCAGGCAGCCGACGAGTTCAGGAAGGAGAAGGCGGCAGACAGCGAGGCCATTGCGGACGCAATGCTGGCTCGCGCCCTGCTGGCGGAGGGGAGATCCGGCGATGCCCGGAACGCTATTCGGGAGGCGGATTCCGCCTTGACCAAGAGCGATCGCCATGATGCGAAACTGCTGGTGGCCATCACCTCGGCCCAGGTGCGCGCAGCCTCGGGCGATCGGGCCGATGAGACGCAGGCCGCGAGCATGATGGAGCGCGTCCTTTCGGAATCCCGGCGATCGGGATTCGTGACCTACGAGTTTGAAGCCCGGCTGGCGCTTGCAGCGCTAGAGATGCGCTCCGGAAGCAACTCAACGGCGCGCGCTCGTCTTCAGGAGTTGCAAAAAGAGGCGGATGCAAGGGGCTTTGGACGCATCGCTCGCGAAGCCGGCTCTTTGCAGAGAATCAGTGTGGCGGAGTTGAAGTAGTCGCGCAACCTGGAAGCCGCCGTACATCTGGGCTTGACGCCGGTCCGGTGCGCCATCTGGAGCGGCAGGGCAGTTGATTCCACCGTTTTCCGGCTTTGTTTGCAGACACTTAAGGGGGAACTACAACGAAGGATGTATTTCAATCTTCCGGTGGGGGGACTATGTTTTTGACGATGTAAGAATAGGTCGAGTGTCTCGACGGAGAGTCCATGAAAAACCTTGTTCGCCTATTACTGGTTCCTGCCTTCATCGTCGTAGCGCAGATTGCCCTAGCTGCCGGTCCCGCCGACCCGCAACCCCAGCAGCCGCTCCCACCCATTCTGCAACCGGGCCCGGGGCCTAGCGGCCCAGTAGACCCGACTCCGGTTCAGCCTCCGCGTTAGCCAGGACAAACGTATGAACATGGAAGTGTCGGATTACCTCCTATGGCTGACCGGGTTCATTCTGAACCTGGGCCTACTCTGTGTTCTGCTGCACAAGCGGCGGTTCCGGAAACTTCCCTGGTTCACGCTGCTGATCGCCCAGGATGCAGCGCAGACGATCGTGCTCTTCTGCGTGCAGAAATACCCGACGGTCAACTTCTACACCTACTGGAGCTTCGAGGCACTGGACGCCCTGTTGCGTCTGCTCGTGCTCTATGAGGTGGCAGACCTTCTGCTTGCGCAATTCGAATTGAGCGTCACGCACCTGCTGCGGCGATACTGGAGCTTCTTCGTGGGGCTGCTGGCGATGATCGTTGGAATCGTTTGGTTCACGCCCTCAAGCCCCTATCTACCGGTCAGCGTCGCGCTGCGCATCGGCCAGGTCTCCTCCATCTGCGTCGGTGGCGCAACTTCCCTACTAGTGGTGGTGACGTTTTTCTTCGGTCTCCGCTTCCGCGTACACGCCCAGGCGGTGGTTTACGGGCTGGCCCTCTATATGTTCGGCAAGCTGTGGGCACATACCATGCTGCTGCTCCTGGGCGGCGACCTCCAGTCGTGGTCCGCTCTGGAGATAGGACTTAAGCCGGTCTATCATATGACCCTGCTGATCTGGATCGCATGTCTATGGTCGGAGGAGCCTGAGGTGAAGCTGACACCCGAGATGCAGCGACTGATGCGGTTAGAGGCTGCCTAGCGGACATCTCCTTTTTGGGGCGGAGATCGCACATTTCCCTACGCGATGCCGTTGATCGACATAACAAGGAAAAATGCGGCGCGTCACTCTGGATCTTCCTCACTATGCTACCGGAGTAGCCATCGCCCACTTTTGTGCAGAGTCCGCTGCTTTGGAGACCGCTCCTTAGCGTCTGCCCAAGGACCCGTCAAGCAATAGAGGTCAAAGGTAAGCGTCGCAGATGTTTGTAGAACGTTTTGCGGCTGATGCGGTCGGCATGGGAAAGCGTCAATTGAGGCCGGTCGCATTCGAGAGATGGTCGAGTTTCGGGAAAACGGCGCCTTGGTTGTCTTCGCACCTCCCCCAAAAGCCGCAATCGACCTTTGTGCGCCTGCCCAGTGGTTCTCCACGGACATCAACTTGGATTGATTGCATCCGTGGGAAAGAACTGCTGGTGCGCGAAGAGATGTTGCGGATGAGTCTCCTGGAAGTATCCGCTCCCGATTTCGTTGCTTGAAATTTGTGCCGCAATAGCCAGGACGGGATCACGGCTGCGGTGCGGCGGACTTACTAACTCATCCGCTGCGCTACACTAACAATCTCACTGGTACAAAATATCGGGCACACCATGCCGGTGTGGCGTCGATCGCCTACCCGGCAGGCTACCGGGTGTCAGGTGTCATGACATTCCTGCTCACGAGTAGCGGCGCCGTGTACGAGAAAAATCTTGGACCACAAACAGCAACACTGCATCTTCAAACAGAGCCGACTAGAGATTGGGTTCCGGTGCAATAAGGCTCCATTCGGCAGCCATGAGCATGAGAACCGTACATATCGTTTTCAGCGCGTTTGCTCTCCTCAGTGCGGCTCCCGGCCAGCGCACAGGCCAGCGCACTGTTGTTGCTGACCCTCCCGAGGTGCGCGGCCCATTTATTCTGACCGCCGCCTATGACGCTGAGAGTGGGCACAATGCCTTCTTTTTTGCCGGCAGAGCTGTCCGCCCAACGATTCGTACTCTGCCCGGTGACCTGATCAACGTCCGCTATGTAAATAATCTTCCCGTCCATTCAAGTGAACAATGTGCGCTTGGGCCGTGTGCAAACGGCAGCAACTTGCATTTCCACGGCCTGCATGTTTCGCCCGAAAAACCGCAGGACGACGTGTTAACAATGATGTCCACCCCTGGGCAGACACTCCATTACCGTGTTGAAATACCGGCCTACGCCGCCCCAGGCCTCTACTGGTATCACACGCATCCGCACGGCGAAAGCACCCGTCAGGCTCTCGATGGCATGTCTGGAGCCATCGTCATTGATGGAATTGACCGCTACTATCCAGAACTGCGGCAGATGCGCGAGCGCGTGCTTGTCCTCCGCGAACGCAGCATAGAAAACGAGAGCAGCGAGTCTCGCAAGGAACTCTTGCGAGTCGTCGGTGTTCCCGCTGAGCGGTGTGGAACATCCACCGAACAGCGGCCTGAGCGGATATTTACCCTGAATGGCGAAATGCGACCGCAGATTCCGATCAATCCAGGCGAGCGACAGTTCTGGCGGATCGTGAACGCCTCTCCGGATCGTTACGTGGATCTTCAACTAGGCGGGCAGCAACTGGAAGTTGTCGCGCTCGACGGCATGCCACTCTCCTACCATGACCAAACCCGTCGTACGCTTAAGCTCGACCACATTCTGCTTGCGGCTGGCGGTCGAGTTGAAGCGATGGTCACTGGTCCGCCGGCGGGAACGCGCTCGACGCTGAGCACGCGGTGTATCGATACCGGTCCTGATGGCGATCCCAGTCCCTCGATGGTCATCGCTGATGTTGTAACGCATGTGCCCGCCGATTCATCTTCGCACAGCGTTCCAACGACGGCAGGCGCTCCGGTATATCAGGTATTCCCCCGTCCTCAGTTGGAGCGGCTGGAGGCGGCCGTGCCCGATTTCACCGTGGTGCTTACCGAAGACAAAAATGGGTTCTACATCAATGGCAAGAAATTCTCGATGGACTCCGCCCCGATTCTGAACGTGCGAATCGGATCGTTGCATCATTGGAAGATCGTGAACTCCACGCGCGAGCTGCATCCTTTTCACATCCATCAGGTGCACTTCCTCGCCTACGGCGTCAACGGGGTTCGACAGGATACGCCCGAATGGCTCGATACCGTCAATGTTCCCTACAACGGCACCGTGGATTTGGGCATGGACTTTACCGAACCGATAATCCGCGGAATGTCCGTTTTCCACTGCCATCTCCTAAACCACGAAGACAAAGGCATGATGGCCAAGATTCTATTTAAATGAGTAGCAACTCCTCCGCAATTGTCGTCTCGTGGATCCGACGAATTGCCCTTGAGTTATAAACGGCCAGTAAGTGCGAACTTCCGCTCCCGATCGCGAACGAGCCTCGTAAAAAGCTCAGAACATTGCCATGCCGCTTTTTTTGATGACGATTATGAACGAGAATAGGGGTAAACTGCCAATTGGCTTGTCCTTCACCCACACCGTTTTCATCTCTCGGGCGAACAGAAACCTTGTTATACCAGAGGATATTGTTCCGAGTGGTTTGCATTTAGGGGAGATTCTGTGCGCGAAGACGTCATCCTCTTCATCGTAGGCACGCTGATTCTAGCTATCGGCTCGTCCGCGGTGATCGCCTATATTTTTCGATTGAGATATCGAGCGCGAGTCATACTGTGGTTCGGTCTCTTTGCAGGCCTCTACGGCGCCGTCCTCATGGTTCGCAGTCCTATCTATCGAGCAGCCTTTGGGGAACCGGAAGAAGTGGTAGTTTTCGCCGAAAGAGTTCTCAGCCTAGGCACAATTGTCCCTGGGCTTCTTCTCTTCGAAGAGTTTTACGGCAAGGGATGGCACTCTTCGATTCGGTGGTTGATCGGCATCTATTGTGTTATTGCTGTAGGGGCATTCGGGTACATGGTCGTTCAACATCGGCCTGAACTGGTGCCTTCCCCCGGCATAGGGTTGGCGGTCTTCCTACCTATCGTACTGATCCTCGGCCGGATATCTGGATATAGGCTGCCGCATCTGCCAAACAGGAGAGTGATGTTAGGCGGACTGCTCGCTTTCTTCGTAGCGTTTTCCGTTGACCATCTGCGAAACCGGGAGCTCGGCGCGTGGCACCCTGGCCTCGAGCCATACGGATTTCTCGTTTTGCTCATCTGTCTCGGCCACGCGGCAGCACAGAGAATACTCGCGGATGAAAAGCAACTCGCATCTCTTTCCGAGGAGATGCGTATTGCCACCGCGATTCAAACGTCAATTCTTCCTCATTCGATCCCCTCTACACAGAATGTCCGTATCGCCGTGAGGTATGCCCCGATGAATGCCGTGGCCGGGGATTTGTACGATTTTCCCAAAGTGCGGTCAGGGTGCCTTGGGATTCTAGTTGCCGATGTGATGGGACACGGCGTACCGGCAGCGCTGATTGCGTCCATGGTAAAAGTTGGGGTGTTGACTCAACCAGGCCGTGACGGGCGACCCGGCAATACGATCTGGGGGCTCAATGCAATACTCTGCGAAGAGGCTCCCGGCCAGTTCGTCACCGCAGTGTATGTCTACCTGAATGCGTTGAGCAGAACAGGTTGCTACTCCGCCGCCGCACATCCGCCTCCGTTGCTGTGGCGTCGAGAGCAACAAAGTTTGCTGAAACTTGACGCCACCGGTCTTCTGTTGGGAGTCCGGTCGAATGAGGTCTATTCCGATAGCCGGTTCACGTTCGAAGCGGGAGATCGGCTTCTGGTATATACGGATGGCCTGGTAGAGGCTGAAAACGCCAAGGGAGAGTCCTTTGGCGATGTTATGCTCTCCGAGCTCATTGAGGTCTGCCAGGATCTTGATGCCAGCGCATTTGCTCAAAGGGTCCAAGATGCCGTTCTCGCATGGTCCCGAACAGGACGTGCCGGCGGCCAAACTGACGACATAACGCTGATCGTGGTCGATCTATGAGGCTAGAACAGAGGAGTCGCCTGCCTATAACACTACCGATCGCGCGAGATTCCGAGAAACCATCTATTTGGCGCAGTCGACCGTAAGTGAGATTTCTAAGCTCTTTTGTTTTGTTGGCGTCCCCGACGGGATTCGAACCCGTGTTATCGCCGTGAAAGGGCGGTGTCCTAGGCCGGGCTAGACGACGGGGACGCTGCGCTCCGCTCGGCTGCGAGCGGAAGGGCTGGCGAGCGGGCGCTCGCACCTTCTGACTCTACCAAGCTGCCTGGGGGGTGTCAAAAGGAGCAGCAGCCGCTGCCCTCGTCGATGGTCGACACTTCTATGCCTTCCCGCTTGCACGTGCCATCCACCCGGATACGCTATAAACGCTACAGAGATGCGACGCTTCAAGTATCTGGATACGCTCACCATCGTCTTCGTCACGGTATTGCTGGTGTCCAACCTGGTTGGACAGAAGATCTGCCGCGTGGGGCATCTGGAGTTGAGCGGCGCGGAGCTTCTCTTCCCTATCACCTATATCTTCGGAGATATCTTTACCGAGGTCTACGGCTACGCAGCCTCGCGGCGCGCCATCTGGCTGGGCTTCCTCGCGATGGCGCTGCTGTCGGTCTTCGGCGCGATCGCCGTCGCGTTGCCGCCGGCGCCGGACTGGCACCACCAGCAGGCCTTCGCTGTCGTCTTCGGCCTGGTGCCGCGCTTTGCGGTGGCCAGTCTGGTGGCCTACTGGGCGGGCGAGTTCACCAACTCCTACACCATGGCGAAGATGAAGCTGCTGACTGGCGGCAAATGGCTGTGGACGCGGACACTCGGCTCCACCCTCACCGGCCAGGCTGTAGATACCACGCTGGTCATCCTGATTGCGTTCTGGGGGCAATCGTGGGCCACCATCGGCACGGTCGTCGTGTCTTCCTATGTGGTGAAGGTGGTCTATGAAGCGCTGGCCACGCCGCTGACCTATGCGGTGGTCTACGGGCTGAAGCGCTCCGAGCAGGTGGATGCCTTTGACGACCACGCCGACTTCAACCCCTTCCGCTTCGGCTGGCGCAAAGCTGCGCAGCCGGAGGAAGTATAAGGAGAGTTCGCTTGAGCGAGATCACGAGCGCGACGATGAAAGCGGTAGTGGTGCGCGAACCGGGTGGCCCCGAAATGCTGGCGATCGGTGAAACGCCGGTGCCGCAGGTGGGCCGGGGCGAGGTGCTCATCCGGGTCAAGGCCGCGGGGCTGAACCGCGCCGACATCCAGCAGCGCAAGGGCCACTATCCCCCGCCGCGCGGCGCGTCCGAGATCCTGGGCATGGAGGTCAGCGGGCACATCGCGGCAATCGGTCCGGATGTCTTTCGCTGGAAGGAGGGCGATGCGATGTGTGCGTTGCTGGCGGGCGGCGGCTATGCCGAGTATTGCGTGGCGCCGCAGGGACAATGCCTGCCGATCCCCGGCGGGGTCTCGATCATCGATGCGGCGGCGCTTCCGGAGGCGGCCTTTACCGTGTGGGCGAATCTGTTCGACACGCAAATCCTTCGGCCGGTGGACAGCTTCCTGGTGCAGGGCGGATCGAGCGGCATCGGTACGTTCGCCATTCAGGCGGCGTGCTTCTTCGGTTCGCGGGTCATCACCACCGCCGGCAGCAAGGCGAAGTGCGACTTCTGTCTGACCCTCGGCGCGGAGGCGGCCTTCAACTACCGCGAACAAAACTGGGTGGCGGAGACCTGGGCGTGGAGCGCCGGGAAGGGCGTCAGTGTCATTCTGGATATGGTTGGCGGCGACTACTTCGGCAAGCACATCGACCTGCTGGCGAACCGGGGCCGGCTGGTGAACATCGCTACCTCCAAGGGCGCGGAGGTGCAGCTCGACCTGCGCGAGGTGATGCGCAAACGGCTGATCATTACCGGTTCGACCCTGCGCGCACGTCCGGCGGAGGAGAAATCACGTCTGCGGGAAGGAGTGGAGGCGAAGCTTTGGCCGGCCATTGCAAGCGGCGCCATTCGGCCCATCGTCCATCAAGTCTTCCCCCTGGCGGAGGTGCAGCAGGCGCATCGGTTGATGGAATCAAGCGCACACATGGGGAAGATTCTGCTCGAGGTGAGCTGACGCTCTTCCGGCCCTTTGTACAACCGTCCTATGGGCGACCTCATCCCTTTATGCAGGAGACTATTGAGGAGGTCGAACATGACCAGCGCCGCTCCTGTCATCCCTGTTCGAACCGAAGTTGCGGAACCGCGCGCCGAGGTGTTGCTCCAGCCGATTGCAGCCCCATCGATCCTGGGGCTGTATGGATTCGCCGCCGCCACTTTCATGGTCGCGGCGAACATCGCGCACTGGTATGGAGGGGCGACCAGCCCGGAGTACCTGGCTCCGTTCGCGGCACTGTTTGGCGGTGTTGCTCAGTTTTCCGCTGGCATGTGGTCGTACAAAGCGCGGGATGGCCTGGCCTCCGCAATGCATGGCATGTGGGGATCGTTCTGGATTGCCTACGGCTTGCTGAATCTGGGCTTTATCACTGGCGCACTGCACAAGCCGGCCGGCGCCTTTCCAGGGTTCGCCTATTGGTTCATCGGCCTTGCAGCCATCACCTGGGTCGGCTGCTTCGCGGCCACCGCTGCAAGCAAGGCGCTCACGGCGGTGCTGGGATTTCTCGCCGCCGGCTCCACCGCCATGGCCGTTGGGCAGTTCATCGGCAGCGACGGATGGGATGTTCTGGCTGCCTATCTCTTCATCGTCTCCGCAGTGCTGGCCTGGTATACGGCTTCGGCGTTGATGCTGGAGGGCAGCTTCGGCCGCGCCGTCTGGCCTGTCGGCAAATCGGCGCATGCCGCGTCAGCGCCTAAGTTCAACCCGGGTGTGGGTGAGCCGGGGGTGATTCAGGGACAGTAGTCAGCCGCGAATAAAAAGGCTCCGATACGCTCGGAGCCTTTTTGTATTGCGGAGGTACGTCTTTAGGCACTGAAGGATGAGCCGCAGCCGCAGGTGCTCTTCACGCTCGGATTCTCGAACTTGAAGCCGGCCGCTTCGAGAGTTTCGACATAATCCACTACGCAGCCGTTGAGGTACATCAGCGAGGTGGCGTCGACAAAGACCTTGATGTCGTCGAACTTGAAGACCTTGTCCATCACGCCGGACTGGTTCTCAAACGACATGGAGTACTGGAAACCGGAGCAGCCACCGCCCACCACGCCGATGCGAAGACCCGCGGGCAGCGGATCCTGAGTCGCCATGATCTCCCGTACCTTAGTGATGGCACCAGGCGTCAGAATGACGGGCGTAGAGGCTGGCTTGTTCTCGGTCGAAGTCAAGGGCTGGGCGATTGTCGCCATGGTGTTGTGTCTCCCAAGGGTGAGTCTGTATACAGTGTAAGCCGCCGGTCAATCATGAACAAGGGCAAGCCCAAGCCCATACATCACCAACCGGTTAATAAATAAGATGCGCCGGAGGACTGGAAGATTCTGGATTGAATTCTCGGAACCCGCGAGCAATGACCGGGTTACCGGGCAACGACACGGTCTTCGATCTTGCTGTACTGCTCGTGTGTCAGCACTCCCTTGGTCACCAGGCCATGGGTGGAGCTATAGGGCCGCGCCTTCACAATGGCGTGCGCCTTGATCAGGTTGACGCCGGGCAGCATGGCCAGGCTCGGCTCCGAGGCAGAGTTGATGTCCACCGGGTGCTGACGATCGGGTTCGAGACCATCGCGGACCCCCTGCGCCGCCGCTTTGGTGTCACGGGCGAGTTCCTGGGCGCCCTTCTTGACCTGACGGGTGGCGTCGGCTGACTGCTGACGAATATCCGTCTCCCGGCTTTGCTGGCTGCACGCCGTCAGGCACAGACATGCCACTGCAAACATCACCTGAATGCTCGTTCTAACCAACATCGTGACACCCCCGTATCTGAACATCCGGGCCTGCAGCAGACCTTGACACGTCGGAGGGCTGACACCGCAATAGGGTTGCATGTAGTGGATCGGGGTTAGCAATAGGTCAACAAAATGCCTTGTCGAAGGCCCGCTGCGGGGACTAGCATTTCTGCCAAACGGCCCTCTACCCCTACGAGCCCGCTGAAAACACGGACCCGCCCTGGTACTCGGGGACCGGCTCAAAGAACGACCGAGGTGCTGCATGAGCATACTGTCAGTCTTATGGATCGTTTGGGCCGCCCTTGCCACAATTCTGTTGGCGATGCTGGCCTACCGTGGAAACTTAACCCGCTATGAAGAAGATTGCCTCTTTCTCGGCGACTGCGAGAGCAGCGAAAAGAAAGAGCAGGAACGGATCCTGGCTAAGGTGCGCAAGATCCGCACGCCTCTGCGGATGGTCGCTGGCGTAACCTGCGTCATGTCGGCTGCTCTCATCGGCATGTACGTTTGGCAGGCGATTCAGCAGTTCAACCTCACCACCTGAGCTCCCAGCGGGAGTGCGAAATGTCTTGTGGGAAACGGCCGGGCGCTCCTTGCGTCCGGCCGCTCTCACGCAAGTAGCCATCAGGGCTGCAAGTAGCCATCAGGTCTACACGTAGCCATCAGGGGCTATCGGGGAGGTTCTTCGTCCGAATCCGAGGACTGGGTAGCTGGCGTTTCGTGCTTGACCGGAACTGTGTCCAGCGTACCCTTGGCGCTCACGTTCACCAGTGCTTCCTTGCTGTAATGCGCAAGCCCGTTGCTCGGGTCCTTCATCCCCCAGGCGACGTATGGAACGGTGAAGTGGCTGGTTGCGGTGAAACTGTTGCCGCTGCGCATCAGGTGCAGCTTGATCTGCTCCGGATGGTCGGCGCCGTGGATGTTCAAGGTGCCGACCGCCGTGATATCCGCCGAGCCATCCGCGTGGGGCAGCTCGCCTTCCAGGTGCTCGGCGTGGAAGAAGATCGATGGATAGCGGTCGCTCTCGAGCACTTCCTTCTGCAGCCGACGGTCAGTGCTTTTGCTGCCGGTCTTTCCGGTAGTGGCGTCTACCAGGATCTCGCCCTGCGCCAGGCCGGATTTTGGATCGACGGCGAGCGCGCCTCCTTTCAGCTTGAAGGTGCCGCGCGCATCGTGCAGCAGGCTCTTGACGGTGAAACGGATCTGCGTGCCCGCTGGATCGAAATGCAGGCTGATGTTGGTCGCCGGCGCGGGGCCGGCCTGCCCGTACGCGGCTGGAGCAGGAGTGTTCGCAAGCAGAACGAGAGCTGCGCCGAGAGGCGCCAGACGGGAGAGGAGCATAGAGGAAGTGTCTTCGTTCTCCCGCGAATCGGCAAGAGGCGACGAAGGCTGCCTGGCGAGAAGAAGCAAACGCAGATCCTTCGACTCGCTGCGCTCGCTCAGGATGACAAGGCGGGGAGAATAAGCAAAGCGAGCGAGGAAAACACTGGCGCGAAGCGCGCCTGCCCGTGCGGCCAGCACGCCAGCACCTAGCCGGCGTAGGCGAGCTGGTGGCGGACGTCGGCACCGCGCACCCAGAAGATGACGTCGGTGGCGATGTTAGTGGCGTGGTCCGCGATGCGTTCGAGGTTGCGGGCGATGATGATGGCGTTCAGCGCCTGCATGCTCGCCTCCGGACTGCGCCGCATGATGTCGATAAGCTGCCGGTGCGCATCGCGGTTCATGCGGTCGATGTCGTCATCCATGTTGCGGACGGAGTCGGCCAGCGGAGCGTCGGCTTCGAGCAGCGCCTGCACGGCGCTGCGGATCATGCTCGTCGCGTACTCGCCCATGCCTTCGATATCCACCGGTAGATCGACCGGCGGTGTGTGCAGAAGATCCTCGGCGCGGCGCGCAATGGACATCGACTGATCGCCAATGCGCTCGAGGTCGGCGTTGATCTTGATGACGGACAGGATGAAGCGGAGGTCGATGGCCATAGGCTGTTCCTTGGCCAGAAGCTCGTAGGCCATCTCGTCGACGTCGCGCTGCGCGGTGTTGATCGCGGTCTCATTCTCGCGCACGTAGCCGCACAGCCTCGCATCTCGCTGCAGATAGGCATCCACGGAGATCTCGACTGCCTGCTGAGACAGGGCTGCCATCGCGAGCAGTTTGTCTTTGAGGGCTGCGAGCTGCTGTTGGAAATGAATACGTGGCACGGGCGGAATCTCCTGAAACTGATTGTGCATGAAGCGGATGCCGCTGCACATGAAAATGAGCACATATCACCCGAAAGTGACATGACACACTGGTTACAAAGCCAGTCGCGATAAAGCGCCTCCGGATGGCGTGCATTGCGAATGGTCGTCTGAGCCCAGGTCGCTTCTATCCCAAGCGCCTGCAGGCATCGCGCGTGGCCTGGTAGATCTGGTCGAAGCTCTCGACCGCGTAGAGCACCGGCTGCATCTCCGAGATGCAGAAATCGCGGTCCAGCACCTCGTCCAGCTTAAAGTCGCGAATCTCCGGCCCTCCGCGAATCACGTGGTCCGATTCGCCATTCGAGGAGATCAGGCCGGAGCCGTAGAGCTTGATCTTGCCCTGCTGGCGAATCACGCCAAACTCCACCGTGAACCAGAACAGCCGGCTCATGCGGACGATGTCCTCCTCGCGCGTCAGCGAGGCGCAGACCTGCCCGTAGCTCTGGAGAAAGTCCGCGAAGACCGGATGGGCGTGCATGGGCACATGCCCGAAGACGTCGTGGAAGATATCGGGTTCGGGGGTGTACTCGAGCGATTCCCTGGAACGCAACCAGATGGTGGTCGGGAACTTGCGAGCGGCGATCATCTCAAAAAAGGCGGCGGCCGGCAGGTATCCGCTCACCGCCGTCGCATTCCACCCGGTGCGCGGGGAGAGCAGCCCGTTCACCTCAGCCAGGTCGGGGATCGAATCCTGCTTGAGGCCGATCTGCTGGAAACCCGAGAGGTACTCCTCGCATGCATGCTCCGCCAACTGGGGCATACGGCGGCCCACCAACTCGGCCCAGACGGTGTGCTGCTCTTCCGTATAGGCGTGCCAATCCTGCTTGACAAGGTAGGGCGCGGCGAGCGTCAGGGTTCCGGCGGTTGCGGTGGCCATACATGCTCCTTCTAAAGAACAATGCCATGCTACTAGGTTGGACGCAGCCAAACCTCCGAGGATGTCACCCGGAAGGGGCGGTGTCAATCCTCACCCTGGCCAAGGGCACTGTGGCGGGTATATCGTGATAGGTCGCGTTGAAATCGACACTTGATTGCGCTGGCCCGACTACCCTGACCTGAACGCTCACGCGCAGCGGTGAATTCGTTTCGGTGAATTCGTTTCAAGGAGTGAACACGCTATGGCAACACTGGTGCATTCGGAAACCGAAGCTACGAAGGATTTTCTGCCGTTGAACGGCACCGACCATGTGGAATTCTATGTGGGCAATGCCCGCCAGGCTGCCTATTTCTACCGCTTGGCCTTCGGCATGCACCTGGTCGCCTACGCCGGACCGGAGACCGGGCAGCGCGACCGCGCGAGCTATGTGCTGCAGCAGGGCAAAGTCCGCTTCGTACTCACCACGCCCCTGCGGGCGGCTGGAGAGATCGCCGACCATATCTATCGCCATGGCGACGGCGTAAAGGACGTGGCTCTGTGGGTGGATGACGCGCGTGACGCCTGGAAGCAGACCACCGACCGTGGCGCGCGGAGCGTACGCGAACCCTTCGAGCTGAAAGACGAGCACGGCACCGTCGTGATGTCCACCATTGCCACCTATGGCGATACAGTGCACACCTTTGTCGACCGCTCGCAGTACACCGGCCCGTTTCTGCCGGGGTTCCGGGGGAGGCACGCGGATCCGATCGCGCGGCCGGTAGGCTTGCTGCACGTGGACCACATGGTAGGCAACGTCGGCTGGAACGAGATGAACAACTTCGTCAACTTCTACCGCGACGTGATGGGCTTTGGCCTCTATCAACACTTCGATGACAGCGACATCTCGACCGAATACTCCGCGCTGATGTCCAAGGTGATGGCGAATGGCAACGGGCGGGTAAAGTTCCCCATCAACGAGCCTGCGGAAGGACGCCGGAAGTCGCAGATCGAAGAATATCTGGAGTTCTATCAGGGGCCCGGTGTGCAGCACCTGGCGCTCGCCACCAATGACATCCTGCAGACGGTGCGCACCATGCAGCAGCAGGGTGTGGAGTTTCTGAAGGTGCCGCACTCCTATTACTCCACTTTGCAGGAGCGTGTAGGCAAGATCGACGAGCCGATCCATCATCTCGAAGAGCTCGGTATTCTGGTGGACCGCGATGATGAAGGCTATATGCTGCAGATCTTCACTCGCCCGGTGGAAGACCGGCCGACGCTCTTTTACGAGATCATCCAGCGCAAGGGCAGCCGCAGCTTCGGCAAGGGCAACTTCAAGGCGCTGTTTGAAGCGATTGAGCGCGAGCAGGCCGACCGCGGCAACCTGTAAAACCTTTGGCTTCACAGAAGCAGGAGAGCCCGTCCACACGGACGGGCTTTTCTCTTGCATCCCACGTGATGGATAGAGAGGCGCAGATGTTGGGAGTCGATGCCGCAGATCCCGGAGGGAACAAAGCTCGAGCGTTCATGAAGGAAGCAGAGCCATCGTCAGCAGGAGCGCCGATGCGCTCCTTCGACCCGGCGCGAGGTGCTGCGTTTCCATGTGCGGGAAGATCTGCTGGATGGCTACCGGATCGATCCGTCGAATCTAAAGGCGATCGGCCGCATGGGTGGTCCTACTTACGTGCGTGCACAGGACCGGTTTGATCTCCAGCGGCCGAAACGGTTCAGTCCAGTTGCTAAACCCATACCGCTCTTTGAACAGGGGAACGGCACGGGGGATCGGAGTCCTCTGAATGCTCTACCGCTGGTAGCCGTTGTTCTGGTTCGCGGTAACAGTCGCAAGATCGAGCACGTCCGCGATGATTTGCGTGGTCGGGTTGTAGGCTACGGCGTAGCCATCCGCATATCCAAAGACGTAGCCCGGAGGCGGAGGAGGCAGTTCGCGATAGACGTCCTGCGGGATAGGCCGGATGCGCGAGTGCCAGTCGGACGGAAGGCGGTCGCCCGCGCGCCACATGTGCCGGTCATGCGCGTTGCGATATTGATCGGCTTCGCGATACTGCGAGTGAAGACGAGGAGCGTCCTGCTGACGGAAGTGGTACTCCGCATGTCCGCGATTGTCCTGATGATCCTGATGATCCTGGTGATCGCGTTGGTCGTGTTGGTCGCCGTGATCGTCATGTTGGGCAACGGCCAGGATGGGCGACGCCAGCAGCGCGGCGGTCAATGCGAACGTCAGAGAAGTGCTCTTCATAGGCAGTTCCTCTGGTGGGAAGTGCAATCCCATTAAGGAGACGGTGCTCCGGCAGACTTGGTTTCTCATCGCCGCAGATTCTCCGCATCCAGCCAGTCATAATGCGCGATCCGAATATTTCTTACGTATGGGGCAACCATTCGCTCCATCCGTTCTGGTTAGCGCGGTCTCACGGTATGCTTCCTGCATGGGTCTTCTGCACTATCTCGTCGAGGTATTTATCAACTCCTTCGGCATCACGCGTCCGACGGAAGAGAAGCGCAACCAGGTGGCTCTGGTGCTGGGCGGATTCCTGGTGCTCGTCTTTCTTCTGGTGATCGCGATCACCACCTTCATGGTCTACACCATTCACCACGGACGCTAAGGCGCCCCATTTTTAGCCTATCCGCTCTAGCCGCAGATCACCGCCCTTCAGGAGCCGGCAGAGTCGGCAGAATCGGTAAGCCAGGCGACATTTGCAGTGTTCGGAAGAGCCGCAGAGACTGGGATCTATGGGACGGCGTTCTCGGCATCTTATTCAGACATGCATGCCTCCGCGCCACGCACAGCCCTCCGCCTCTCTATTGCTTTCTTGCTGACGGCTGCTCCTCTCTGTGCCGTGAGCCAGGAAGGCGCGCAGAACCAGCAAGCGAAGCTGGCATCCGACAAGCCTGTGGGAACGCTCGAAGTCGTCGCCACCTTCAACGGGCCCATGCCCACGGGCGTGACCGTCTCGAAGAGCAATCGCATCTTCGTAAATTTCCCCCGCTGGGGTGACGATGTTCCCTTCACTGTCGCCGAGTTGAAAAACGGGTCGGCGGTTGCGTATCCCAATGCCGAGATCAACCGGCAGGTGGATGCAGACGCCGCAAGGCACTTCATCTCGGTGCAAAGTGTAGTGGTCGACCCGCAGGACCGGCTGTGGGTGCTGGACACCGGCGCACCTATGCTGAAAAACACAGTTCCGAATGGTCCCAAGCTGGTGGGCATTGATCTCGCAACGAATCAGGTGATCAAGACGATTCTGTTTCCCCCGCTTGTGGCCGGCCCGAATTCCTATATGAACGACGTGCGTTTCGATCTGTCGGTGGGCGACGGCGGATTCGCATACATCACGGACTCGTCTTCAGACGGACCGAATGGGATCGTGGTCGTCGACCTGGCAAGCGGGAAAAGCTGGCGCCGGCTGAACAAGCACCCCAGCACCGATCCGGAGCCGGGATTCCTTCCAACGGCGGAGGGGCGCCCCCTCTATCAGACGGAGCCGGGAAAGCCCGCGCACCGCGTGCTCTTTGGAGCCGATGGAATTGCCATCAGCGCGGACGGCAGTAAACTTTTCTACAGTCCGACGACGGGTCATACCCTTTACAGCGTCAGCACCCGGGCGCTCCGCGACCAGTCGATGAGCGACGATGCGGTGGCCGCGACGGTTGAGACGGTGACGGGCAAGGGTCCTTCGGACGGAATGGAGTCCGATACCGCGGGCAACGTGTACGCGGGAGATTACGAGACGGATTCGATCGAGAAGATCCTCGCCAGCGGCATGGTGGAGACCATCGTGCACGATCCGCGGCTCATCTGGCCAGACACAATGAGCCTGGCGGACGACGGCTATCTGTATGTAACCGCCAACCAGCTCAATCGGCAGCCGACGATGCACAATGGCCAGGACCTGCGACAGAAGCCGTATGTATTGTTCCGGATCAAGACGGATTCGAAGCGCATACGCTTGATGAGATAGGAACTGCAACAAAGTCTTCGAACTAAATCGGTATCAGTCCCCTGTTAATGCCGGATCGCACTGCCTCGGTGCGGCTTCTTGCACGCAGCTTCGAAAGAATGGAACTTACGTGGAACTTGGCTGTGTGCTCTGAGATGTGAAGCATGGCCGCAATCTCCCGATTGTGCCGGCCGGCTGCAAGTAATCGCAAGACTTCTATCTCCCGATCGGTAAGCGACTCATGCAGAGTATCTTCAGCGAAGTCATCCTCCCAATCGGATCGAATGACCGGCAGAGCTAGTTCCGGCAGAGTCACAGCCAGTCCAGCATCCAAAGCGGCGACCGCGATGACCAGTTGGGCGGTATCGATCTCGATTGGCAGTACCGAATGAATGCCGAGCCGCGCTGCTTTTCTTCTGGCGGCGGTGTCAGGATTTGCTGTCAACAGCAGCGTTGGAATGGGCGAAAAGACATTGTTCACTAGCTCGGCATGATTCCAGGGCGCGAGTTGAAACCTTTCTACAGCGATCACCATGGCATCGAGCACACCCTGCGCCGCACGGAATGCCAAGGTCGCGGGAAACGCCGCAGGCAGCCACGTCACCTCGGCGGTGTTCGTGATCTTCCCGAAGCGTTCCCGCTGCCCGCTGGAGACGACACAGGGCAGCACGCGCAAGGGAGCAGGGACGCCTCTTGCCGAGGGACCTCCCTGCTCCAGCCGTCGCCGCTGTGTCCCGTTGCGCCCTTGCGTGTCAGTCACGATAGGCCACTTTGAGAGACAAGGTAAGCTGCGTTCCTCCTCGAATGACTGTCAGCGGCACAGTATCCCCAGCTTTCAGCTTCGCCAGCCGATGTTGGAAGTCTGCCATACCCTCTACGGGATCGCCTCCGATCGAAAGAATCAGGTCGCCCACCAGCACGCCTCCGGTGATGGCTGGAGCGCCCGGCTCGAGATGCATGACGAGCAGAGCCTGCTCTGCGCCTTGAGGAAACTGCGCGCGCGCACTTTCCGGAAGCGGTACCGGCTGCATGGCCAGACCAAGATACGGCTTGGGCATACTGCCACGCTCGAGGAGAGCATCAACCACCCGGTTGACCGTGGCGGCCGGCACGGTGATGACCGCATTGCGGGCCAGGGCGTTGCTGTTGATGCCCAGCACACGACCCTGTTCATCGACCAAAGCGCTGCCTGCCTGTCCCACGTAGAGCCGGACATCCGGGCGGATGAGCCGATCCAGATTGCCGCCATGCCAGGTTCGCCATTCTGCGCCAAGACGAGCGAGGATGCCGGCGCTGGCTGAGATATCTCCCAGACCAGACCGGCCGATCGCCAGCACGAAATCTCCCACACGCTGATCCTGCTCCAGGGAAAGCGTGGCGGGCTTAAGAGTGTCCGAGTCGATGCGCAGCACGGCGAGATCCGTGCCTGGATCGATGCCCGCGAGTGTGGCGCCGATCGGCTTGTCCGTCGCATTGAGAATGACGTTCGCTCCATCGCGACGGCGGATGGATTGACGCACCGTGACCACTACTCCAGGCCGCCATACGACGCCGCTGGAGGTAGATCGTGCTCCAGCATGCACGGCAACGACGCTGTGTTGAAAGCTGCTGACGAGGTTCGAAATAGATGCAGAGAACGCGCCCCAGACGCTGGTTGCTTCGGCTCCGTTTTTCATTTCAATGTCCTTCCAGAGCCATCATCCCGCCTCACCAGCACGCGCACATCCGCCGAATGGGTAGGCAGCACGTTGGAACTCTGCTGTACTTCTGGAGCTGAAGATGCAAGGCCCACCTGCACCAACCGGGTCATTCCCTCAATTGAGAGGAGAGGTTACCGTGGGAGCGAGGATTCTTCCCCCCTATGTATCGTGTTTGTCTGCTGCTTGTCTTGGTCACTGCCGTTCCTTTGGCTGTTCCTGCCCGTGCGCAAACCGCTATCTACTTGGATTTCAGCGCGGCCAATCCGGAGAACTGGATATACGGCGCTACTCTCGGCGCTTACCATGAACGTGGCCACCTGTTCTTCTTCAAGACGGGATTGGATCTCCGTGGATCGTTTCTGGGGAACGGCTCGAGCGAATACAACCCGTATATCTTTGGCGTTACCGCTGGTCCGCGTTTCGCGTACCACCCGCGTGTGGTGCCACTCACGCCCTACCTGGAGGCACTGGCCGGCGTTGGCCGGGTCAAGAACGGCACTCCTGTTTCAACGCGTTTCGAATATCAGATCGTAGGCGGGCTCGATCTCACCATCTTGCCCCGGCTTGACTGGCGGGTGTTCGACTGGGCCTATACGGGTTATCCCGGGCTCAGTGTCGGGGATCCCTACCCCGGCTATGACAGTGGCTACGCTCCCAGAATTCTTAGCACGGGGCTTGTGCTACGGCTGCCTTGAGCCGTACCTTCGTTCATTTCAGGATTGGTGTAAGCGCTGCGCCCCGCGGCGCTGTTATCCGAAGCAGAGTCTGGTCTGTTTCCTCGATTGAGCAACACCGAAAACGGCCTCGACAAGCCTCGTCACACTTCCAAGTCTCACGCGGGTTCGTCGCCGGTATCGCGTTGGCATGCGGCAACTCGCTGCGCAAAAAATCGTCGCTCCGCAGGGTTGCGCGCTAGCGCGAGGGCTATACCCAACTGCTCGTGCGCGCGGTCGTATCGTCCGCTCTGAAGCTCGAACTCGCCCAGCGCCGCGGAGTAGAAGGGATACGCTGCGAGACGCTCGGGGCTGGCGATCGCGCGGATCTCTTCGAGCCCGCGCTCGGGGCCCTCGGATTGTCCAATGGCAATGGCGCGATTGAGCGCCACGATGGGCGAGGGACGAATGGTCATCAACGTGTCGTAGAGCGAGGCGATGGTTCCCCAGCGCGTCGCTTTCGCGCTCCGCGCGTCCGCATGCACCGCGGCGATCGCGGCTTCGACGTGATATTCGGTCAGCTCCCGGCCGGTGGCCGAAAGATCGAGCAGTCTTCGTCCTTCAGTGACGAGCTTTGCATCCCATCGTGATCGATCCTGATCGGAGAAGGCGGTCAAATTGCCGGAAGCATCGAGACGTGCCGGGAGCCGCGCGGCGTGCAGATACATGAGGGCGGAGAGAGCATAGGTTGCTGGCGTCGAAGCGAGCGGGTGGGCGGCGAGAATGGCCGCAAGCCTCATCGCCTCGTGACAAAGCTCGACCCGCACGACCGCGTCGGCGGATGCTCCATGGTAGCCCTCGTTGAATAGCAGATAAAGTGCGCGATGGACGGCCGGCAGACGCGCGGAAAAATCAGCGGCGTCTGTGAGATCGAACAGTCTCTTCGATGCTGCCAGCACCTTCTTAGCTCGCGAGATGCGCTTCTCGATTGCCGATTCGCTGCTGAGGAACGCGCTGGCAACTTCGCTGACGCTGAAGCCGCACAGGATGTGAAGCACGAGTGCAACCTGTGCCTCCTCGCGCAGACGCGGATGACAGCAGGAGAACATCATGCGCAGCTCATCGTCTTTGATCGCGGGGGCGCCGAACAACTCATGGACAACCGGAGCGAGTGTCCACTCGCTCTCCAGCAATCGTCCTAGCTCGGGCGCAAACGTGCGCGCAGTGCGCTCGCGCCGCAGCACATCGAGTGCGCGGTGTTTTGCCGTGGCCATGAGCCACGCGGAAGGGTTCTCCGGCACGCCGCGGTACTTCCACACTTCCAGCGCGCGGCAGAAGGCGTCCTGGACGACGTCTTCCGCCAGTGCGAGGTTGTGCATTCCGAAGACGCGGGTGAGCGCCGAGACCATGCGCCCCGCTTCGTGCCGGAAGAGATGATCGCTCAGCTCCATCACTTCTTCACATATTCATCTTCATGACCGGGCGCACTTCCACGATGCCTCCGGAGATCTCGAAGATCGGACAGCCCAATGAGAATTTCACCGCCTCATCGAGGTCTTTGGCCTCAATCAGCGAGTAGCCGCCGACAACATCCTTGGTTTCCGCATATGGCCCGTCGGTCACGGTCTTCTGCTTGCCCTTCACCAGCTTGCCGGTGCGCTCCAGCGGCTGGCCGACATCCTTCAAGTGGCCTTGCTCGCCGAGTTGCTTCAACCACGTCATCCACTTCTGCATATGCTGCTGTGATTCCATCGGGGACAATGCGGACGGCGCTTCACCGCGATACAGATAAACGAATTCGCTCATGACCATTTCCTCCTTGGTTTTGGTGTTGCAACCGTAAGACGTTTGAGCGACAAGGCGGCGGACACTTTTGTTTGCAGAATTGTGTCGCGGAGAGAGATCGTCGCTTGAGCTGCACCGTCATGCTTTGCAAACGATGAAACGCAGATTCTTCGGCTGCGCGGCGACCGAAAGATCAGATCGCCGCTTCGCTCAGAATGACAGCTTCGAAGAATCGATTAGGGCCGCAGCACCAGCGTGCGCTCCAGCCGGAAGGTAAGGGTCGTCTCGGCCGGCACCTTCACCTCTTGTCCGCGAGTGAAGAGCTGGGTCAGCGCGCCGCCTCCCGCTCCGGCCAACGCACCGATGCCGGCACCCTGACCACCGCCGAAGATGCCGCCCAGGAGCGCACCGAGACCGGTTCCGCCGCCGGTGTACTCCAGCGTCCGCTTATTGGCGCCGAGTCCCTGCTTGCCCTTCTCCACCACATTGGAGGTGATGGCTCGGTACCGCCGGCCGCCTACCGTCACGGAGTAAAGATCCAGCACCAGCTCGGAGCTGGAGACGGCTCCATGGCCCTTGCTGTTGCTGATGACCAGCTTGGCAGGCGTGCCGCTGGGGATAGCAACGCCGCCGGCGCTGTCGCGCACCTCGTTTACCACCGTCGCAGGGAAGAGTTCGCCACTTTGCGCGCGCTTGGAATCCACCCCTTCGCCGGTGCGGATGGTGATCTCCGATCCTTCCGGGATGACTCGAGCGTGCTCCTTGCGCGCTTCCTCTCTGGCGGCGGCTGTCGGCTCCGCGGCCGCGGCGGCACCGGAGCCGGTGAGCACCAGGGAGCTGATATCCTTCACCGGAAATTGATACGAGATGCCCTCCGACCCGGTGAAGGCAAGCGGGCTCGCGCCATTGTATTGGCCGGAGTACGTCCGGCCATTGCGCAACGTGATGGTGTCTACCTTGCCGGTAAATACCACCGATTGCACGTCACGCACGGGAAAGTGATACCCGACTCCGTTCGTTCCGGTGAAGGCGATCTCCTTCTTACCGGTGTCAAGTTGACCGGAGTAACTGGAACCGTCGTTCAGGATCACGACATCGGCGTACGACGGCAGAACGATGCAAGCTAACGCTACTGCGGCAAACAACGATGGCTTCACGGGGCACCCGCTTCTTTCTGGAAATGCATCCAGAGATATCACACCGCGCGCTTGCAGGGGGATGGTAGTTGCGATCGGCGATTTTCGACGTCACGTTTCCCTCTCCTGGCATGCGCCCCGCCCGGTCCTCCCAGGCAAGCTACCGCAAGAACCCGCCGCGCTTGACAAGCTACGCCGACAAGCTGCGCTGACAAGCCGGCCTGGCAAGCTGCGATGATGGAAGCGGCATGGCTTTTGACTTCATTGACGTACCCGCGGCACCACCGACTGTAGCCCTGTCGCCCGGGCGAGCGCACCGCGCCCGGGTAGCCGTGGCGGCGTTCTTCGTGGCGAACGGAGCGGCGGTGGGCAGTTGGGTACCGCACATTCCCGACAAAGCGCGTGAGCTGCACCTAAACACCGCGCAACTGGGATGGGTGCTGCTGGCCAGCGGCGCGGGCGCGGTGCTGGCGATGCCTCTGGCCGGATGGCTCACCGCACGCTATGGCAGCCGCGGCGTCAGTGGCGTCGCTGCGTGCCTCTTTCCTCTAGCGCTGGTGACCGTGGTGCTGGCGCCCACCGTGCTCTCGATCGCGGTCGCTCTCTTCTGCATGGGCATCTCAAGCGCCCTGATGGACGTGGCCATGAACTCGCAAGGCATTACCGTCGAAGGATATCTGGGCCGCAGAACCATGTCGCTCTTCCACGGCATGTGGAGCATCGGCGGCTTCACCGGCGCGGCTGTCACCAGCGCCCTGCTGGCCCGCCGGGTTCCATCGCACTCCATAGTGATCGCCACCGCGGCCGCGCTCATCTGCCTGGCGGTGGCGACCAACCACTGGATGCTCTCCCGTGCCGAAGAAGGCTCCTCTGAACATCCGCGCGCATTGCGGCCCACGGGACGTCTGCTCTTGCTCGGCCTGCTCGCCTTTACCGCCATGCTCTCCGAGGGTTCGATCGCCGATTGGAGCGGCATCTACCTGCGAGTCGTGCGCAGCCTGGGACCTGGCGTCGTTGGCTTCGGCTACGCCGCCTTTGCCGCAGCCATGGTGGTGGGCCGCTTGACCGGCGATCGCGTGGTGCAGAAGACCGGCGAAGTGCGCGCGCTGCTGGCCGGCGGCCTGCTGGCGGCGACAGGCCTGCTGGTCGTCCTCACCCTGGGCGGCTTTCCGCTGGGCCTCGCATGGTCAATGGCCGGCTTCGCGCTGGTGGGTTTGGGATTGGCCAATGCCTCTCCCATTCTTTACCGCGCCGCCGGACAGGTGCCTTGAGTTGCGCCCGGCGCGGGCATCGCCACCGCCGTGGGTATCGGTTACGCGGGTTTCCTGGCCGGCCCTCCGGCGCTCGGCTTTCTCGGGCACGAGGAAGGCGTCCGCCGCATCTTTGTAGCCGTGATCGGCCTCTGCTGCGTTCTCGCCGCCGCGTCGCCTCTGGTGCGCGGGCCTGTGCGCGACACCCCTTAGTCACGCAGTCTATGGCTCCGCAGCCAGATCCTTCCCGCGCGATTCGCGGCCGAATGCGGTCACGATGGCCAAAAACAGCGCCGCGATCAGCACCGTGATCGCGAGCACGCGCCCGTAACTGCCGATCCGGTCCGCTATTGATGCCTGAATTACACTGATGCGCGAGGCCACCAGGTTGCCAAGCTGATAGGCGAGCCCGGAGAAGGTCGCCCGCACCGCACCGGCGAGAGTCCGCTAAGATAAGCAAGCACCACGCCCCACGCGCCCTGCACCATGAACTGCATGAGAAATCCGCCGGCTGCGATCGAATGCGATTGTGCGAACAGCGGAATTACCGGAATGGCCAGCAGGGCCGCGACGATGATCGCCCGCTTGCGGCCCCAGTGTTCCGAGAGCGTACCGAAGACGATGCCGCCGGTGAGTGCGCCGATATTCAGCAGAATGCCGAGCGCGCCCGTGATATGGGCGGGAACCAGCCGAGAAAACAGGCCGCAAAGGCGTGGCGCTGGGGGGACGAGAGACTCCGGAGGGGCGCTAGGAATGCCATGGATGCGCGGTCAGCATATCAGCCGAAGGGTCGAGGTCAGCCGCGAGCGGATCCTTGATGATAGCGATCGGAGGAAGATGCTGGTGATCGGGAGCAACGGAAGCTTTTTGTCTTTGATCCACGGACTGTAAGCCAGTTGACACAACGGAGTCCCTGGCTAGGAGGCATTCCGGAGGAGGCGTGGAGCTCGTCACGAGTTTCTCGCCACTCGTTGTGCGTTTGGAGGAGAATACAGCAGAAGACTTTCGGCGTGCCCTGGGGGAGACAACGAAAATGAGCACGTCTTGACAGAAACAGGGAACGAGAAGTTGCAGGAGGTTGACTTGAGCCGCACGTTAAAGACAGAGATCAAGCAGACCCAACCGTTCGCAAGCCTGGAGGAAGAGGCGCTGCTGAATATGGAAAGAACGCTGGACTACCTGCGACGCCAGGTGCAACAGACACTCAGGCCGCAGGGATTGACCACCACCCAGTACAACGCGCTGCGCATCCTCCGCGGCGCGGGAGGCGAGGGGATGACGTGTTCGGAGTTGGGTAACCGTCTGGTCACCAGCGACCCCGACATCACACGTCTTCTGGACCGGCTCGCCCGGCAAAAGCTGGTGCGCAGACGACGCGACCTCCGCGACAGGCGCGTGGTGCTGACGGAGATATCGGATGAAGGATTACTGCAACTGGAGATGATTACGCCCGCACTCGATGCGCGTGTCCGGCAGATCCTTCAGCATCTCGGAAGGGAGCGGCTCGAACTGTTGATCGACCTGCTCGAAGAGGCGCGCAATGCCGGCTGGTCGCAGCGCCACCAGGAGGCGTCGGAGACGATGGCTGCTTCGGCGCCCTGACGTTTCGTTTGCGGGCGAGGCCGAGCGCATGATCGGGCTGAGGAAATGCGCGTACTGCGCGTCCTCCGGCGGCCGCGCTATTTCGCCGACGCAGCTACATGATTGAGCAGCAGCGAGGCATCCCCCGCCTCGTTTGCCTCGGCGTACTTCTTGTGAAGCTGGTGGTGCAGACAATAGAGCGCCAGTTCCAGACGATCTGAAACGCCCAGTTTGTCGTACACCTTGCGCAGGTAATTCTTGATCACCTGCTCGGTGGTGCCCAGTTGATAGGCGATCTCTTTGTTACGTTTCCCCTGTGTGATGCAGGTGATGATCGCCATCTCCTTGGGAGAGAGGCGCGGCTGCGTCTTGGGGCTGGTCAGCGCCGTGGCTTGCGATCGATACGCCTCAATGACCCAGTTGACCGATTGATTGTCGATCCACGTCTCGCCCTGCGCGATCTTGCGCACGCACTTCACCAGCAGATCGGGCGAAATGGAGCGGGGTATGATGCCCCGCACCCCGCGCCGGTAAAGCTCCACGGTATTCGACTCGTCGGTCGAGACCGCCTGGATAATGATCTTCACCTGGGGATTGCGCCGTACGATGGCCGGAATCGCATCCGTTGTTCCGGAGATGAGACTGCCTTCCAGAATTACGATGTCGGTCGGAAAACGCTGTACCGCCGCGTCAAGGTTCTGCAGGCTATCCACCTGAGCCACCACGCGGATGTCGTCTTCGAGCGCAAAGATCTTGCGCATGCCGACGCGGTAGATCGCCTGTGAGTCCGCGAGAATCAGGCGAATAATATTGCTCTCGCCTGTAGGAGCCTCGTTACCTGACAGGTTCTCAGGCAGCGAGGGTTCGTCTGCAATCAAGTGGTCGGAGTTCGGAGTGCCCATAGACTCTCTACTGGCTGAAATAGTATTCATCGATGACTGCCGCGGCGCGCGAGCACTCTCCGTTTGGAGTGCAGCGAACCACACGACCGGCGCAGTGAACTACAACGTCGACGGGCGTGCCCATCGCCTCTGCCGGCATCTTCATAGTGAATCGAACCGCCGTCTGCACTTCGAGTGGTTGAGCAACCGTGAACGCAACCCCGGTTGCGGAGATGTTTTCCGTGGTCGCCGCTACCTCCCCTTGCGCGGTGAAAAGACGCAATGGAATTTGCAGCGGGAAGCGAACGGCATTGCGCAACTCTGCTGCTCGGGATTCGACGGGAGCAGGGACAACTGAGAGCCCGGACGTCATGATCTGTAGCGTACCGGGCTGTGGCGTTAATGTCATATCCCACGAAGAGAGTACCCCCGCATACCAAAGGCCAACGAGAGATAACGTACTCCCTGGTAACCATTAAAGCACCTGCGACGTTCCTTCTGCGAGCCCTTTCTTCTGGGTACGAGTTACGCGGGTAATCGGATTCCGGTACAAAGTGATAAATTCCACCAAAGTTGTAGATTTCGGCAGGGCGGTGGGCTAATGTCTGTGTTGCGCGGACCAAGTCCGCAACAACTATCAAATCACGGAGCCCCCTCATGTTCTTGAAAACACTGTCCTTCGCTATCCTGTCCGCCGCTTTGATCTCCCCCCTTGCAGCCTCAGCGATGAGCAGGCCCAGTGCTCCGGCTCCGATTCTCCGCGTGGATTCCAGGCCGAGCGCTCCGGCTCCAATCCTGCGCATGGATACGAGACCGAGTGCGCCGGCACCGATTCTGCGTTTCAACCTTCGGCCCAGCGCTCCGGCTCCCATTCTTCGCTAACGGATTTCTGCTTCCGTTAAATCTCGAGCGAAGTGGGGAATGTCAGCACATTTTGCGTTTGTAGGACGAGCGGAGGCCCTCCCGTTGAAACCGGGGGATTCCCCAGGGATTTTCAAGCTCCGGGGCCGGGTCTTAAGGTATGCTTCAACTCGAACGGGGTTGAAGCATGCACCTGTCGAGCCTCGACAGTCTACTGTGGGCAACCGGCTTCATGGGAAATTTGTGTCTCGCGGCACTGCTGATCCAGCGGCGCCATTACACCTATTTCCCGCTCTTCACCGCATGGATCGTATTCACCCTGTTGAGCGACACCTCTCTTTATTGGGTGTTGGGACATACGTCGGAAGCCACCTACTTCCGGGCCTATTTTGCTGCCACGTTACTCGATTTCGCCTTTCAACTGCTGGTGCTCGCTGAGATCGGACTGAATGTCTTCAACCCTGTCCGCAAATCGCTTCCCAAAGGGGTATTTCTTGGACTGGCCGCGTTGCTGGTTGCCAGTGCTGTTCTAAGCTTTTTGCTGGCGCCCGGCGGTCATCGGCACAGCCTCTCCTCTGTTAGCGCCTTATTCCTGCGGATCGATCTAGCATTTGCGATTCTGCGCCTGCTGGTTTTCGCAGCCCTGGCGTTGTTTGCGCAGACGCTGGGTGTCACCTGGAAGAATCACGTCCTCCAGTTGGCGACGGGGCTGGCCATGTATAGCGCCGTCTCACTGTTTGCGGAATCTGCGATCAGCCATCTGAACCGCCAGAATCTCGCCTCGTTTGAGGTGCACTTTCACGCTCTCACCCAGCTTGAGATTGCCGCCAATATCGCCACTTTGGTCTTCTGGATTTGGGCGTTTTCCCGAAATGAAGCGCCGCGAAAAGAATTCACTCCACAAATGCGCGAAGTTCTGGTAACAATAGCTGGAACTGCCAGACGTACTCGTTTGGCGGTTACCCGGGGCTTTGAAGAGAAATGACGCTGCCTCTCATCCAAATCGTCCTCACGGTCTGCCTTCTGGTCTACGCCGGTGTTTGGCGCAGGCAGCAACAGAAGCGGCGCGGCCGTAGCTGGGATGCCATCGTCTCGGCGCTCCGCGCGAATGACTGGGGCTTCGATGAAGTGGCGTCGAGGTATCTATATAAGGGTGGCATCAACGCAACTCCCAAGGACATCTGGCCCCGCATCGATGGCGCGCGCGGTCTCTGGGCGATGTACACCAACGCTCCCCTGCTGGTCCAACTCGCCGATTATGCAGCCGAACACGGTGATAATCCGGATGAGGCTCTGCTCGAAGGCCTGCGGAGCGATGCCTTTCAGATTCGTCTATGCGTCCTGCTGGCGCTTGGCAAATACGCGATGTCCCGTTCCACGGTCGGCGCTTCCGTCAATGCCTATCGCGCGGCCGCGCTCTACAGCGAAATGCTGGCTCGCATGACGACGCTCTTCCAGGAGCATGCCGGGCAGCTTTTTCCCAAATATCTGGAAGCCATGTAGCGCTTTCATGCGCCGTCGCAAAGCCTGCTTCGGCAGGCTTTTTTGCTGCTTCCCACGCTCATTCCGATCGCTTTTCCACGCCTGAACGTTCGGAGCGGAGGACCCGAAGCATAGCTGCCTCGACGCCCCTCCCCTTGCCGCAGCCGTCAAGCGAGCGATGCGCCCGCCCGGGCCAGATGGGCCGTATCGCCTTCCCGGCCGAGCCTTGAGACTGCTCACGAAGAGCCAAGCGGTCCAGGCATGCTTTCGTTTCCGAGACCACTGCCCTTCGCGCGGCTGCATCTCTAATGATTGTTCCGCGGAGGAGATGATCGATGGGGAAAAACCAGGACGCTGTGAGCCTTGTGCGCGAGTATCTAATCGATGCGATAGCGGCAGAAAACAACTCCGAATCCCAACTGGCGGCCATGTCCAAGATGGGTGATCATGCTCCAACGCAAAAGGCTTTCTCGGAGCACGCCGCGGAGACCAGGCAGCAGGCACGCCGGTTAACGGAGCGGTTGGAGTCGATCGGTGGCAGCCCCTCCACCTTCAAGAGCTTTGTTGCGCATCTGCTCAACTTCGCCCCGAAGCTCGCCCAGTTCGGCCACGACACCTCCGAGCACAATACGCAGAACCTGATCATCGCCTATACCCTCGAGCACGGCGAGGTGGCGATGTATGAAGCGCTGGCAACTGCTGCCAAGGTCGCCGGAGATCTGCAGACCGAGCAGCTTGCCCGTGAGATCCAGCAGGAAGAAAAGCATGCAGCCGAACGCTTCTGGAACATGATTGCGCCGGTTGCGCGCGAGGGCATGCTTCGGATCTCCGACGCACGCGAACGCAATCCCAATCTCACCCCGACGTAGCTATCTTGCAGAAAGCGGCTGTTTCAGCAATACTTGATGGGTTGGGAGTAGTGCGGCCGCTTCGGCTGCTCTCCAGTGCGTTCCCGTCTGCACCGTGTGCCAGAGCGAGTCCAGAACGCGATCCCGCGACATGCAAGCAGTTGTGAAAGGACTTAACCCTGTGTTGATGATTCGACTCGCGCGCTTTGGAGCGCGCAAACAGCCGTATTACCGTGTGGTGGTGATCGAGAAAGACCGCGCCCGCAACGGACGTTCGATCGAGCTGGTTGGCACGTATAACCCGCGCACCAATCCGGCAACCGTGAACCTGAAGCGTGATCGCATCGAGTACTGGACAGGTGTTGGCGCGCAGGTGTCGGACCGTGTGCAAAAGCTGATCACCAAGCACAATGCTGTCCCTGTCGCTCCGGCCGCGTAGATTCCCCGACTTCGGCGTATGCTGCAGCGGTGATTTTGGCTTCGCGGCGCCGGAGCCTCGGCCACGCAGAGACTCGACGATTCCCTTTCCTCCTCCTTCACGAAAAGGCGCTTGCTGATGACGCATGAAGAGAAGCTCGACAGCGTGGAAGATCTGATGACCGAGATAGTCAAGGGCCTAGTGGATCATCCGGACGCAGTCGATGTCGAGGCTGTCGAAGAGGACGAAGCGTATGACGCTGAGGAAGGCGTGCTGCTTGAGCTGCGGGTGGCGCCCGAGGACCTGGGTAAGGTCATCGGCAAGCAAGGACGCACGGTTCGCTCCATGCGCACCATTCTGAATGCCGTGGGCACGAAGCATCACCAGCGTTACACGCTCGACGTAATTGAAGATGAGGAGGACGACGATCTCGAGGACGAGGGCGCCGTTCAGACCCCTGCTGTCGTCGCGTCTGTTGAACATCCAGGCGACGACTCTTCCGGCGAGTAGAGCCCCATCTCCCGCGCTCGCGATATGTCCGACTCTGACCTTGTGCTGCTGGCGCGGCTGCTTCGTCCGCAAGGGCGGCACGGCGAGTTGCTCGCAGAGATTCTGACCGACTTTCCCGAGCGGTTCGCGGACCGGCAACACGTGCTGCTGCTGCCCGTAACGGCGGCGGATAAACCACGTCCGATGGAACTCCAACGGCACTGGCTGCACAAAGGCGGAGTGGTGCTGAAATTCAAGGGCGTGGAGTCGATCAATGACGCGGAGCCGTTGCGAGGCATGCATGTGGCGGTGCCGGCGGCGGAGCGAATAGCGCTCGACGACGCGTTCTATATCGGCGACCTGATGGACTGCCGCCTGCTGGATGAACAAAATGGTAAGGCCGTCGAGGTTGGCAGAATTGTAGACGTGCAGCGGGAGCTGGTCTCCCCAGATCTTCTGGTGGTGGAATCAGGTGACGCTGAAGAAGTTTTGGTGCCCTTTGCCAAGGCGTATCTGGTGAGCGTGGATCTCTCTGCCAAAGAAGTCGTGATGCGATTGCCGGAAGGCTTGCTCACCCTCAATGTGCCGTCCAAGACAGCTCCGGCCGAAGCAGACTCAGAGCCGGGGAGCGATTCGACTGCAGATGAAGAGGGGTAGCGGCGAATCATGCGCTTCGATATCATCACCATCTTTCCGGAGATCTTCACCAGTGTCTTCGAGCACGGGGTAGTAAGGCGCGCGCAGCGGAGTGGCCTGGTAGAGATCGGGATCGTCGATCTGCGCGCGTTCGCCCATGACCGTCATCGCACCGTGGATGACCGCCCCTTCGGCGGGGGTGAGGGGATGGTGCTGAAGCCCGAACCGCTGGCAGAGGCGATCGAGTCGCTGGGCGTGGCTGAAAAAAATGTCCGCGACACAGAGAGGCAGAGCACGGAGAGGCAGAGCATTGTGCTGCTCTCCGCGCAGGGTGCGCGCTTCACGCAGACGGCCGCCCGAGAGCTATCGGAGCTCAAGCGTGTCGTGCTGATCTGCGGGCGCTATGAGGGTGTGGACGAACGGGTGACCGAGCTCTTCTGCGACCGCGAACTTTCCATTGGAGACTACGTTTTGTCCGGCGGCGAACTCGGGGCGGCGGTGATTCTGGACGCGACCATGCGCCTGCTGCCGGGGGTGCTGGGCAACGAAGCCTCGTCGGAGTATGAGAGCTTCGGGCCATCGGATGCCGGCGCTGTGCCGGTTGAAGAAGGGTCGCCACCCCGATCGACCCACGGTGCAGGCGGGCTGCTCGATTATCCGCACTACACGCGACCTGCGGAGTTCCGCGGGCTGACGGTGCCGGAGGTATTGAGCGGCGGCGACCATGCGGCGATTCGCAAATGGCGACGCGAAAAGGCGCTCGAAAAGACGCTCAAGAATCGCCCCGACCTGCTGAGCAATGCAGCCTTGAGCAAGGATGACAGGAAGCATCTGGATATGTATTTGGACAGGCTTGAGAACGAACGACAGTGACACCGCAACGCGACTCTTCACGCCACGCGGGCCAAAAATTGTGTACACTAAAAGTTCTGAATCAACAGCCAGGAAAACCTTATGTCTATTCATCCAGTAATGCAGCGCCTCGCCGAGAAGCTCCAACGCACGGACCTTCCGGATTTCGCCGCCGGCGACACAGTACGCGTCCAGGTCAAGATCAAGGAAGGCGAGAAAGAACGCCTCCAGGCATTTGAAGGTATCGTCATCGCGCGGAAGAACGGGCCGCAGGGCAGCTTCACCGTGCGCAAGATGAGCTTTGGCCAGGGCGTGGAGCGCATCTTCCCGCTGAACTCCAAGGTCGTCGAGAAGGTGGAGAAGATCCGCTCGGCCCGGGTACGTCGCGCCAAGCTGTTCTATCTCCGCGGACTGCGTGGCAAGGCCGCACGCCTGAAGGAAGTGGAGCGCACCTAACGCGCTTCTTCACCAATCACTAAGCCCCACGGCTCTCAGCCGTGGGGCTTTTCTGTGCATATCAGCGCCTGCGTTTCTGCCCTACTTGGCGGTACACTCGTGCTAACGATCATGGCCGCGACCAAGCTCATCGACGAAAGCGAACTGGAAACGCTGGATCTGGAGGCGCTCGAATTTCAGACCCCGGCCCCGGGTGCACGCAAGTCCGGAGAGCTTTCGCCGTCCGCCCGAAAGATGCGCATGCTGAAGCGGCTGCACTGCGGCCTGAAGTATGAGCGAGCGGCGCGAGCGGAAGGTGCGCAGATCATCGCTGGCGTGGACGAAGTAGGACGCGGCGCGCTCTTCGGGCCGGTGGTGGCTGCGGCGGTGATCCTGCCCGAGGGCTGCCGCATACAGGGCCTGCGCGACAGCAAGCAACTGGAGCGAGAGGACCGCGAGCGGCTGGCGAAGATCGTCGAGCGCAAGGCGCTTGGCATTGCCATCGAGGAAGTCGATGCGGAGACCATCGACCGCGTCAATATCTATCAGGCATCGAAGCTGGCGATGATCCGCGCGGTCGTGCGCCTCGCGCCCGCGCCCGATCATCTGCTGATCGATGCGCTACGGCTCGACCTTGCGTGCCGACAGACGAGCATCATCTACGGCGATTCGTTGAGTATCTCGATCGCCGCCGCGTCGGTGGTGGCGAAGGTCTATCGCGATCGCCGCATGTGCGAGTACCACGAGACCTATCCCCAGTACGGACTGCATTCGCATAAGGGCTACAGCACGCCGGAACACAAGCGCGCATTGGCCATTCACGGTCCGTGCCCGCTGCACCGCTTTACCTTCCGCCCAGTCGCGCAGCGATCGCTGCCGTGGGACTATCCATTTTCCTGCTGACGACAGAATTCACTCGAGAGGAAGAGACCCTTTGGCCCTGCGGCTAATGTGTATTACCGCACATCCGGATGATGAGAGCGGCGGTTTCGGCGGTGCGTTGCTGATAGCGCACCGGCAGAAGGTGGAGACGACGGTGATCTGCCTCACCGAAGGACGCGCGGCTTCCAACCGCGGGAGCGCCCAGTCGGATGACGAACTTGCTGCCGCGCGCAAGCGGGAGTTTGAGGAATCCTGCGCGATTCTCGGGGTGACATACCCGCATGTGTGGCAGTATCCGGACGGAGAACTGATGCACGAGCGTGGCTACGACGTGGTCAAGAAGCTGGTGCAATGCATGCGGGAGATGCGGCCGCACATTGTGCTGACCTTTGGCGGCGATGGCGGCCCCAATATCCATCGCGACCACGCCATGGCCGGCGTCTTCGCAACGCTGGCGTTTCACTGGTCGGGGCGTAGCTTCTTCGTACCGGAGCACCTCCAGAACGGACTCGGGCTTTGGGCGCCGCAGAAGCTCTACTACTCCTCGACCGAGTTCACCGTGACCAAGTTCACCGAGGAGGCGGCGGTGTCGCCGAAGACGACAGCGTCTCTGGTGCTGGAGCTCGGGGAGTTGAAGGAGATCAAACGGCGGGCGATCGAAGCCCATGGCACACAGCTTGTGTTGAGCAGGGCGGGCGAGTTGTACGAGAGATACGGCCATCAGGAGCACTATCTGCTGGCGGCGGCGCGCCGGCCGGAGCTGATGGGCAAAGAGACCAGCCTGTTCGAGGGAATCGAAGAGGAGTAGAAATCTAAAGAGGCGCGGAACGGAACGGCCATCGCGAAGGTGACATGCTCAGTACGCGACAACTCCGGCTTGGCTTTCTGCTTCTGCTCTGGGCAATAACTGCCGCCACAGCCGCTCGTGGTCAGTCGGGCGACAGTGGTTCGGCCAGCGAGGGCTCAGTCAGTGGACACGTGTACTGCGCGGACACGCAGAAGCCGGCCCGTTTTGCCTCCGTGCACATGAGAATGGCGACAACCGGCGCCCTCACCATCGGCCGCCGTTTCGGACAAGGCTCCTCCTTTGCCACAACCGGAGCGGACGGCAGCTTCATCGTGTCGAACCTGGCGCCGGGAGAGTATCTGGTGGACGCTTCCCTGCCCGGCTATCTGCAACCGTTGCGGGGCCTGGGAGGGGAAGACATCTCGCAGATGTCCCAGGCGGAGCAGGACAAGCTGCGCGCGTCGCTGACCAGGGTAACGGTGCTCCCCAATCAAATTGTCACCGCCACGGTGACGATTTATCGAGGCGGCGTACTGAGCGGGGCGGTGAGCTTCGACGACGGAAGCCCGGCGCCGGGGGTGCCGGTGATGGCGCAGAACGCGGATCCGGATGCCTCCACCGGGGCACAGAACAGCGAGGCCGATGCCCGGCACCTCTCCTACTCGGCGCAGACCGATGATCGTGGACAGTTCCGCGTCATCGGCGTACCGCCGGGGGTGTATACGCTCAAGGCGTGGCCGCGCAGCGACTTTCCGACCTTTCTGGGCAACACGGTGGCCGCGTCGCATGCGAAGAAGATCGCGTTGAACCGAAGCGAGGAGCGCACCGGCCTGGATATCCTGATACCGGTCGTCGGCCTGCACCATGTGAGTGGTTCGGTCGTAGCGCAGCGGGACGGGCGCGTGGTGGCGCACGCGCCGGTGGAGTTGCGGCTGGCGGACGAGAACGGCGGTCCGCAGGTAACCACGATTACGGGGGCGGATGGCAGTTTCAACTTCGCCACCGTGCCAGACGGCAAGTACGCGGTGGAGGTCAGCGGGGCCTACGATCCGGCAACCGGAGCGCGGTTCGGTCCGGCAACCGTCACTACCGATGTGAGCGGCAGTGATCTGGCCGACGTGGTCGTCAGTGTGCCATCCATGACGAACTGATGTTTCTCCCTTGAGTAGTCGGAATTCCGCAGAAAACCAAAACAGATCCTTCGACTGCGCTCAGGCTGACACCCGCGCTTAAGCGTTTACGCGCGCCGGCCTGCTACGCGCCTGGCGGCGGCGAGCGTCTACCAGCATCCACACCGGCCGCGCAGCGAGCAGCAGAGTGAGGACGATCGTGATCTTCACCGGGCTCAGAACGCCCGTCTTCACGATCCACCAGTAGTGGATGACTCCGGCGATCGCGGCCAGGTAGGCCAGACGATGCAGGCGCTGCCAACGTTTGCCCAGCTTGCGGATCGACCATTTGGTGGAGGTGAGGGCGAGCGGCAGCAGCAGTAGCCAGGCTGTGAACCCGACGATGATGTAGCGGCGTTTGGTCAGGTCGTCAACGATGGTGGCCCAATCGAAATTGGCGTAGAGCTTGAGATAGACCAGCAGGTGCAGACACACATAGAAGAAGGCGTAGAGCCCCAGCATGCGGCGGAAACGAATCATCCACGCGAGCTTGACCGACAGACGGCGCACCGGTGTGATAGCCAGCGAGATGACCAGGATGCGCAGCGCGGCGAAGCCGGTGCCGTGCGCGATGGTCGCGGTGGGGTCGGGTCCGAGCGTGCTCCTCCAGACATCGAAGCCCAGGATGGCGAGGGGCACCAGGCACGCGATATGCACCGGCACCTTGAGTGCGACGATAGCTCGATTCGACATGATGGAAGAGATGCTTTCCGCTGCTGACCGTTCACTGCCAGGCAGAGGGATGCGCGCGTTGCACTCGCTCGCATACGCCTGCCGGTTCAGCCTTAGTAATACTTCTTGAGATCCATGCCTTTGTACAAGCCGGCGACCTGATCGCCATAGCCGTTGAACATTAGCGTTGTCTGCCGCTGCTTGAAGAGCGATGCGCCGATACGCCGTTCTGTCTTCTGGCTCCAGCGAGGATGGTCTACGCTGGGGTTCACATTGGAGTAGAAGCCGTACTCGTCGGGGGCGAGCATCTGCCATGTCGTCTGCGGCTGCTCGTCGGTGAAGTGAACGCGGACGATCGACTTGGCCGACTTGAAACCGTATTTCCAGGGCACGATCACGCGCACCGGCGCGCCATCCTGGTTGGGCAGCGTTTCGCCGTAAAGGCCGAAGGTGAGCAGGGTGAGCGGATGCATCGCCTCGTCCATGCGCAGGCCTTCGGAGTAGGGCCAGTGGATGTTGGACTCACCCATCTCCGGCTCCTGCCTGGGATCGGCGAGGGACAGGAACTGCACGTATTTCGCGCCGCTGAGCGGCTCGCATTGCTTGATGAACTCCGACAGCGAATACCCTGCCCAGGGAATCACCATGCTCCAAGCCTCGACGCAGCGGAAGCGATAGACGCGCTCCTCCATTGGCTTCAGCTTCAACAGGCTGTCGATGTCGACGGTCTTCTTCTTTTTCACCAGGCCGGTAACGTCCACTGACCATGGCCGGGTCTTGAGTGAGCCGGAGTTCTGCGCCGGGTCGCCCTTGTTGGTGCCAAACTCGTAGAAGTTGTTGTAGTGGGTGATGTCCTGATAGGAGGTGAGCGTCTCGCCGGTGGTGGAGAGCGGGCTCTTTACCGTCTGCAGCTTGGTCCCGGCGTGCACCGCCTGGGTGGGATCGACGATGCGGGCTACACGCTCGGCGCCGAGGGCGATTACGCCGGCAGCCGCGGCTCCAGCGAGAAAGGTGCGCCGGTTGAAATAGTCTGCCTTCGAGGTGATCTCAGACGACGGGATGGCGGGCGGCTTGCGTAACAGCATGATGATGGTTCCCCTCTACGGTGAGACGTTCGATCGCCGCGCCGGTTACAGGCAGCGGTCGAATCAGTGTTGGCTGGATCGTTATGGGCTCAATGATGGTACGCACCAGACGGACGGACGGATGGATGGGCTTGTTCGCCAGCGCCGACCCCACCCTACCCCGGGTATAAATTCTCTAAATTTCTCTATCCAAAAGACTTAAGCCGTGGGTGGTGCTCTAAATTCCTCTATCATTGAACTTACGGCCAAATTACTGCAAACGAAAGAGTTAGGAAATCCGATGAGTATGGAGGTGGCGTTCGAAACAGCCTCTATTTCCAGCGTAGCGGTTCAGGAGTAAAGGTACGCCAGGCGGGACGTGACGAAGGTCATAGGCCGACAGGCGGGAGCTTGCGATGTTCCCCGCGTGGAGCCAAGATGCTGAAACGCAGGTCCCTTCGACTACGCTCCGGGCAAGCTCTTCGGCTCGCAATCTGCGCTTTGCGCAGACTGCTCGTTCAGGATGACGATGGATTGTTTAGGAATTAACGACTCGTGACACCAGCGAGCTTCTGTTTGGATTCTTCGCTGCGCTCAGAATGACGAGCGCTATACATTTGGTTATTCCGCGCGTAGCGCCTCCATGGGATCGACACGCATGGCACGTCGCGCCGGAATATAACAGGCCAGCAGGACGATCGCCACGAGTGCGAGCGAGACGGTCAAGTAGGTTGCTGGATCGGTCCCACTGACGACGATGAAGCTGCGCATCAGACGGGCAACGCCGAGGGATGCGGCAATGCCGCCCGCGAGACCGAAGCCCAGAATGACCAGCCCCTGTCTGTAGACCATCTTCCATATATCTGAATGCTGCGCACCCAGCGCCATGCGAATGCCGATCTCATTTGTTTTCTGGCTGACGACATAGGAGAGGACGCCATAGACGCCGACGATGGCGAGAATGAGCCCCAGTGTTCCCATGATTCCGCCGAGCGCAGCAGCGAACTGATAGAAAAGCAGCCCAAGGGGAGTGTAGAGAGCATCGTGCAGCGTTTTAACCTCGAAGACAGGCAGATTGGGAGCCATAGTACGGATGGTGCGCTCGACCTCCGGAATCATCGCCGAAGGTTCGCCTTTGGTGCGCAATTCGAGCGCCTCCAGAGAATTCTGCGCATAGTTTTGCAGGAAAGGGACATAGAAGTACGGCGGGATTGCTCCGGTTACACCTTGATAACGCGCGTCTTGAGCGACGCCGACCACGTGCATGGTATGCGTGGAATCGCCGCCCATCTTGAACTGTTTGCCGATGGGGTTATGGTTGGGCCAGAATTTTTTCGCCATCGATTGGCTGACGATGGCGACATGGGGATTTTTTTCATCATCGGACTCGGTGAAGGAACGGCCCCGTAGCAGTGGAATCTGCATGGTGCGGAAATAATCCGGGGAGATGATGTTGTACGCGACGGAGGGTGCGGGCTGCCCCGGCGGAGGTTGATAGCCGTCGACGGAGAGGGTGTCAACGGCGCCGTTGACGAGGCTCATGGGAACGATTCCGGCACTGGCGGCAGACACGACGCCGGGGAGGGAGCGGACGCGGTCAAGGAGAGTCTCATAGAAGTCGCGGCTTTGCGGATCGCTGTAGCCGATTTCGCTGGGATCCATGGTGAGGGTGAGAACGTGGAACGGATTGAATCCAAAATCCGTGTGTCCCACCTGGGTGGCTGCGGGTGAAGAGTCCGGCGATGATGAGCAGCATGAGCGCACTACCCATCTGCAGTATGACGAGCGCGTCGCGGAATCTGCTTTTGCCGCCAGTAACGCCGCGGCCTCCTTCGTGGAGGACAAGGTTGAGGTTGGCGCGGGAGAGGCGCATGGCCGGAACGATGCCGACCATGGCGCCGGCGAGCATAGCCACGCCTGCGGAGAAGGCGAAGACATCCCAATCAAAGCCGAAATTCAGGTAGACAGGCAGATCGGTATGGAAGTTTATGGAGCTGAGCAGAGAACTTCCCCAGAGGCCCAGCGCGATACCTGCCGCTCCCCCGAAACATGCCAGCAGTAGACTCTCCGTCAACATCTGGCGGATGAGACGCGAACGCTGCGCGCCGAGCGCCGAGCGAATCACCATTTCGCGTTCACGGACGCTGGCGCGCACGAGCAAAAGATTAGCCACATTCACGCAGGCCAGCAGCAGAACCAAACCGGCGATTCCAAGGAACAGGGCTGAAACAACACCGATATTGTTCCGCGGATCGAATCCCGTTCTGCCGGCGGCGATGGGGAAACTTTGTAAGACGGCGTCTTTTTCTGTGCTGGGATACTCGGAGGAAAAGCGCTGGGCCACTACGGCGAGCGTGGTGTTGGCCTGCTGGAGGGATATTACCGGCCGCAGGCGGCCATAGAGGCGCAACCCGCGGCTGGTGCGTTTGTTCCAGATGTCCAGCGGGGTGTTTTCCATGGTGACCGCCATTGCCAGCGGAAGGTATGCCTGTGCGCCCATGATGGTGTCGAGGCCATGAAAGTTTGCCGGGGCAACACCGATGATGGCGATGGGATGGCCGCCAAGTGAGATTTGGCGTCCGACAATATTCGGATCACCCGCGAAGTGCCGCTTCCAATAACCGTAACTGAGGACCGCGACCGGATCGGCGCCCGGAGTTTGGCCTTCAGACGGCAGAAAGAAACGTCCGAGGAACGGCCGGATGCCGAGTGTAGAAAAGTCATTTCCGCTGACGTAATCGGTAAGAATGCGGTCCGGCTGGCTGCCTTGCACGGCTAAACCATCCAAGCCGAACTGCTCGGCGATCAGCCCAGAAAAGACATTCCTGGTCTGGTCAGTGAGGTCGTGGTATTCAGGCAGCGAAAAGTTCGGCTGCCAGGGTCCACTCTTCTGCTGAAAGCCGAGGACCGCCAGCCGGCTTTCGTCGCGCACATGCAGCGAACTGAATAAAAGCCCGTTGACCACGCTGAAGATGGCTGTATTAATGCCTATGCCGAGCGCCAGCGTGCCAATGGCGATCAGGGCAAAGGTGGGCGCCTTGCGCAACTGGCGGAGTGCGTGGCGTAGATCCTGCAGGAAAGACAGCATCCGGATACCTCTCTGGCGAAGCTGCGAACTGCCTGCATCGTGTGCACGCGCATTGCCAGAGAAGTGTGCCTTTCAAGTTGCTGATTCGCAGTTAGTTGCGCAGCTCTTGAAAGATTGGGTTAATCCAAAGTGTCTGCATCTTCGAAAACCGGTGTCCGCGAATGAACATCAGATGTCGGACTATGAGCGGATTCTGCAGGGACTCTTCATTCCAAGGGGTGCCGCAAACCTCCAAAAACTTACGACCTCAGAAGCGGTAGTAGAGGCCGATGGTGGGCTCGCTTGCCGTGCGCAGGCGATGGGTATTGAGGCTGAGCAGGCCGAAGTCGGGGCTCTTGGCCTTTACGCCGCGGTATTGCAGGCGCAGACCGATGCGCTCGTACAGATGCGGGATATTCACGCCCAACCCATAGACAAACGCGGGAGAGGCCACGGTGGTGGGTTTTTCGCCGGTAGAGATGGTGGTGTTGGCGGGGGTCTGGACGACCGCTCCTGCGCCGATAGTGGCGAAGGCCTGTACGCCCCCGAGCGGCGGCGCCTGCAACAGATAGGCGGCACTGAACTCGTTCATACCGTGGGCCACGGGGTTGGCGCGGTTGTAAGTGTCGGTGAAGCGGGTGTAGCCGTAATTCAGTTCATAGCCGAGCCATGGCTTGACGGCCTGGCGGAAGCTCAACAGGCCGCCGCCGGACTTCGTCGCCCGCTGCAGGATGAAGTTGCTGTTCACATCGCGCGAGATCTGGGCGAATCCGCTGATGGCCAGATCGCGCTGGCGGGGAGACACCTCGACGGTGTACGCGGCCTGGTGAACGCCCGAGTTGGATGCACTTGCCTGGGATGCGCTGGAGCTGGAGGCAGAAGGCGCAGGAGCGGAAGCAGCCGGTGTGGGAGCAGCGGGAGGGGGAGCAGTGGGCGCTTCCTGCGCCCAAGCCCCCATGGCGCCAGCCAGCAGCACGCAGCAGGCTGTAGCGATCAGAAGGCCGGGGATACGAAAACCGTGAACGCGCTGAAGCGGAGATGAAAACGTAAATGAAAACGAGGATGAAAACGGGGATGAAATTGTTCTCTGCTGAACTGCCGTGCTCTTCGCTGGAGCCATCTACACTTTGCTTTCTTCGGCCAAGCAGGCATGTCTTCCATCCTTGCGCTGGGAACCGATGGGGAATCTGTCTCCCCATTGTATTTGTCTTTCGTCCATTTTTCCCCGATGGGGGCCTCGCTTCTCCTGGCCAGGTGACCCGGTGCGAAGGCAGGCTGGCGGCGACGGGTGTATACAGAAGGCGCCTGGATTTTAGGGGCGATCAACAACCGTCACGGCAAACTTCCCTTCCAACAGCCTGACGCGACCAAAGCATTGCGCTCCATGAGAGCGAAGCGCAGGACCTCGGAGCGAATGAAAAGAGGAAAGAACAGTATGGCGACAACGAGAGATGACTTGACGGGCGACTCCATCGATCGGACCAGCAAAGATCGGACCAGTGAAGATAAGGCCGGCGAAGACCGGACGACGGGCGAGATCCCTGCCTACGATCAGCGGCGGATGCGAGATGCCTCCGAGATCCTGCTGAACGCGCGGCGCACGTTGACCCCGATTGCCGAATTGCCGCCAAACCTGCGACCGAAGACGATTGAGGAGGCCTACCACCTACAGGACATCATTCTGGAGGAGCTGGGAAAGGTGGCCGGTTGGAAGGTAGGCGCGTCGTCGCCCGAGGGTGAGCCGCTGTTCGCGCCCATGGCCGAGTACACGGTGACCCGGAGCGGATCGCTGATCGCGAACAAGTTCCGGCGTCTGCGCGGGGTGGAGGCCGAGATCGCCTTTCTGGTGGGCAAAGACCTGCCGCCACGCAGCGCGCGCTATACGCGCGAGGAAGTGGTCGGGGCCATTGCGAGTTGTCACCCGGCCCTGGAGCTGATCGAATCCGGCTTCTTCGACCCGGACAAGGTGGACCGCCTGTCCATGATCGGCGACCTGCAGATGCACGGCGGGTTTGTGTATGGGCCGCCGACGCCGGGATGGGAGAGCTTCGACTTCAGCCGGGAGACGGTGCGGTTGACCGTCGATGGGAGGACCGAGATCGAAAACGGATCGAACGCGGCCGGCGGGGATCTGCTGCGGCTGGTGGAGTGGCTGGCCAATGCCGCACAGCGCCGCACCGGAGGCCTGGAGGAGGGGCAGTGGATCACGACCGGGAGCTGGACGGGCAAGACGCTGTTGAAGCGAGGCGACACGGCGGAGGCGACGTTCGGGCATTTTGGAAGTGTGAGCGTGCGCTTCGAATGAGCGCATGGCGAGGTTGACGATGCGGTAACCAAGCTGAGGTTCCCGGCAATTCCCGCGGACACGATAGCAGAGACCAATGATGAGTTAGTTGTTTGTTCAAACTGAGGGAGCAACCAGGCCTGACGAAATAGCACCCCAGTTTAAGCCTTCACCTTCGAAAGCTTCGTTGAGAGAGGTGAACGCAGGAGGCTTCATGCATACTCCCCCGGGCCAGCGCATCCGCGTCTATTGGCTTCTTCCCGTCCTCATCCTTGCGACCGCGTTTGCGCATGCATCCACCACGGTAGTCGTCACCAATCCTTCGGGCGGCCTCACGGTTCCTACGCAGTTCGGCGTGGCGGCCTATGCGTATGGGAGCGACACCGTGCGCGTGCTGCAGATCTACCTGGACGGGAATAAGGCGAAGGAGGCTGTTTACCCCACACACAATCGGATGAACGTGCTGTTGAACGCCGCAGCCGGCCCCCATGAAATTATCGTGCAGGCGCTCGATGCAAATGGGGCCGTGCTGGCGAAGACTCCGGTGTACTTTACCGTGACCGGTTCACCATTGCTCGCAGACAATACTACGGCCCTAGATGACGAGACCGCCAAGTGGGTTCCGTGTCAAAGCCCATGCGGTGGCGGCGCGAATGGAAGCGCGCCTCCGGTGCTGGCGGGCGGCAGCGGAAATCCGAACGAAGATGGCTCGGCTGCCCTGTTCCAGACTACGAGTACGGTGACCGCTTACGACAGCTTTTACTGGGACCTGCCGCATACTGCGCCGTCGGGATCGGTAGACCACTACTTCAAGTACGAGTTCGATCTCTATATCGAGTCGACGTATGCCAACGCTCCGCAGGCGATCGAGTTCGAGTCGCAGCAAACGGTGAACACCTACGTCTACAACATGGCCTGGCAGGTGAACTACAAGGGAGATAGTGCTCACAACAGCTGCGCGGCCGTACCGAGCGGTGGCGTGTTGCGCGTCTTCGATTACAAGAATCAATGCTGGCAAGCGGTCAATCTAACGATTACCCCGTTCGTGGGCAACCGGTGGTATCACATCAATGAAGAGACGCACATCGACTCCCATGGCACTGTCTGGCATGACGCGTTAAGCGTCACGGACAAAACTACCGGCATCACCACGCGATATGACCCAAGCTGGTTCGACTCGAGCACCGGCGCATGGACCTCGGTATCGCATACTCCTCCCAACTACAGCGGCCGCAACAATCAATACAGCAACGCCGTTCAGCTGGATGTGAACAAAAACGCAAACCCTTACCGTGTCTTTCTGGACGAGATGAGGTTGACCTACGTTCCGTAGATCGGAGATAGGGTTTATCAAAGGGGCGGGGAGAGTATTCTCCCCGCCCCTTATTACGTTGCGCCGAAACCTGTTCTTCACGACAGATCTACAAGGCAGGGGAGTTGGGAAGGAATGGCCACTCGCGGCGCTTGTTGGCGCGCAGCAGGTAGACCACGCTGCCGGAGACGGAGACGATGAGGGCGGCGATCAACTCGCGTCCCGCGCCGTGGCGGGAGAACAGCATGAAGAGGAAGCCGGCGCAGGCCACCAGCGCGGGGATGGGATAGAGCCACATGCGGAAGGGGCGCGGCAGATCGGGCGCTCGACGGCGGAGCACGATGACGCCCACCTGCTGCAGCAGGAACTGCAGCACGATGCGCAGGGCGACGAGCGCCTGGATTACCGTCTTGAGATCGAAGAAGCAGCAGATGCAGGCGATGCCGCCGAGCAGCAGCAGCGAGCGCGCGGGAAAGCCGCGGGTCGGATGTAGCTGCTGCAGCGAGCGGAAGTAGTTGCCCTCGGACGCCGCGGCGTAGGGGACGCGGGATGCGCCGAGCAGCAGCGAGAAGAGCGACGCGAAGGCGGTCCACATGACGAGACCGACAACGATGCGTCCGTAGACCGGGCCCATGATGTGGCCGATGACCAGGGCGACCGCGGCTACGGGATTGTCTCCGGAAGAGCGGCTGTGGGAGTAGCGGCCAAGCAGGTCCTGCCACGGCACCGCGCCCAGGATGCCGATGTTCATCAGCAGGTAGAGCGCGGCCACACCGAGGATGGAATAGAGCACGGCGCGCGGAATGGTGCGCCCGGGATCGCGCACCTCAGCGCCCAGGAAGCAGATATTGTAATAGCCCCAGTAGCAATAAGTGGCCATCAGGGTAGCGGCGCCGAGTCCTTGAAAGAACGAGCCGGAGAGATGGAAGGCGCCGGGCGGGAAGCCGAACGCCAACGCCGGATGAAAGTGCGTGAAGCAGGCAAAGAGCACGGCCGCGATGGTGAGCAGCAGTCCGGCGGAGAGGAACCAGGCGATGCGTTCCACTACGCGCGTCTGACGATAGAGCAGCAGCATGGCCAGACAGCAGACGGCGATGGCCAGCAGCACCGTGCCGCGGGAGTGCTGCAGCAGGAACGGAGGAAACGACGACGACAGAAGGCTGTGGTTGAGGCGCGGAACGAGGTAGACGGCGTATTCCGCCAGACCGATGGCGCCGGAGGCGATGGAGAGCGGCGCGGTGAGGGTGAACTGCCACACGTAGAGGAAGGAGATCATCCGGCCTGCGCCGCGAGGGCCGTAGATCTCCCGCAGGAAGGCATAGGATCCGCCGGCGTAGGGCAGCGCGGCACCTAACTCGGCCCAGACCAGCCCATCGCAGACGGCGAGCAGCGCGCCGAGAATCCAGCCCAGCATGGCCTGCGGACCGCCCATGGCGGCGACGATGAGCGGCAGGGTGATGAAGGGACCGACGCCGACCATCTCCAGCATATTGAGCGTGACGGCGCTACGGAGGCCAATCTGCCGGTCCAGTTGGCGGTCGGGCTGGCGGTGGGACGCTCCGGGTTGGCTGGGCTGATGGCCGGTGGGGCGAAGATGCATACGGACGCAGGTCTCTTATAGCTGTATACCAGCGGGACCTGCCGTCCAGGCAGATGCGCTTCGCGCAAGAGCAGGAAAGCAGAAGCCGATCCCTCCGCTTCGGTCGGGATGACACGGATATGAGGCCGATTCCTTCGCCGCTCCCAATGAAGATAAACATTCCGGATGCAAAGTGCCTCGGCCCTCCCACCCTTTGCGCTTAGAAGGTGCGGAGGACGCCGGTTCTGCGCGGCGCAAAGAATGGGGCACCCAGTGTCGTTGCATCGCGGGGCAAGAGCGGCGGAGAGGCAAGTCCTTTTGTACACTGGCGCTGGATGCATAGAGGATACCGCTCACTTTCGCTCACACTTGTGGCCACAGCCGTTCTCGCGAGCGCGCCGGCACTTTTAGCCCAGAACCCATTTGCTACCGCCGAGACGCCGCAGGTGGAAGCGCAGCGGCTGCCGGAGAATCGCGGGGCCAATGCGCTTGCGACCAGCCTCAAAAAGCTGCGGACCTGGGCCAGCGTGATGATGATTACGGCGCATCCGGACGATGAAGATGGCGGGCTGCTGACGTATCTGTCGCGCGGGCAGGGTGCGCGCGCTTCCCTGTTCACGCTGACGCGGGGCGAGGGCGGACAGAACGTGATGTCCGCCGCGGACTACGAAGCGCTGGGCCTGATCCGCACCAATGAGTTGCTGCGCGCCGACCGCTACTACGGAGTGGAGCAGCGCTGGGGTACGGTGGCGGACTACGGCTTTTCGAAGACCATGGAGGAGGCGCTGGGTCAGTGGGGCCGCGAGCGCGTGCTCTATGACGCAGTGCGTGCGGTGCGCATGTACCGGCCGCTGGTGGTCACCTCGGTCTTCGTCGGCGGCGTGACCGACGGGCATGGCCACCATCAGGTCGCGGGAATGCTTGCGCAACTGGTCTTCAAGGCGGCGGCCGACCCGAAGATCTTTCCCGATCAGATCGCCGCGGGTTTAGAGCCGTGGGCGCCGCTGAAGGTGTACGAGCGCGTGCCGACCTTCTCCCTGTCTCCACAAGGCATGTACGACTACGCGACGGGAAAGTGGGCGCCGGTGCGTTTCCGGAACTATGTCGACGACACCTGGATCGAGGGCGCTCCTTCGACCAATGTCGAGGCGCCGGAGGGCACGCGTGATGCGGTGCTGGGCCAAACGTATTTTCAGATTGGACGCCGTGGGCTGGGCGAGCAGAGGTCGCAGCACGAAGGTCCGAACGTGCCGCTGGCCGGCGCGGTCGTGAGCGCTTACCACCGATATGGTTCGAGGGTGCAGACGACGGCTCATGAGCAGACTTTCTTCGACGGCGTCGATACCTCCCTGCCGGGCATGGTGGCGGTGGCGCACGGCGATGCGGGATTTCTGAAGCAGCCGCTCGGCCAATTGCAGAGGCTGGTGGATGACGCATTCACCGGCTATAACCCGGTAGCGCCAGAAAAGACCGCGCCGCTGCTGGCGCAGGGTTATCAGCAGACGGTCGCGCTGCTCGAGCGAGTGGATGGGAGCAGTCTGAGCGCGGAAGACAAATACAATCTGCGGCACGAATTGGAGATCAAGCGCCTGCAATTCAATGAAGCGCTGGCGGAGGCGCTGGGGGTGCGGTTGAACGCGCTGGTCCAGCCGGAGACCAGCGGACGCCGCTTCGATCCATATGCACCAAAGTCTTCAGCGGGAGCGAAGCCTCCACTGCCGTTGACGCCGGAGGCGACGCAGGCCACGGTCACACCCGGCGCGCAGATCGACGTGCGACTGCACGTTGCGGTTGCCGCGGAGCTGGGTACCGAGGTCGTGCTCAAGCATGCGGCTCTGCAAACACCGGCGGGCGAGCGCTGGACGGTCGAACAGTTGCAGGCGGCGGAGCTCCATGACAGCGCCAGCGGCGATGCTCTGTTTCGGGTGACGGCCGCAGCCGACGCGAAGCCCACCGCTCCCTACTTCAGCCGCCCATCGGTGGAGCAACCCTACTACGATCTGTCCGACCCGCGCTGGCGGGGTGACTCATTCGCGCCCTATCCATTAGCCGGCGTAGCCGAATTCGAATACCGGGGAGTACCGGTGCGGGTGTCGCAGGTGGTGCAGACGATGCATCGCGAGCTGGGGCTGGGTGCGGTCTATGCCCCACTCATGGTTGCGCCGCGGCTGTCTGTCACGCTGTCGCAACGGGATGGAATTGTGCCGAAGGGCAATGAATCGTTCCCCGTATCGGTGCGCGTGCATAGCGAAGAGCAGGCAGTTGCGGCTTCAGGAACGCTCTCACTCGAATTGCCGCCAGGCTGGCAGGCGACGCCGGCGAAGGCCGACTTCCATATGCAGACTGGGGAGGAGCAGACTACGGATTTTGTGGTGCACTCCGGCAAGCTTGCCGAGCGTAGCTACGTGGTGAAGGCGGTGGCGGAGAGCAAGGGGCAGCGGTTCGATTCCGGCTACGAGACCGCCGGATATCCCGGGATCATCCCCTATCCGCTCTACCGGCCGGCGCAGGATACGGTGCGCGGGGTGGATGTGCAGGTAGCGCCGCATCTGAACGTCGGGTATGTAATGGGCACGGGTGATGACGTGCCCGGCGCGCTGGAACAAATGGGCGTGCATACGCACTTGCTGTCGAGTGAAGAGCTGCTCACCGGCGATCTCAGCCAGTACAGCACCATCGTGCTGGGAATCCGCGCCTATTCCGCACGGCCGGAGCTGGCGATGGCGAATGCGCGCCTGCTTGCGTACCTCCACCAGGGCGGAACGCTGGTGGCGCAATATATGAGCGCCGGCTTCGATGGCGACCTCGGCCCATATCCCTTCCATCTCGGAGGGAACCCGGAGAAGGTGGTGGACGAACATGCGCCGGTGGTGCTGCTCAAACCGGAGGCGCCTTTGCTCAATTCGCCGAACCACATCACGGAGGCGGACTTCAACGGCTGGGTGGAGGAGCGGGGGCACTCGTTCATGGAGTCATGGAGCCCGGAGTATGTGCCGCTGCTTGAAATGCACGATCCGGGACAAGATCCGCAGCGCGGGGGGTTGCTGGTGGCCCACTACGGTAAGGGAACGTATATCTATGCCGGTCTGGCGCTCTATCGTCAGACCTCGGTGGGCGTGCCGGGAGCGTTCCGCATCCTAGCCAACCTGGTGAGCGCCGGACGCGGATCGAGAGAGTAGCGGACCGCGTTCTCTATGGGATATCCAGCGATAGGAGAAGCGTCTGGATGACTGGCGATGAGCGCCTAGCGCCTAGCGCCTAGCGCCTTCTAGTAATGTATCGCGTTAATAACGCTGTGTGATATTATCGCTTTCGATGATTGCAGGCTTCAAGGATGCTGATACGGAATTGCTCTGGAAGACAGGAAAGAGCCGGCGCATCCCGGCCAATCTTCGCCGAACCGCGGCCAAGAAACTGGCAATCCTGAATGCAGCGCTCGAGCTTGCGAATCTTGCCGTTCCTCCGGGCAACTCGCTGGAGAAGCTTTCAGGCGATAGAAAGGGGCAGCATAGCATCCGCGTGAACGACCAGTTCCGCGTATGTTTCGCCTGGCGAGATGGCAACGCATACGACGTGGAGATCGTCGACCATCACTAACCGCTAGACCATGAGGTGTTATGACCAAGCCTTTCGCAATCCATCCCGGCGAGATTCTTCAAAGCGAGTTCATGAAACCTCTCCAACTCACCGCTTACCGGCTTGCCAAGGACTTGGGTGTGCCCGCGCCGCGAGTGAACGATATCGTTCGGGGCAAGCGCTCCATCTCCGCGGATACGGCGATCCGGCTGGGCGTCTACTTCGGGCTCCCCGCTCAGTTTTGGATGAATCTTCAGAACGACTATGATCTTCGCCTCGCGTCCGCCAAGGGCGGTAAGGTGAACATCAGACCTCGCCAAGCCGCGTGAAGGAGAGGCGGCTCGCGAAGTGATCCGCCTTCGCCAGACCAGTTCCGAAGCCGTGATCGCGCAGATCTCCCGCCATTGGATCTTCTCTCAACCGGGCCCGATTCCCGGTACATTCAATGTCCTTTAACCGAGTGTTCACATATAGCTGCCACTGTTGAGCCAGGTCAACAGCACGTCAGCTACGCAACCGCGGACGGGAATCCGCGACCATGGTGGACGTGTGGGAAGCGTGGACCACGAGGCAAAGAGAGGCTAAATGAGAAACCACCTGAAGGCGCTGGCGACATGCGTGCTGGTGTCTGCGATGGCAAACACCCAGGCGCAAACGACCGCCGCAAGCGGCACGGCGCAAAAGACCGCTAAGCGGACCACGGTAACCCATACCAACAAGAAGGCGGTACGGCGTCCCTCGGTCGAGTCACAGATCCAGGAACTGCGGCAGCAGATGCAGCAGCAGAACCAGACTCTGCAACAACTGCAGCAGCAATTGAGCGACCGCGATGCGCAGTTGCAGCAGGCGCAGCAGGCAGCGGCGGCGGCGGCGGCCAACGCGCAGCAGGCGCAGCAACAGGCGGCCCAGCAGGCGCAGACGCTCACTGAGAACACCACGGCAGTGTCCAGCCTGCAGGGAGCGGTCTCCGACCTGAAGACCAACAGCACCTCGCTCGCTTCGACCATCCAGGAGACGCAGACCAACGTCACCAAAAAGATCGAGAACCCGGAGGTGCTGCATTACAAGGGCATCACGCTCTCGCCGGCTGGATCCTTCCTGGCTGCGGAAACAGTATGGCGCCAGCGGGCGACCGGGAGCGACATCAACACACCCTTCAGCGCCATTCCACTCAACAACCAGGAGCAGGCGCAGTTGAGCGAGTTTCAAGGCACCGGCCGCCAATCGCGCGTCGCTTTGCTGGCCGAGGGCAAACTCAGCAGCATGACGTTGCGCGGCTACTATGAGGCGGACTGGCTGGGTACGGGCATCACCTCCAACAACAACCAGAGCAACAGCTACGTCTTCCGTCAGCGCCAGGTATTCGCGCAGGCTGCACTGAACAGCGGCTGGACCTTCACCGGCGGCCAGATGTGGAGCCTGGTGACGGAGACCAAGAAGGGTCTGGACAATCGGACCGAGGCGTTGCCGCAGACCATCGATCCACAGTACGCCGTGGGCTTCAATTGGGAGCGCCAATACGGCTTCCGCGTGACCAAGAGCTTCAACGACAAGTTCTGGTTGGGCGCATCTGCCGAAAACGCGGAGACCCTCAACCCGGGCGGACGCGGTCTGCCGTCGAATTACGTGATCGGTTCGGCCGGTACGGGCGGCGGCCTCTACAACTCGACCGCGAACTACTCCTACAACCTTGCTCCGGACATCATCGTGAAGGCGGCGGCGGAACCGAGCTGGGGCGGCCACTATGAGCTCTACGGCATTGCGCGCTTCTTCCGCAATCGGATCTATCCCAACGTGACTACGAATGCGGCTGGCGTGAACGTAGGCACCGCGGCCGGCGCCTTCAACGACCAGACAGTCGGTGGCGGGGTCGGTGGTTCGTTCCGCGTACCCACCTTCCACAAGCGGCTGGATCTGGGACTGAAGGGCGAGTGGGGAGACGGCACCAATCGCTATGACGATTCGCAGCTCTCCGATCTAACCATCCGGCCCAACGGCCAACTGGCATTGATTCACGGCTATTCGACGCTGGGAACGGCCGAGTGGAACGCGACCCCACGCCTGGATGTCTACGCCAACTACGGCATCGATGGCACCATGCGCCGGTACTTCATCACCAATGGCAAGCAGTCCGGATACGGCGCGTATACGGCTCTGGAGTCCGGCTGCAATACGGAGACGATTCCGGCCGCCGGTTCCGCGGGCTTCATTCCCTCTGCGCTGGCAAATTGCAACGCGGACAACCGCGATATCCAGGAACTGGCGCTCGGGTACTGGTATGACTTCTACAAGGGACCGAAAGGGCGCCTGCGTCAGGGTATCCAGTACAGCTACTTCCAGCGCCAGGTGTGGTCGGGAACGGGTGGCGCAGAGCCGCACGGAACCAACAACATGTTCTGGACTTCGCTCCGCTACTACCTGCCGTAGGACATAGCGAGATCGCGCAACGGAAGGGGCACCCGCTTGGGATGCCCCTTCTGTGTTTGACCGTTTGATGCGGGCATTTGTCCGGAGATATCCGCCACACGATCAAGGCAGTTACGCAAGCTTGCGGCTTTTGCCGCTGCGGCCGAATCACCTCTGCTCCAGGCATACGGCGGGGGAGGCGAGCTGCGCGAGGTATGGTAGCTTAAAGCCTGGCGGCGAAACGCGTGAGCTCGTAGCTCAGTTGGTAGAGCAACGCACTTTTAATGCGTGGGTCCTGGGTTCGAGTCCCAGCGAGCTCACCACGTGCACGGCCGCACTCCTCTCAAAATCCTCCATCATGCTATCCGCCCTCCACATTGTCAGTCTTCAGGACGAGCACACCGCGTTGTGGCATGGCCCGGCAGCGACGGCGCCGGCCCAACCAGAAGACGCACTCGACGCGTTGGTGGTGGAGCAACACCGGGCTAACTTCGAGTTGTGGCATGAGGAAGATCGTGCGCGGACACCGGGGGCGAGCGATGCCGTGATCGCAGCGGTCAAGCGCACGATCGACTGCACCAATCAGCGGAGGAACGACCTGGCGGAGGAGATCGATAGCTTACTGCTGGCGAAGCTCGAGGCGGACGGCCCAACGAATGCGACCGCCGAGTTGCATTCCGAGACGCCGGGGTTGATGATCGATCGGCTCTCCATCCTGTCGCTCAAGCTCTTCCATACGCGTGAAGAACTTGCCCGAAGCGATGCGCCGGAGGGGCACGGTGAACGGAACATGGCGCGTCTGCATATTCTTGCCCAGCAGCGGGACGATCTGGCCGAGTGCCTCGATCGCCTGTGGCAGCAGGTGTGCGCCGGCAGGCGGCGATTCAAGCTCTACCGGCAGCTCAAGATGTACAACGACCTGGCGCTGAATCCTGCCATGTACCGTGCGGATAGCGGCGCCGGGGACGGAGCGCCCGACGATCCTCTGACCGCGGGTTGACGTACCATAGGGTCCTGCGTGTAAAACGTCTCCAACACTTATGCAGCAGTTGTGCCGGCAAGCTGAAGCCGTTGCCATGTGACCACGGCTGCATGAGCGCTACGACCGGAGTATGGAAGGAAGATCAAATATGCCAAGTGCAGGTCAAGGTACAGCCAGGAGTCGCACCCCCAAGACGATCCAGGGCAAAGTGCGTACCATGGCCGATCCAGCGCAGCAGAAATCGATGCAGGAGTACGAGAGCGCGCTGCGCTACATGCAGGAAGGCCGGTTCGAGAAGGCACGGGATGGCTTTGCCAAGATTACGCATGGCGGACCGCCGGAGCTGATGGAGCGGGCCCGTGTATACCTGCAGGCCTGCGAGCGCCATGCCAACCAGCAGGAACGCTCCTTCCACACGCCGGAGGAGCAGTACGACTACGCCATCTCACTCTTGAACACGGGCTTCTTCGAAGAGGCGCGCGAGCAGTTCGAGGAGATTCTGGAGCAGGCGCCGCAGACGGATTATGCGCTCTACGGCCTGGCCATCCTGGAGAGCATGACGGGCCAGGTGGATAGCTGTCTGGGACATCTGCAGCAAGCCATCGAGATCAATCCACGCAACCGTATTCAGGCGCGGGCCGATTCCGACTTCCAGGACATGGCGGACGATCCGCGATTCACGGAACTGCTCTATCCGGAGATGGCCTGACCGCGCGGCCTCGCCTGACGTGAAGCTTCCCTCCATTACGCGCGCACCCCGCCGGGCGACGGTTGCCGGCCGCTCGAACCTGCGTGTCGTCGCCATCGGCGGCGGCACCGGGCTGTCCACGCTGCTGCGCGGCTTGCGACGCTATGCGCCCTCGCCCCAGGGACACGGGAATGGCGGCGCGGGGAGCGAGACGCCGAGCCTGATCAGCGATCTGGCCGCGGTGGTGACGGTGACCGATGACGGCGGTTCGAGCGGCCGGCTGCGCAAGCACTTCAAGATGCTGCCGCCGGGCGACCTGCGCAACTGCATGGTGGCGCTGGCGGATGACGAGGCGCTGCTCTCGCGGCTGTTCCGGCATCGTTTTTCTTCGAACGGGAATGGCGAGGGGAACGGGGGCGTCGAGGGGCTGGAGGGACACAGCTTCGGCAACCTGTTTGTGGCCGCGCTGGCGGAGATCACGGGCGATTTCGCGCAGGCCATCAAACTTTCGTCGCAGGTGCTGGCGACGCGCGGGCACATCTATCCGGCGACCACCACGAACGTTTCGCTGGTGGCCCGCATGGACGATGGCTCGACCGTACACGGAGAGACCAACATCACGGCCAGCAAACGGCGCATCGTGGAGCTGATGCTGGATCCGGCGACGGCCATGCCACTCCCCGAGACGCTGGATTCGATCGCTCGCGCCGACCTGATCACGGTGGGCCCAGGCTCGCTCTTCACCAGCATCATCACCAACCTGCTGGTGGCCGGCGTCGCCGAGGCGCTGGCGGAGGCGCAGGGGACGCGGGTGTATGTGTGCAACCTGATGACGCAGGCCAACGAGAGCCTGGACCTGACGGCATCGCAGCATATCGAGCGCATCTTCGAGCATGCAGGCCAGCCGATCTTCGACTACGCGCTGGTGAATACGGCGCCGGTCTCCGTCACCTTGCGCGAGCGCTACGCCGAAGAGGGCGCGGCGCCTATCGAGGCGGACATCGAGCGGATCGAGGCGCTGGGTGTGCGATGCATCACGGGCGATTTCGCGGAGGAAGGCGACGTGCTGCGCCATGCCGCGGACCGGGTGACGGAGACATTGCTGCGGCTGGGGCTGGAGGGATAAAAGTCCCGGGCAGGAGCGTCTAATTGCCAGTCAGTACCCCCCCCTCCCCATATGGTATGGAAGCCCTCTGGAATGAACGATATGCGAGACTAGCAGCGCTCCCTATCTCATTCTAAAGGGGTTACCCGCAAAAATTAGGCAACAAAGGACTTAGATCAGCAAGTCGGCGGGGCAGCCAATCAGCAAGCCGGCAAGATTCTCGATCCCTTTTTCAAGTGTAGAGAGTTTCGGGAATCACTACGCCAACTTTGGAAAACTACCCCGTCCTGAATCAGGAATGCGGCGATTCGAGGCGCGCGGCCATTTCGAGGAGCTTGGTTACAGTGTTCCAATTGCGACCGGTCCAGACAATCTTCAGCGCCTTGTCGATGGAGGGCATCGATAGTTTGGGGCGCCCCATGCCGTTGGGGAAGTAGATGTAGAGCTCGCGGCCGTCCATGTGCAGTTCCTCTGGAACGGGCGGCATCGCGCGGATCTGGGCACTGATCAGATCGCGGG
>JBPCNO010000008.1:0-4384 GCA_051001135.1 Acidobacteriaceae bacterium
CGACGCACAACGTCTACAGACCTTCGCTCGCGACCTGTTGAGTGTGGGCGATGATGCAACCGCGACGGCCTTCGATACCACGCTGATGGAGCTGATGCAGCGCTATCCGGATACCACCCTGGAGACCCGCTACGAACGAGACCTCAAGATCTGGGTGGATCGCGAGCGGGCGCGCTTCTCGAGCTGGTATGAGCTGTTTCCCCGGTCATGGGGAGAGCCAGGTCAGCACGGGACGCTGCGCGATGTGGCCGACCGGTTGGAGTATGTCGCTGCAATGGGCTTCGATGTGCTGTATCTGCCGCCGATCCATCCCATTGGCCACAGCTTCCGCAAGGGTAAGAACAACACCACCGAGTCCGGCCCCGGAGATACTGGAAGCCCATGGGCGATCGGCTCCGCCGAGGGCGGGCACACGTCTATCCTGCAGGAGCTAGGAACCTTCTCCGACCTCGCATATCTGATCGAACAGCTCAAGGCGCGCGGCATGGAGTTGGCCATGGACATCGCCTTCCAGTGCGCACCGGACCATCCCTGGGTGACGGAACATCCGGAGTGGTTCAAGAAGCGCGCGGATGGATCGATCCAGTACGCGGAGAACCCTCCCAAGAAGTATCAGGATATCTATCCGCTGGATTTCGAATCGAGCGGCTGGCAGGGGCTGTGGGACGCGCTGAAACACGTCTTCATGTTCTGGGCGGAGAAAGGCGTGCGCATCTTCCGCGTGGACAATCCGCACACCAAAGCATTTCCGTTCTGGGAGTGGCTGATCGCCGAGGTGCAGCGCACCTTTCCCGACGTGATCCTCCTTGCGGAGGCGTTTACCCGCCCGCGCGTGATGGAGCGGCTGGCGAAATCGGGATACACCCAGTCCTATACCTACTTCACCTGGCGGACCACCAAGGCCGAGCTCGAGACGTACTTGACGGAGCTGACACGGACGCCGGTGCGCGAGTATATGCGGCCGAACTTCTGGCCCAATACTCCCGACATTCTGCCAGTGGAACTGCAGACGGGCGGACTGCCGGCGTTCAGAAGCCGGCTGGTGCTGGCGACCACGCTGTGTTCGAATTTCGGCATGTACGGCCCCGCGTATGAACTGGGCGTGAATGCGCCGTTCAAGCCGGGCGGCGAAGAGTATCTGAATTCGGAGAAGTACGAGATCAAGCAGTGGGATCTGGATGCGCCCAACAGCTTGCGGCCGCTGATCACGCGTTTGAACGCGGCCCGGCGCGCACATCCGGCGCTCCAGCGCAACGAACGGCTGGTCTTCCATACTGCTGAGAATGCGAACCTGATCGCGTACAGCAAGACCAGCGCGGATGGAGCCGACGCCGTGCTCACGATCGTGAATCTCGATCCCTTCAACGTGCAGTCGGGATGGGTGACGCTGGACCAGAACGCGCTGGGGCTGAGCGCCGGGGAAGTGTACGAGGTGTACGACCTCCTCGCGGACCGGGGCTATACCTGGACGGGCGCGCGCAACTATGTGGAGCTGCGTCCATTGGAAGTGCCGGCGCATGTATTCGAGCTTCGCAGGCGCAGGTGAGCAGGGGCGCATCTGAACGGTAGTTGACCGAAGAAGAAAGGGAACAGGGCTTGAAGAAGACAGGAAGCGCCTCGGATCCGTTGTGGTTTAAGGACGCCGTGATCTACGAACTGCACGTGCGCGCGTTCATGGACAGCAATAACGACGGCATCGGCGACTTCCGCGGGCTGATGGACAAGCTCGACTACGTGCAGGACCTGGGTGTCACCTGTCTCTGGCTGCTGCCGTTCTTTCCCTCGCCGCTGCGTGACGATGGTTATGACATCTCCGATTACATGGGGGTGAACCCGAGCTACGGAACGCTCGAAGACTTCAAGGCATTCCTCGCCGCGGCGCACGCGCGCGACATTCAGGTGATGGTCGAGCTGGTGGTGAACCATACCTCGGACCAGCACCCGTGGTTCCAGCGGGCGCGGCTGGCGCCTAAGGGCTCGCCGGAGCGCGAGTACTACGTGTGGAGCGACGACGAACAGCTCTACAAACAGGCGCGCATTATCTTCACCGACACGGAGAAGTCCAACTGGACGTGGGACCCGGTGGCCGGGCAGTACTACTGGCATCGCTTCTTCTCGCATCAGCCGGACTTGAACTACGACAACCCGCTGGTGCTGGAAGAAGTGCTGAACGTGATGCGCCACTGGCTGGATATGGGCGTGGACGGACTGCGGGTGGACGCCATTCCGTACCTGGTGGAGCGCGACGGCACGAACTGCGAGAACCTGCCCGAGACACACACCGTGATGAAGAAGATCCGTGCGGCCATCGATGCGGACTATGACGGGCGGCTGATCCTGGCCGAAGCCAACCAGTGGCCGACGGATGTGCGGCCCTACTTCGGCGACGGCGATGAGTGCCACATGGCCTTCCACTTTCCGCTGATGCCCCGCATGTACATGGCGCTGCGGCAGGAAGACCGGCTGCCCATTACCGACATCATGGCGCAGACGCCGGATATTCCAACCAACTGCCAATGGGGATTGTTCCTGCGCAACCATGATGAGCTCACGCTCGAGATGGTGTCGGACGATGAGCGGGACTACATGTATCTGGCCTACAGCGCCGATCCGCGGATGCGGATCAACATCGGCATCCGCCGCCGCCTGGCGCCGCTGGTGGACAACAACCGGCGGCGCATCGAGCTGCTGAACAGCCTGCTGTTCTCTTTTCCCGGCACGCCCATTCTGTACTACGGCGACGAGATCGGCATGGGCGACAACATCTATCTGGGCGACCGCAATGGCGTGCGCACGCCCATGCAGTGGACGGGTGACCGCAACGCTGGCTTCTCCCGCGCGGTTCCGGCCAAGCTCTATAGCCCGGTGGTGATGGATCCGGTGTGGGGCTATGAGGCGATCAACGTGGAGGCGCAGCAGAGCGACGCGTCGTCCCTGCTGAGCTGGATGCGCAACATGATCGCGCTGCGTAAGCTGTTTCAGGTCTTCGGACGCGGCACACTGAAGTTTCTGAGCCCTTCCAACCGCAAGGTGCTGGTCTACATTCGCGAGACGGAGCAGGAGACGGTCCTGTGTGTAGCCAATCTTTCGCGCTTCGCGCAGCCGGTGCAATTGGATCTGCGCGCCTACGCGGGCATGACCCCGGTGGAGATGCTGGGCTACGTGGAGTTTCCCAAGATCGACCAGTCTCCCTATGCGCTGACGCTCGGTCAGTACGGATTTCTGTGGCTGGAGTTGCAGGGCTCTCCGCAGGGACGGGACACGGGCATCGAGACGCCGCAGGAGGAGCCCCTCGTGCTCACCGGAACGAGAGGCTGGAAGAGCGCCTTCAACGGAGAAGCGCGGCAGCAGATCGAGAATGAGTCGCTGCCTCGGTTCCTGATCAAGCAACGTTGGTTCGGCGGCAAGTCGAGGCACATCTCGGCCACCAGGATTACTGATTGGGCGAGCTTCGGCGACGGCACCACCGCGCTGGTCTTCGTGGATGTGCAGTACACGATCGGCGATCCGGACACCTATCTGGTGCCGCTGGGCATCAGCTCCGGACGTGCGGGCGATGCCATCTCGAAGGAGCACGGGCAGGCGGTGCTGGCGCGCGTGCGGCTGCCCGAAGGAGACGGCTGCCTGCACGACGCGATGTTCAATGACGAGGCGGCAAAGGCGCTCCTGGCGCTCATTGCGGCGGCCGGCCAGGTGCGCACCGGGAACGGCGCGGTGCTAGGCTTGCCGAGCACGCAGTTCGGGGAGTTGCGGGGCGAAGGACCACTGGATCTGCGGCGGGGTTCGGCGGAACAGAGCAATACATCCCTGATTTTCGGCGATCGCTTGATCATGAAGCTCTTCCGGCGGCAGCAGATGGGGCCGAACCCGGACACGGAGATCGGCAGATTTCTCACTGAGTCGACGAGCTTTCGTCACATCGCCCCGTTCGGAGGCTCCATCGAATACGCGCCGGCGGGGCACGAGGGCGACGCCATGTTTACATCGACCCTGGCGATGCTGCAGAGGCTGGTGCCCAACGAGGGTGACGGCTGGGAGTGGACGCTGGAGGAACTGGACCGCTTCTTCGAAGAGGTGGCCGGCGTGCCTCTGCCCGAGGGGACGATGCCGGCCGGCCGCGCTTACGAGCGGCGGGAGGATAACGCGCACGATGAACTGGCGCGCGAGCACGTGGGCGCGTACTTGGAGGCGGCGGCGCTGCTGGGGCGGCGCACGGCCGAGATGCATGTGGCGCTGGCGTCGCCAACGACCAATCCAGACTTTGCGCCCGAACCGCTGACCGCACGCGACGTGGCCGCCAGACGCGAGGACATCGGGCTGCATGCGGGATTAGCCGTCGATGCCGGGAAGGGCAGCGTCGCCAAGCGGCCGGAAGAGATCGAGG
>JBPCNO010000009.1:0-24609 GCA_051001135.1 Acidobacteriaceae bacterium
GCTGTCCTTAGTACGAGAGGACCGGGATGGACGAACCTCTTGTGTTCCAGTTGTCCTGCCAAGGGCACGGCTGGGTAGCGAAGTTCGGTTGTGATAACCGCTGAATGCATATAAGCGGGAAGCACGCCCCAAGATGAGATCTCCCAACCCAAAAGGGAAATGAAGGGCCCAGGAAGACCACCTGGTTGATAGGCTGGAGGTTGAAGTGCAGTAATGCACGTAGCTGACCAGTACTAATCGCCCGTTCGGCTTGTCCATAGAATTAACTCTGCGCAGCATATCCGCGCAGGTGTTCTAGAGATATTCAACAGGCCTTGTTGTCAGCAAGGCCCAATGCGATTCGTGTTTTTAGTTGTGTGGCGCCAGTTTGCCATCCTGAGTCCGGGAGAACCTGCCCGTGTGTCCATTGGATTGGCTGTGGGGAACCTCCCGCCAAGCGCCATATCAAGTTTGCCGGTGAGCATACCGCGAGGGTCACACCCGTTCCCATCCCGAACACGGAAGTTAAGCCTCGCTGGGCCGATGGTACTGCACGCGGAAGTGTGTGGGAGATTAGGTAATTGCCGGCATTAAATCGAAAAGGGCCGCTCTTCGGAGTGGCCTTTTTGCGTCTGCATGGAAAGAAGCGAGCAGGAGCAGTCCTCGGATTACCGCCTTACGAGTGAACACGGCATCTCCCTCCCAATGACAGACTGCGTTTCGGCGCCGCTCGTAGAGCATGTTCTGTTCTCGCGGATTAGACATCGAACGCAGTACGCTTGGGCAAGACAAGGAAAATGGAACGCTTGCGTATCCTCCAGTGTCCGCCTCGATCTTGTCAGAGATCTCTCACCGGCACTCCATGCTGGGTTTTTGGATCGAGCCCTGATTGCCACGTGTAAATCGGAATGTGCAGGTATCCAGTTGCTGGGGCACGTCCACATACAGCGCCACAGGGGTGTCGCGGTAGCGGCAGCGGAGGAAGATGTTCATGGTGCGGTATCCCTTCAAGTTCCAGGTTTGGGTGAAGTGATTGCCGCTGCTCCGTTGACCGTCGGGAGCAAGTTCAAACTCCTTCGCGTTCGCTTGACCGTTATAGATCGAGATTCGTTCGAAGCTATGGGAGGCTTCGGCTGCTTCAGAATGCCAGCCCAGTACAGGGACAGCAGAAGCTTTGACTACCAGGCTGGCCGGACAGGTAATGGCCGAAGGCAACTGGCGCTGCTCCGTCCGGGACGAACAGGCCGAAAACGGCAGGAAAAGCAGGCAGAATGCAAAGCCCCCCAGCCGTTTATTCGATGACATAAAAGGCGTCTCCGTCATTCACGGGCTTGACCCCAGGAGCTCCGCCTCGATAGGGGATGGTACGTTGGTGGACCCGTTGACCAATCCACTGGTCCCATACCTGCAGACCCGCCGCATTCTGCCCAACAAAGATTGCGCCGTGCGAGGTGCTGTCCATGGTGTTGCCATACTTTCCGTTGGCTTCAAACGTGGCTATTGCCGTACCCTTCCGCACACCGAGATTTCCTCTCACCTTAGTCCCTTGCTTCCATAGGGAGGTCGCAGGAGCGCCACTAGCCTTCTGGACGAAGGCGACGCACTGCCCGGTACCCACACACTGGTTGTTGTAAGCTTCGGGATTGAGCGCAATGTAAGCCATAGCCTTTCCTGCTGCCTCCTTCGACGTGGTGCTTCTGGAGAGGCAATATACACCTCGCGATTACCTTCTACACGACGGATCCAGACACCCGGTATGGCTGCTATTCCGCTGTACAGGATCATCGGGATAGAAATGGGAATGTAGATGCCGCCGGAGAATCCCGCTGGTTTGTAAGCAAGTGGATGTCATGGGGCTAACAACCGGGTGTGATCCGCAAAATTGACAATCTTTGCCACAACCTCTTAGTGTTCGGGGGGTTCGTATAACACGTGGAGGAAACACCAGAATGAAGAATCAACTTTGTACGATCGCATTGAGTGGCTTGCTCGCGACGGGCGTGGTCTTTGCCCAGGCTTCGGGTTCGACGGGTAGCGGGTCAGGCACGGACAGCAACGGCGCATCGCAGCAGATGCAGGGCTCCAACATGCAGCAGGGCTCGAACATGAAGCATCATGGCATGGAGATGCAGTCGCCCGATCAGCGTCTGGCCAAAATGACCAAGAAATACAACCTCACCTCGGATCAGCAGAGCCGGATCAAGCCGATCCTCGAAGATGAGCAGCAGCAGATGCAGACCATGCACGCCGACACCTCCATGGCGCCGAAGGATCGCCGGGCAAAGATGATGGACATGCGGCAAACGGATAGCCAGAAGATCGAGGCTGTCTTGAACGATGACCAGAAGAAGATGTTCGAAGCCGACAATGCAAAGATGCAGCAGAAGATGGCCATGCGGCACCAGCACATGCAGAACGGCATGAACGCCACCCCCGACCAGAATCAGAGCACGCCCCCTCCGCAGCAGTAGGGGCGGTTCATTCCTTCTGAGGAGGCCGTAGTGCAACGGCCTCCTTTTGCTTTGCTGTCCGTGACTGGGACGCGCGCCCGGGGGTTGCCGCTTCAGCGAGCCTAGGCCGGTAGAACGCGGTCTCCGCCTGCTGCCATAAAGGCGGCCCGCGCTTGCTTCTCTCGCATGGTCACCATCTCCAGCGTTCGCTGGTAGTGCCCGGTCGCGCGGATGGACTCGAACCAGGGATCCCGTTCCATGCCGGCGGAATTGTAGAAGCCCTCTTCACACGATCGCAGAAGAAGCCGGTTGGCCAGAACAGGATCGTCAAACGCCGCAGCCTGCCGCGCCATATAGAACCGCACTTCGGGATCGCGAAGCTCCGAGGACAGGGGAATGCATAACGCCGCCAGGCCGCGGTCCCGCTCCCCCATCAACCACGCATCCAGCGCATGCATCAAGCATGGCATCCTGAAGTATTGTTCGCGCCGGCTCCACAACAGCGCGCCAGCCTCTTCCCGTCTGCCCATGCTTGCCAGTGCGAGCACATCCAGGTATAGACCCCAGGCCGATCCATACCAATACAGCGCTCGCTCGAAATCACCCAGAGCGAAGTGAGTATGCGCAACACTGGTGCGGATATTCGGGTCCAGCCTGATAGCTCGCTCATGCGCCTGGAGAGACACGTCCATAAGGCCGCAGTACCGGCACGCGTGCACTAACGCGCTGAAGATCTCGGCATTATTTTTTCGACGAGTGGACTGCCCCACAAGGCGGACCATAGCAGCTTCGGCATTGCCGGCGTCCGACTCAATTGGGGTGTAGGCGGCGTGCGCGGCGGCGAGATCCGGATTGAGGGCGAAGGCTCTCTCCAGCGCAACCTGCGCCCGCGCGAAGTTCCGGTCCGGCTCAGTGTTGAATTTCTCCAGCAGCCGATAGCAGCGCCCTAGCCGGGCCCACGCAGGTGCATATGCCGGATCTCTCTCGGTGCATGCCACGTACAGATCGCGCGCCAGCGATATGTTCTCCGGCGCCCGGTTCGTTGTTAGCCGGTTGGCCCTGAGATATAACTCATACGCCTCAGCGTCCCGCGAAATATCCAGTGTCCCGATGCGCCTTTCGTCTCCGGCGCTCGCGGTCAACTGCCGGACCAGCAACTGCACCACGGCACGCTGGAAACGGAACAATTCGTGGCGCTCCACATCCCACTCCCGGGACCAGAGAACGGTACCGCTTGACGCCTCCAGAAGGTGAGTGACCACACGCAGGGCTTGATCGCTGCGCGAAATCGTACCGCTCAGGATTACGTCCACTTCCAATTGCTGCGCTATGTCTGCCGGATTCCAATGCGCAGGGTCGAAGCGCATGGCCATCTGCGTGGACCTGACGATGAACGCGTCCAGTTCAGCCAGCGTGCTCGCAATCGCTTCGGGCAGGCTGTAGGCCAGATACTCGCTATCGCCAAGATCGGGACTGGTGCGGAAGGGAAAGGCGATGATCCGCACTGCCTTCCCCCTTGCCGCGTCGCGTACTGCCGGCCATTCCTGAGCACGGCCAGTGACCGATCGAGTGGGCGCCACGAAGCGATACCCCAGCTTTGGGACTGTCTGGATGTATGTCGAGCCGTGCGGTGAGTCGTGTAGATGCCGACGCAGGGCCCCCACCAGATTGGGAAGGTTCGCCTCCTCCACAAACACATTCGGCCAGAGAACCTCCATAAGGTGCTCCTTTCCCAGTAGCCGGCCGTTCTCGCGCACCAGAAGACAGAGCAGTTCGAAGCATTTGGGAGGCAGAGGCACGTCCTTACCTTCGCGCGCCAACACGTGGGCGTTGGTGTCCAACGAAAATGGACCAAACTCAAACCGCTCATGGAGGTCGTTGTTCACGCGCTCTCCAGTGGCTGGGTTGAGAGCTTCTGAGAAAACCCTGAAGTTTCCATAGGACTCTCCCCGCCGGGAAGTGGGACCCTCGTCAGAGCCGCGGAAGGGAGACCTGCTCGCGCAAGTCTAGCCCCTGGCCAAGACAGCAAGCAATGGCTTGCTCCGCAAGTCCCTGTCCTCGCGGAACACGCCGTTCTCCAGAGCGGCATTCTCATCTGCACTTTGAAAAAGGGGGAACGTAATGCAAAAAGGGATGTTGCGGATGCTCTTCATCAGCGTAAGCCTGTGGATCACCTCAGGCCTGTGTGCGCTCGCCGGCACGAACTGCCAACACCTCGGCGGCTCGATTCAAACCAATTTCCTCAATCCCACGACCACCTTCGGGACGGCCGGCGGGGACCTCAAGGGCGCAATTGGCGTCACTATCCTCAGCCTGAAGCAGAACCCCAATGGAACCCTCACCTTCTACAACCAGCACCACTGGGAGACCGAAACCGGCGACACGCTCCAGATTGCTCCGGCATACGCCACCGGCTACCCCAGCGGCGTTGCCGGTTTGTACGCTGCAATCTACCCGAACGGCGTCGAGCTTACCGGTGGAACCGGGCGCTTCGCAGGTGCTACTGGCAAACTCTCCGCCTGGGGCGCGGTCGATACCAAACGCAATGAAGTGGTGCTCCGCTATGCAGGCACCGTTTGCTTCAAAGATTCGGATGAGTGATGGCGATCGTGTGGGGCGGTGCAACGCTGCCGCCCCGCGCGCAATGGCCGAGCGATCCTGGTAGCTATGGATCCGTCAGCTTCTCCGGATCCGTCAGCTTCTCCGTGGTGGTGGCGTCGAACCGCCGGTACTCGTCATAGCCCACCTTCAGGCTGACGTGGAAGCCGACAAACAGGAGAGCCTTCCCGTCAAAGCGTCCATCGGCCGACGTGGGCAGCCACGCTTCGTTGTGGACCAGGCCTTGGGAGAACGAGAAGGTGCTGCCCTTCTCCAGCGTAGCCAGCAGGCCAAAGCCAACATGCAGATTCTCATCGAAAGTGGCCGTCATGTGGACGACCTCGCGCGCCGCCTCGTCAATCCATACCGTGCCGGACACCCGCTTGAGCGCCTCTTCATTCCGCCCATGAGCCTGGGCGTGCGGATCGCCGACGAAGTCGATGGCAATCTCGCTGCGGTCGTTTTCGGTGATGCGCCGCGGATGGGAGAAGCGCGTGATCGCCAGCAGTCGAGAGACGGAAACATCGTCCTTATCCGGAGCGTCCGCGCCGGATTTCGCGTACTTCGCCGCTTCCTTGCTGGCCCGATCTTCCTCTTTGTGCAAATCGCCGGCGTTCAGCGGCTTTCCGTCTTTCTGGATCAGCGTGCGAATCGGATGGCCGTTCACGAAGAAGACGTGACTCACCTTCTCCTCCGTCTTGCGCACCTTGCCGCGTTTATCAACGACGGTCAACGATTCGGTCTCGCGATAGGTGTAGTTCTCGCGCGCGCGGTCCAACTCCTTCTGGTGGGCTTCCACCTCGTGCAGCAACGTCGGGATGGCCGGGAGTGTCGTGGTGCTGGGGGTCGCCTGCTCCGTGCGGGCATGTGCGCGCGCGGACAGCGGCAGGAGCACGACCAGCGCGAGGAAAATAGGCGTGCGAAAGAAGCACGGGATTCCCGATCCGTTGGTGGAGGGGTTCAAGTGCCTATCGTACCGTAGCGGGAAATCCGTCCCTCAGTGGAGCCTGGGAGCTACCGCTGAAGCGCGAGTGGCTGGGGCGCGTGCAGGTCCAGTTGTCGTGGCAAGGTTGCGCCGCGCGGCAATCCGCTGCGGGCATGCACGGCGCGACCGATGCGGTGGTCGCGGCCTCGGGTGTGCGGATGGATCGGAGACTTGGCGACCGCCGTGGCGCCTGCGGCCTGGACGGCGTGGCTCTCTGCACTGTGGCTGAGGACGGGCGTAACATTTCCAACAATGGGGGCAGGCACGAAGACCACAGGCGCGGGGCGGCTGTAGGCCAGGAAGACGGCCGCGCCGAGGGCCGCGACAGCAACCGCGCCGAAGGCCGCGCTGGCGAAGGCCGCGGTCGCGAATGGAGTCTTCAAAACGAATGCTGGAACCCACCCTTCGCCGTGCTCAGGATGGGGCACCCGGGTCCGATCGTCCAGCCGCGCAAGGATGCGCTGCTCCAGGCCATCCCGCGCATGCACGCCGCGCAGCAGGGCGAGTGTTTCGTCGGCCACAGTTGTGTCTGCGGGAGCTCCGAATTGCGGAACGAGCGTCATCGTGCGATGCCTTCCTTCCGCAGTAGAGACGCCAGATCGCGCCGCGCGCGGAAGAGGCGCGAGCGCACGGACGATTCGCTGGTGTTGAGTACGGCCGCTACCTGTATGGTGGATAGCTCTTCGACGGCGCAGAGCAGCAGCGTTTCGCGCTCCTTGCGCGGCAGCTTGTCAATCAGAGCAAGCACCCGGGCGTGGCGCTGGCCGGCGATAAGCGCCTTCTCTGCGCTCATGTCCTTGGCGGGAAGCACCCGCACCAGGTCGGCGATGTCTTCGTTTTCCGGACGGGTCTTGCTGCGGCGCTTGCGATCGAGCACCAGGTTCCAGGTGATGCGTACCAGCCAGACGCGCGCGTCGCGGATGCCGGGCAGTTCGTCACGGTGCTTGAGCACGCGCAAAAAGGTGTCTTGCACCACGTCTTCGGCCTCCGCGGCGTTGCGGGTGACGGAGAAGGCGACGCGGTAAAGGGTGCCGGAGTACTCATGCACCAGGTCGGCGATGGCGGTGCTGGTAGCTTCGCGGGCCTGGGTGTCAGCCGCAGCGGGAAGCTGATTGGCGTCGAGCAGACCGGCGAGCTGTCCTTCAAAGGTGCCCATAGGCTTGTCCTCAAAGACGCTCACCGGCGGTTTTTCGCTCACGGGATCCAGAAAAAATTTCCCTTCAGCCTTCTACGCACCGGTGCACTACTTGCCGCCTGCCAGCCGGCTGGCCGCGATGCTGCTGGCGGCGGTGGTCTTGTCCTTATCTTTCAGGGAGGTGTAGATCTTGTTGGCCGCGGTGGGGTTGGTCGTCTGGTAGACGGCTGCGAGCGCAAGCTGCGCGGTTGAGGCGGGCACGGTGGTGGTCGGGTTGGCGGTGAGCTGCTGGAGCAGCTTGATCGCCTCGTCGTTGCGGCCGCTCTGCGCCAGCAGGTTGGCCAGCGCCAGTTTCCCCAGCGCCGCGATGTTGTGGTTGCGGACGCCGGCGGCCTTGCGCAGTGTAGTTTCCGCCTGGCTGTTCTGCCCCATCTCGGCGTAGGTCAGGCCGGAGAAGTAGAGGGCATTCTCACCCGCCTCCATGCTGCCGTAGCGCTTGGCTACGTCGACGAACTGCGGGTTGGCGGCCTTGGCGCGTTCGGCGGCGCTGGCATAGGTCTTGACGCCCGGCGGCACCGGCTGGGCCGGGTCGGCGATGGGGGTGCCGTAGGTGGCCATGGCCATCCCGAGAGCATTCTCCGCCGCGGTGGACCGCTGGCTGTAGACGACCGCAGCCACGATGATGGCCGCGATGACCACCAGCGCCAGGATCGTGATGCGGATGACCCGGCCGCGATTCGCCTGCACCCAGTCGAAGCCGGTCAGGGTGGTCCGGGCAAATGCGTCCTCATGCTTCAGCGCGTTGCGTGTAGAGATGTCCAAATGGAGCTTCCTTGCTGCGGAGCCGGGCGCGAGTACACCATCGGATGAATCCACTCTGCGGCTGCTGGGATGATTGATAAAAGTGTAGCAGCGGGCGGAGACAGGGGTCAAAGAGAGCGGGGCTGACTGGTGTGCGGCTTTCGGAATACCGGCGGCTGGTCAGCGTGCTGCTGACAGGTATCGTTCGCGCAGAATGGCGTTATGGTGCGCCAGGTGTCCGGCGGTGATGTAGGCCAGGGCGCGAACGGTGAAGGGATTGCCGCTGGCGATGCCGCTTCGTGTCCACCCCTCGGCGGGCATGTTCTGGAAGAGGGAAAGGGTGGAGAGGCGCACCCGCCGGAAGTCCTCGATGTGGGCCGACCAGGGGATTGTGTCGGCCTCGGCGCCGGATGCGCCAACGTTCTGATCGTAGCTGGGCAGCGGATCCTTGAAGCCGCGAGCGAACCACAAGGCTCGAAACGCGAACAACCGTTCGCTGTCGCTGACGTGATTCAGCACCTGCCGGATACTCCACTTCTCCGGCGCGTACCGGTAGAGGGAGCGTTCCTCGGAGATGGCCGAAAAGAAGGCCAGCGACTCGTTTAGTTGGCCTTCGAGAGTTGCAGCCGGATCCTCGCCGCTCACCTGGTCGATGTAGGTGAAGTAGTAAGGCGCTGCTTCGGATGGTTGCGGCCGTCCCAACATGCAATCACTTTACCCGAAATCGCGCAGATCGGAGTCGCCGGAGCGCCTTCGTGCCGTATCTCGCCGGGAGTAAGATTTGCTACCATAGGCACAGGAGAGAGTGTCCATGCCAGACGTGCAGAAGGTCAGCGTCGCCCTGACCGGGGAGCAGATCACCGCGCTCAAAGCCGCAGTGGAAACCGGTGACTATGCCACCACCAGCGAGATCGTGCGCGAAGCGATCCGGGATTGGCAGTTCAAGCGCGAACTACGTCAGCGGGATATCGAGCGCCTCCGCAAGATGTGGGACGATGGCAAGGCGAGCGGAGCGGCCGGGCCGCTCGATTTCGCCAAGCTACGCCGCGACGCGCGGCAGCACCTGAAGCACGCGACAAAATTGCGAGCCAATGAAGGCTGAACTCGTGGAGTCCGCAGGCTCGTCAAGACTTGCTCGACATATACGTTGCGATTGGCTTCGGTAATGCGGACGCGGCGGAGAGACTGTACACAGCCATCGAAGCCAAAGTAGATCTTCTGGCACGCCATCCGCGGATTGGCGTTTCCCGACCCGAGATCCGGCCAACCTCGCGCGTCTTGATCGAAGGGCCGTACCTGATTCTTTACGAAATCCATCCAACGGTGGGCGGGACTCGGCCGATCTTGTTGAGGTCGTCCGCGTAGTGGATGGACGCCGCGATCTGACCAGCCTGTTCTGAGCGCAGCCACTCGTGACCACGATCTCCACCTATGGATGGATCGATGACGCCTTTGCCCCATGCTATGGTGTCTCGAACCATACAGACGAGACGCGTACCATGGCGGATTACCCAACCAAGATCGCTCTGATTCACGACGCCGATGCCACGGGCGATGTGGCGAAGGTGTACGACGAGTGGCGCTCTCACTCCGGCCGCCAGCAGATGCCCGGTATCCTCAAGTGCTTCGGTCACCGGCCGGACTTTCTGCGCGAGGTGATGAGCTTCAGCAACACCGCGCATTTCTCGGAGGGACATCTGACCCGCCGCACCAAGGAAGCGATTGCCAGTTGGGTCTCGTGGCTCAACCGCTGTCCCTATTGACTGGACTCGCATGCATACTTCCTGCGGGCTCAGGGAGCGGACGAGACGACGGTGCAGGCGATTGCGGAAGGCAAGCTGGATGAGGCGGGTCTGAGCGAGGCGGAGCGCGCGTTGCTGGAGTATGTAACCAAGGTGACAGAGGCAGCGTACCGCACCACACCGCAAGACGTGCAGACGCTCCGCGACCATGGATGGACCGAGCCGCAGATCGCGGAGGCGGTGTACATCACGGCAATGTTCGCCTTCTTCAATCGGGTCGCGGACGCCTTTGGAATCGCGCCGCAGGGCTATCTGGAAATGAACGCAACGACCAAGTGAGCAGGTCTTGATCATGCAGAAGACGACAAAGCGCTGGCTGGGTGGAGTTGTGGTGCTGCTGGTATGCGCTTGGGTAGGCTTTGTCGGTTACGTTGACTGGGCCATGCACCAGCCGCCGCAGGTCTTCGGGCACATCATGGCGCGCATGCCCATGCCCGCGTACTTCCTCTTCCCCTTCGAGACCATGTGGACGCATGCACGCAAGGGAGAGCTGAAGGTCGGCGACACGGCTCCAGACTTGACCGTGCAGTCGCTGGACTCAGGTGCGCCGGTTAAGCTGGGCTCGCTCTGGAACACGTCAGTGGGGGGTACGGCAGTGGGGGGCGGGTCAGCGGGAGGCGGCACGCCGGTGGTGCTGGTCTTCGGCAGCTATACCTGACCGCCCTTCCGGCGGGAGGTTCCCGCCCTGAACAAGCTGGCCGAGCAATATAAGGACCGGGCGAAGTTCTATGCCGTGTACATCCTGGAGGCGCACCCCACCGATGTGTGGCAGATGCAGAGCAACGTGCACGACCAGGTGCTCTTTCGCAGCCCGCACGACCAGGCGGAGCGCGCCTCGGTGGCCGGCGCCTGCGTGCGCAAGCTGCACATTCAATTTCCTGCGTTGGTGGATGGCTTCGACAACCGGGTCGAGGTGGCGTACACAGGGTGGCCGGACCGCCTGTACCTGATTGGCGCGGATGGACGCGTGCTCTACAAGAGCACGGCCGGACCGTTCGGCTTTCATCCCAGGGACTTAGCGGCTGCCCTGCAGCATGCTGTAAGTCCCCAGTGAGTTGGAGGAGGAATCAGGCGGCGCGTCCCGGCGCTTCGAGCTCGCCGTTCTCGAACTTCTCCTGGCACTCAATGCAGTAGGGGGTCCAGGGCAGCGCTTCCAGGCGCTTGACGCCGATGGTGGTGCCGCAGTGCTGGCACTCTCCGAAGGTGCCATCTTCCAGGCGGTCGAGCGCGCGGCGCACGAGCTGCAGTTGTTCATGCCCGCTGTTTCCCTGGCTGAACAGAAGCTCCTTCTGGTACGAGGCCACGGCCAGATCGCCTGGGTCCTGGGTATCTTCCGCGCCCGACTCGCGCCCCTGCTCCACGGCAGAGAGCATCGAGCGCTCGAGAAGCTGTTGCTGCTGGCGAAGTTTGTCTTCGTAGATTCGGGTGGACTTGGGGGTGTTGGTGGCCACGGTAGCTCTCACTCCTATATACGCAAACAATCCGATGCCTTGCGCTCTGTGTTGGACGCACGAACCGCGATAACATTTGTCTTTTTTTTGTCGCAGGCAGATTTTTCGTCGCATCGCATCAAGGGAGGTGCAAGACCCAGATGCAGTACGGCAGGGGCTGGCGGCCAGCGGTTGCCGCCGGCGGCCGCTGCCGGTACCCTAGAGGCCTATGTACGAAGAATTTGAAGTCGCCGACCGCTGGACCGGAGAGACGCTGCGCTGCAAATGGCGCGCCAACATCGTAGCCATTGCCACCCGGCACGCAGACGCGGTGGATGTGCGCTTCGACGTGAACGAGCGTCCGGTGTGGATTGCGCTGCCGGCGCAGGCCTGGGTGGAGCAGAAGCAGCGCACCGGCCACGTCATCACCGACCGGCTGGCCGCGCAGATCGCCGGACTCTACCTGAAGCGGGCCATCGAGAGCGGCTACGACAACGGCCGTGAGATGTACACCATGCGCACCGAAGAGGTGCTGGAGAATCTCGATGTGGTGATGAAGGAAGTGGGCCACACTGGAGATCTGCCCTCGCTGCCAGTCATTCATGAATTGATGGCGTGAGTTGAAGTTCTAATCGCCGTTTTGCCCGCCCGTCGGCCTTCGCCGGCTGTCACAAAGCTGCACGTTGTTCCGTCCTGCAAGTATGAAATCCTCGGCGGCTCATCGCGGGCTAATCGACACGCCGGGTGACCAGAACTCGAGACGGGTGACTTCGGCAAGTTCGCCACTGAATAAACCCATGTGGCCGTGGCCGCTGGCTCGAAACGTGGCTTCGCATATCACGTATTGATTGTTGACGGACTGTCGCTGTTCCTTCGTCATATCGCGCGGAGGATCGACCCACAGGGCGTCGTTTGAGATCGCATGCTCAAAGTCTTCGCGGTGGAGGTAAAGAGCATTTCCTTCGAACTCAAGCCGCAGGAACCCGATCAGTCGCACCCTCTTGCCGTCATAGGCCTGCGGATTCGCGATGAGTTGAAGGATGCTGACGTTCTTCGCGCGCGTGTCGAATCGCGGATTCGAATCGTAGCCCGACATCTGGGCTGTCGCCCTCACTCCAGGTAAGGCGAGCATGAGTAAGACCACAACGGACAAGGGAATACGTGGCATCGGCAACTCACCTCGGGAATTTAGACACCTACGAGCCGCCCAGAGTTCCTGGCTGAGTTGCATCCGTAGAGAGCGCGGTCGAAGCGGACGATTCAATGGTGCCAGCACGCGCCTTTGCCACCGCTGCCAGCGGAATGGCACAATAGACGGTTTCAGGCCGGTCCGGGCTTCGAACGGGCGCGGCCAGGGTGCTGCCTAGGTGGCGGCATAGGAAAGGGAACACGCATGGGCACGGCAACCGCGAAGAATCCGAAGGGCCTGATCGAAGGGCCGCACGTCCACCGCAATCTGTCGACGCCGCAACTGGTAGAGGCAGCGGTGGCGCGCGGGGAGGCCCGGCTGGCCTCGAATGGCGCACTGGTGGCCTTGACCGGCGCCCGCACCGGTCGTTCGCCGCGGGACAAGTTCATCGTGAAGGATGCGAACACCACGGACCGTGTGCACTGGGGCAAGGTCAACCAGCCCTTCGATCCGGAGAAGTTCGGCGCGCTGCTGGAGCGGGTGATCGCCCATATGCGCGAGCGCGATCTCTATGTGCTCGATCTCTTCGCCGGAGCGGATCGCCGCTACCAGTTGCCGGTGCAGATCGTGGCCGAGTATGCCTGGCACGCGCTGTTCGTCAAGCAGCTCTTCGTGCGGCCCACGGCCGAGGAGCTGGGGCTGCACGCGCCGGAGTTCACCGTGATTGCGGCGCCGGAGTTCGAAGCGATGCCGGAGCGCGATGGCACCGTCTCGAGCACCTTCATCATCACCGACTTCACCCGCAAGATCGTACTCATCGGCGGCACGAAATATGCCGGGGAGATGAAGAAGTGCATCTTCGGCGTGATGAACTATCTGCTGCCGGAGCGCGATGTCTTCCCCATGCACTGCTCCGCCAATATTGGCCAGGACGGCACGACGGCGCTGTTCTTCGGGCTCTCCGGCACGGGCAAGACGACGCTCTCGGCCGACCCCACGCGGCGGCTGATCGGCGACGACGAGCATGGCTGGAGCCCAACCGGCGTCTTCAACTTTGAGGGCGGCTGCTACGCCAAGTGTGTCGATCTGTCGGAGGAGAAGGAGCCGCAGATCTACAACGCTATCCGCTTCGGTTCGGTGCTGGAGAATGTGGTGCTGCTGCCCAGGACGGGCGAGCCCGACTACGGCGACACGCGGTACACGGAGAATACCCGCGCGGCGTACCCCGTCGAGTTCATCCAGAATGCCGTCATCCCCGGAGTCGGCGGGCATCCGCGCAACGTGCTGTTCCTGGCAGCGGATGCGTTTGGCGTCCTGCCGCCCATCGCCCGGCTGACCCCGGAGCAGGCGATGTATCACTTTCTCTCCGGCTACACGGCGAAGCTGGCCGGGACCGAGGCAGGTCTGGGTTCGGAGCCGGTGCCGGAGTTCTCCACCTGCTTCGCGTCGCCCTTCCTGCCGCTGGCGCCCAAGGTCTACGCGGCCATGCTGGGCGAGCGGCTGCGGCAGCACACGGCGCAGTGCTGGCTGGTGAACACCGGCTGGACCGGCGGCGCATTCGGCGTGGGCAAGCGCATGAGCCTGCCGCACACGCGCGCCATGGTGACGGCGGTGCTCGAGCGCGGCCTCGACGACGCGCAGTTCGTGACCGAGGGAGCGTTCGGACTCAGCATTCCGACCAGTTGCCCCGGGGTTCCGGCACAACTGCTCAACCCGCGCAATGCCTGGGCGGACAAGGATGCGTACGACCGGCAGGCGAGGGAACTGGCGCAGAAGTTCGAAGACAACTTCAGCAAGTTCGATGTGCCGGCGGAGGTGCGCAACGCCGGACCGCACGCGGCCAAGGGTTAGCGGGTGTTCGCGCGCACGCTGCGCGTGGAATACGCGCATGGCGGCGATGCCCCGCAGCCTGATCTGCAGCCTGGTCTGCAGCCTGATCTGCAGCCATGTCCGGTGCGCTGGATCGACAACTTCGCCATGCGCAACTTCACCAACAGCGCAGTCTTCGATGACACGCTGCCGGTGGGCGATGGACTGCTCGAAGTGGGCTACCGCGTGCCTTTACAAGAATTGCATTCAGCCATGGACGACTGGTTCCGACGCAAAGGCTATCTAAAGCCGGAGGACCGGCTGGTGGTGACGGAGATTCAGCGGGAAGGCTCCGGGCCGCCTGGAAGTTCCAGCCACCCGGGTTGATTCTCAGCTCGATTTTTCCTGTTCGCGCAAGGCCTCGTGAATCAGCATCTTCAGATACGTCTGGTATCGCAGTCCCTTGCGTTCAGCCTGGGAGCGAGCCAGTTCGATGTCTCTGGGATCGAGCCGTATGGTGGTGGTGGGAAGAGCAGCGCGGCGCGCGGCAGTCCCTCTGGCTGGCTCACCCCGTGTTGCCGCCCGATCAAATTCGTCAGCAATACGATCTTGCTGGCTGACCCACCATTTGGCTTCATCGGCTTCGTTCGCAAATACGGGAATGTCCATCTTTTCTGGCATCATTCTTCCCCTTCCGCGCTTGGCTGCAGACTTCTCCAATAGCGGCTCAGGCGTTCCTTTGCGGGCCATGCGGTGATGACCCGGATCTTTCTGCCCGAAAAGGCAGAAACGACCACTAGTATCCGGCCCGCATTTGTCTCGCCTACCTGCAGAATTCGCGTCTCGCCATTGCGATTCTGCCGCTCCAGATCCACTGGCCGATTGAGAACCACCTCTTCTGCTTCCTGCGAGCTGACGAGGTGCTCAGCAAGATGGCCGCGATTGTCGTCGTCCCACTCGAACTCGACGAGGCCTGCCACCATGGAAGTGTAGCTACGATGAAGCTACAAAATCAAGTCTCAGAGCTTTCAAGGATTGCCGCGCTACTCCTCCCGCAGGGTCTCGGCCGGGTTGATCTTCGCCGCGCGCAGCGCGGGAATGGTGGCGGCAAACAGCGCCACCGCCAGGAGCAGCGCGCCGGTAGCCATGAGGGTGAGGGGATCGTAGCTGCGCACGCCATAGAGCGCGCTGCGCAGCCCCCGCAGCGCCGCCAACGACCCCACTAGACCGGCCACCACGCCATAGACTGCGGCAGTCATTCCGGAGCGGCCGGCGACCACCACCGCGGCGCGGGTGCTGGAGCCGAGCGCCAGCCGGATGCCGATCTCGCGCCGGCGCTGCGCCACCGTATTCGCCACCAGGCCGAAGATGCCGATGGCCGAAAGCAGCAGTGCAAGCGCGGCAATGGCGGACAGGAGCGCAACTTCGATCCGTTGCTGATCGAGCGCTTTGGCGAGGATGGAATCCATGCTGGAGAAGCCGGAGAACGGCAGATTGGGATCGACCGACGCCAGCGCCTGCTGCATGGACAGGGTGAGGCTGGGGATCGCTCCGCGTGTGCGGACGATCCAACTGGGCTGAAACCAGATGTGCATGACCGCCAGACTCTGCGCGTCGACCTGGGTGGCGGGCGTGTACATGGTGCGCTCGGTCGAGAGGGGCGCACCGGAGGACAGGCCGGGCGTCTTCTCCACATCTGCGACGACACCCACAACTCGCGCTACGCTCCTTCCGATTCTGATGTGGCGACCAAGCGGGTGGGCAGAATGGAGCATTTCCCGTGCGAAGCTCTGGTTGACTATAACGACAGGCTCGCTCTGGGCGGTGTCGGAAGAAGTGAATGCGCGCCCATCAAGAACGCGGATGCCAAGAGTTGAGAAATAATCTGGAGTTATGTAGAGGGCGCCAGAGCCGTGCATTTGACCGATGCCTGGTCCATCTTTCACGGTAACGCTGTCGTTCAGCCCGCGCTCATAAGGCAAGCTAAGCCCCACGGCGGCGGACTGGACGCCAGGGATACGGACGAGTGCTGCGGCGCTCTTGGCAAGCAGGTTGCTGAAATTCGACGGGTCTCGATAACGCGCTTCGTCGAGGGAAGCCTTGGCCGTCATCACGTGCGCCGCGTTGAAGCCCGGAGGCAGCCCTTGCAGATAGGCAAGCGTGCGCACCAGCAGGCCGGCGGAGGCCAGCAGGACCACGGTAAGCGCCACCTCGCCGCCAATCAGCCACAGGCGCACACGCCTGCCTCCAGGATGAGCGTGGATGCCCGCACTCATGGTGGAGCGGAGATCGAAATCTCGCGCATGGAGTGCCGGAAGCATGCCGAACAGAACGCTGGTGGCGAGCGTCGCCAGGATGGTGAAGGCGAGCACGCGTGCATCCAGGTGCAGTCCGCCGGCGGGAAGAATCTCCTCTCGTACCCGAGCCGCCAGCGCGCGCAGCAGAAGCTGTCCGGTGAGCAGGCCAGCCGCTCCGCCGATCGATGCAATGACGAGATTCTCCGCCCACAGTTGCCGGATGACCGTCCAGCGGGTCGCGCCCAGCGCCATGCGGGTGGCGATCTCCCGCGCGCGACGGTTTACGCGCACCAGTGCCAGCCCGGCGAGGTTCGCGCAGGCGATGAGCAGAATGAGGCTGGTCGCGAGCATGAGCGTCAGCACCGGGCCGCGCTCCTCGGCGGTAAAGCCCTTCTGCAAGGGAACGAAGCGATAGACAGGCGCCGCAGCGGAATGAACGGAGCCGTGGTATGCAAGGGACTGTGAGTGGACGTGGGCGAGTTGCGCGTTCGCCTGCTGCCAACCTCCGTGCTCGAGCCGCGCAATCAGGCCGTAGTTGTCACCCTCTCCCTCTCCGGTACGAGTAGGCCGGATGGGGGTGAGCACGTTGGGTGCGCTGGGGATGACAGCGCCCTCCGGAAGCACGCCCACGATGCTGTAGGGCTCGCCCTTGATGAGAATGGCGCGGCCCAGGACGTTCCGGTCATCGTGGAATGCGGTGTGCCAGAAATCGTAGCTGAGGATGGCCGCGCGCGGGCCGCCGGGCGTATCTTCCCCGGCGTTGAAGTTGCGGCCGAGCATGGGGCGGACTGACAGCACATCCAGAAATCCTGCGCTCACACGCGCGGCACTCACGTACTGCACGCCTTCCGGGGTGCGGATGTTGACACCCTGGCGCACCGGACCGCCGATATCCGAGACCGCTGCGCGCACTGCTGGTACCGAATCGCGGATGGCGTCCCAGGTCTCTCCGTCCACGCCGGCCAGCGGGTCGAGCACGCCTTGGCTGGAGGAGACTTCCAGGGTGGCAAGCTGTTCCGGATGGGGATAGGGGAGCGGGCGCAGCAGCAGCGCGTTCACCACGCTGAAGACCGCCGTGTTCGCGCCGATGCTGAGCGCGAGCGTGAGCAGCACGGTAATAGAAAAACCGGGACTCTTGCGAAGCTGGCGGAGCGCGTAGCGAAGCTGCAAGACGGTTGTGCGCATAGAGAGTTCCTGCTAAAGAGCAGGCACGCGGCGGGCCATCGCTGGATGCGGGGGCGCACTTTGATTTCCGGCAGCAGAGAGGGGGCAGGCAGGAGAAAGTGTCCAGATGCGGGCGGGGGTGTCCGCTTCTGGACAAACCTGGCACTGTTCAGCGGTGGAAGGGGCTATGCGTCGCTACGTTCGAAGAGCAGCCCGAAGTACGGACGGACACGGTAGCGGGGGCGGAAGCGTACGGAGAGACCGCTCTCCGGGCACTCCCAGCAATCGGCGATGCGGTATCCTGCGGCCTTCATGCCGGCAATAAACTCGGCGCGGTTGCGCACCTGATAGGGGCACACCACCGGCCCCAGGTCCTGCAGCGTGGCGAAGGTAGGCTTGTCCCACAGAGCGGTGCGGTTAGCCAGCACGTGGCGCGGCTTGGCCTCGCCCAGGCGGTCGAGCAGCGACGGTAATCCCTCTTCCACATATTGCAGGGTGCCGGAGGTGAGCAGAAGATCGGCTCCGGCTGCATCTTCAAAGCGGGAGGTGAAGGCGAGGCCCTGGCTGGGCCGGGTCTTCGCCAGATCGCGTCCGAACTCGATCACCGCCGGCACATCGCAGACCGTCCAGGTGACGTTCGGCGGCAGCGTCCAACGGCGGCTGTAGGCATAGTAGAGCGGTCCGGTGTTGCCGCCGAAGTCGAAGATGCTGGCGCCGGGCTTCACCAGTTGGGTGAAGTGGAAGAGCGCGGCGAAGTCGCTGATCTTGGTGTGCTCCAGCAGGTAGGGGTACAGATTGCCGGATTCCTTGTTGTCGTAGCCGACCTTGCTGTGTCTGGGAACGGCGGCGCGTGCCTGGGCAAACGAGGGATAGACGCCGCGGACACCGGAGCCGACGAAGACTTTGTGGTGGAGCTTGGCAGTCAGACCCATACGCTCTTGACTGTATGAGGGGCGCCGAATCCTATCGATCACACTTTCGTGCGCGGCCTGCTACGGAAGTGGTACGCCGGGCGCTCGCGGGCTTTCGCATGCATCTCAGGTCGCGGATTTCGACTCTCAAGCTGCCATGCGCAACGTTAAGGGCGTCGTTCTGTTCCTGGTGAGCAGCGCTGTGCTCTTCCTGCTATGGGCGCTGCTGACCTCCGGCTTCAAGGCCCAGGAATCGCTGCTCGGCGCGTTCGCGGCGATCTTCTCCGCGCTGGTTTACCTGCTGATCCGCGTGAAGAGCGGGAGGATCTTCGAGCCTTCCCTGCGCGATGTTCTGGAGGCGTGGCGGCTTCCCTGGTACCTGCTGAGTGATAGCTGGGTGATCGTGCACGTTCTCTTTCAGGATCTGCTGGGCCTGAAGAAAGCCGGGTCGTTCTATCGTTCGGTCAGCTTCGGCGTGGGCGATGATCAGGATCCCCGACAGGTAGCGCGCCGGGCGCTGGCTACGGCCTACACAACGGTCGCACCGAATTCCATCGTCGTCGGGGTCGATGCAAAACGCAAGCAGTTGCTGTTTCACCAGCTCCGCAAGAGCGATGTATCGCAGATGACCAAGAACCTGGGAGCCGGCGATTGAACATTGGGCTCTCGAACCCCTGGATTGCCGCGAGCGTCGTCATCGGCACCGCGTTGATCCCCTGCGCCTGGATGTGTCTGCGCGGCTCTCCCGAGCGGAGGCTCGTAGGCCTGGAGATGACCAGCGTTCTGGTCGTTATCGAGCTCATCCTGCTGACCATTGGCTACGGCCGACTTCCGTTTATCGACTTGCCGCTGACGCTGGCGGTGTTGACGCTGGGCGCGGGCCTGGTCTTCGCACGGTTCCTCGAAAAACATCTGTGACAGAGAAGCATCTATGACGGAGAAGCGGTTATGAATGAAGCGCATCATGTCACCGTGGTTGTGCTGCTCGCGCTGGTGGCGATCTTCTGCTGGCTGGGGGTCATTGGGATAGTGCGTATGCGCGAACCGGTGCAGGCGCTGCATTATCTGGCGCTGCCGGCAGGCCTGGGCATGATCCTGCTGACCATCGCGGTCTTCGTGCAGACGGGTGCCTCGCAGGCCAGCGCGAAGTGTGTGCTGATCTTGTTTCTCATGCTCGGCTTCAATTCCATCGGCACCCATGCCGCGGCTCGCGCCTTCCGCGCCCGCGAGCTGGGCCACTGGGAGTCCTATCCCGAGGACGACGTGGAGTGCCTCGATTTGACGCGCCCAGACGAAACGGGCGCCGGGAAGGAGCCGGAACGATGATGATCCTGGGTATCGGCGTATTGCTGCTGATCGCGGTCACTGCCTTCTGTGTTGTGCGCACGCACGACGCAACCTGCCAGGTGCTGGCGCTCACCTTTTACGGGCTGCTGCTGGCGATGATGTTCTTCATCTTTCAGGCGCCGGACGTGGCGATTTCGCAGATCACCGTGGGCGCGATCGCGTTGCCGCTGATCATCATGCTGGCCATCTCCCGCATGCGTGCGCGCGATGCCTTGCGCGCCGACAGGGAGGATGCCCCATGACCGCGCGGGTGCGGCTGATCGTGTTTCTCATCGCTGCGGTGGGGCTGGGTGCGGTGTACATTTCGGCCGCGCGCAACCTGCCGCCATGGGGCGAGTATCGCGGTCCGCTCGGCGATGTCATCAGCGGCCTCGCCGTCTATGAGCGCCACGCGACCGATGTGGTCAATGCCATCGATTACGACTATCGCGGCTTCGACACGCTGGGCGAGGAGTTCATTCTGTTCAGCGCGGTGGTGGGCGTGATGATGCTGCTGCGGCCGGAAAAAAAGAAGCCAGAAAAAGAGAAGCCAGGGAAGAAAAAGCAAGGAGAGTTGCCGACCAGCTTCAAGGACCGCGCGACCATGAGCGAGACGGTATGCATCTTCTCCAACCTGACCGCCGGCGTGACCGTGCTCTTCGGGATCTACATCGCAAGCCATGGACAATTGACTCCGGGCGGAGGTTTCCAGGGTGGGGTGGTCATCGCCGCTGCCCCCATGCTGATCTACATCGCGCAGAATACCGAGGTGTTTCAGCAGATCACTTCGCATCCGCTGCTGGAGATCGTTGAGGCGCTGGGCGCGTCCGGCTACGGCATCATCGGTCTCATTCCGCTCATCCTGGGCGTGCCGCTGCTCACCAATGTCTATCCGCTGGGCGTTACCGGCAATCTCCTCTCCTCCGGCAGCATCGCGCTCATCAGCGCCTGCGTCGGCATCGAGGTAGCGGCGGCGTTCATGCTGCTCAGTTATGAATACCTGCGCGAGATCGTGGCCCATTCCAAAGGAGACGAGTAGATGCTGCACATGCTTCCGTATGCCGTCGCCGCATGGCTCTTTCTGTGCGGGCTCTATGGGATTGTGACCAGCAAGCACCTGGTGCACATGGTCATGTGCCTCGCCATCCTGCAAACCTCCACCTATGTGCTGCTGCTGGCCATCGGCTTCCGCAAGGGAGGCTATGCCCCGGTCTTTGCCGACATCAGTCCCGGCGTCATCACGGTCGATCCGGTGGTGCAGGCGCTCATGCTCACGGATGTCGTCGTCGAGGCGACGGTGGTCGCGCTGCTGCTGGCCATGGTGGTGAAAGCGTACGAAAAGGCGGGCACGGTAAGCCCGGACGATCTGCGGATGATGCGTGGCTAACATAGGTCAAACTCCCGCGCTGCTGATCGCCGTGCCGTTGGTCGTTGCGGCGTTCCTCGCCGGCGCGCGCAAGGTGCTCTCACGCCGGTCGGTCGATCTCCTCAGCATCGTGACGGCTGCGGCCAGTCTGGCGATGGCGCTGCTGCTGCTCCATCAGGCATGGCACAAGACCATCGTCTACTGGTTTGGTAACTGGTATCCGCGTGGGCGCTTCGCCATCGGCATCGGCTTCGTCATCGACCCGGCCGGCGCGGGCATCGCCTCGCTCGCTGCTCTCCTCACGCTGCTCGCGCTGATCTTCTCCTACAGGTTCGTGGAGAGCGGCGAGCATCACTACCATCCGCTGATGCTGGTCTTCCTGGCAGCCATGAGCGGCTTCGCTATGACCGGAGATATCTTCAACCTCTTCGTCTTCTTCGAGCTTATGAGCACGGCGGCGTTTGCGCTCTGCGGTCTCAAGACATCGGAACCCGCGCCATTAGCGGGCGCATTCAACTTCGCCGTCACCAACACCATCGCCGCATTTCTGGTGCTCACCGGCATCGCGCTGCTCTATGCCACTACCGGCACGCTGAACCTGGCGCAGATGGGCGCCGCGCTCGGCGGGCGGCACGACCGGCTGGTGCTGGGCGCGTTCGTCTTCATCGCGTCGGGATTCCTGGTCAAAGCGGCGGCGGTGCCGTTTCACTTCTGGCTTCCGGACGCGCACGCGGTCGCGCCCACGCCGGTCTGCGTGCTCTTCTCCGGGTTGATGGTCGAGCTGGGTCTGTTCGGATTGCTGCGCGTGTACGCCACCGTCTTCGAGCAGAGCTTCTCCTCCAGCTCGCCGCGCTTCCATGCGGTCTTCGCTGTGCTGGGCACGGTTACGGCAGTATGGGGCGGCGTCATGTGCTTCGCGCAGCACCATCTCAAGCGCCTGCTCGCGTTCTCCACCATAAGCCACATGGGCCTGATGATCCTGGGCTTCGCCGGGCTGACGCAGCAGGCGGTGAGCGGGCTGTTCCTGTACATCTTTGCGCACGCCATGATCAAGGGCTCGCTCTTCTTCACGGCTGGCATTCTGCTTCACCGCTTGCGCACCATCAGCGAGCCGGCGCTCTACGCCCGCGGCAAAGCTTTGCGCTGGACGGCGGTGCTGTGGCTGCTGGGCGGCATCGGACTTACCGGCGCGCCACCCTTCGGCCTGATGCTGGGCGATGCGACTATCTCCGCTTCGGCCCCCTGGTTCGAGTGGATCTTCCTCATCGCCGGCGCACTCACCGGCGCGGCCGTCCTGCGCGTGGGCATGCGTGTCTTCTTCGGCTGGGGCGACTGCGGGCCGGTGGACGAGCCGGCCAAGGTGGATGAACTGCCCGAGACCGACGAAGAGCACCGCAAGATCCAGTGGTTCCTGTTCTGCCCATCGCTCTTTGCGCTCACGGCCGCGGCGTGCGTGGACTGGATACCCCAATGGATACCGAAGACGCGCGACATGACCTTGGTGGCCGCCGCACGACTGCTGAACCAGTCGGCGTATGCGCAGACCGTCTTCCATACCGGCCCCGGAGCCGCAGCGGTGCACGCCTTCGCGCCAGTGGAATTATCGGATGCCGCGCTGCACGGACTGGTGACGCTGGTGGTCGCGCTCGCCCTCGCGCTGATCGCGGTCTTTCACCTGCGCGTGCCGCGTTCGCTTCGCTGGCCCTCCCATCTGGAAGGACCAATGCGGATCATGCGCAGCTTGCAGAGCGGGCATCCGGGCGACTACGTGGCGTGGCTTACCGTGGGGACTGCGCTGATGGGCGGCGCCATCTTCCTGATCGTCCGGTAGACTGGCAAGCGAAGACCCTCACCCATAATGAAAATCAATACTCCGTCCAGACGCTGCCGCATCGCTTGTGCCCTGGCTCTGTTTTCAGCCATCGCCTGTTCGTCGATCTTTGCGCAAACCACGCCGCCGGAATACTTCAACAACCTGCAATGGCGCATGATCGGCCCCTTCCGCGCGGGTCGCGTGGCGGCCGTCGCCGGCGTCCCCGGTGGCGGCACGGACTTTTACTTCGGCGCGGTGGACGGCGGTGTATGGAGGACGACCGATGCCGGCACCGTCTGGAAGCCCATCATGGACGGCCAGCCGGTCGGCTCCATCGGCGCGCTGGCCATCGCTCCGTCGAATGCGAAGGTGATCTATGCCGGTACAGGTGAGTCGGACATCCGTTCGGATCTCGCGTCGGGCAACGGCGTCTATAAGTCCACCGACGGCGGCGCGAGCTGGAAGAACGTCGGCCTGCGCGACTCCAAACAGATCAGCCGCATCCTGGTCGATCCCAACGACCCGGACGTAGTCTACGTCGGCGTCCTCGGCCACGCGTATGGCCCCAGCGACGAGCGCGGCGTCTACAAGTCCACGGACGGCGGCGCAAGCTGGAAGCGCGTGCTGGATAAAGGTCCGGAGGTGGGCATCTCCGACATGGCCATGGCCTCCGACGGCAAGCTCCTCTTTGCCGGCACGTGGAATGCGCATCGGCCACCGTGGAGCACCTATGCGCCGTTGGAAGGCCCGGGCAATGGTCTCTACCGCTCGACCGATGGCGGTACGACGTGGTCCCAACTCAGCGGACATGGCCTGCCGGACAGTGCCGGGGCCGGGGACTGGGGACGCGTGGGCGTGGCTGTCTCCCCGGACGGCCGGCGCGGCTATACCGTCATCGACGTGCAGAAGGGTGATAAGAAACAGTCGGGCCTCTATCGCTCCGACGATGCCGGCGACACCTGGACGCTGGCCAACAGCGATCCACGGCTGACCAGCCGCGGCTGGTACTTCAACTGCATCGCCATCGATCCCAGCAATCCCGACGTTCTGTACATCCCCAACGTCGCGCTCTACCGCACGGAGGATGGCGGCAAGACCATCTCCATCGTGCGCGGCGCGCCGGGCGGAGACGACTACCACCAGATATGGGTGGACCCCAAAGACTCCGCGCACCTGCTGCTCGGCGTGGATCAGGGAGTGACCATCAGCCTGGATCGCGGTAAGACGTGGACCACCTGGTATAACCAGCCCACCGCGCAGCTCTACCACGTCACCACGGACCATCGCTTCCCGTATACCGTCTACGGCGCGCAGCAGGACAGCGGCGCCGTGGCTGTGGCCAGCCGCACCGACCACGGGGAGATCGACGCGCGCGATTGGTTTCAGCCCGGAGGCAGCGAGAGCGGATATATCGCCATCGACCCGCGCGACGAAGACGTCATCTATCTCTCCGGGGCCTACGGCGATGTGCAGCGCTTTGACAAGCGAACCTCCTTCAGCCAGAACATCACGCCGTGGCCGCTGGGCGGCTTCGCTCTGGAGATCGCCAAGCGGAAGTACCGCGATCCCTGGACGCCGGTGCTGGTCTTCTCCCCCGCGGATATGACCTCGCTC
>JBPCNO010000010.1:0-11037 GCA_051001135.1 Acidobacteriaceae bacterium
AACTGATCCTGGCTTCGGGATTTCTGCTGCTGTTAGTGATGGCCCCGTTCTTTGAGGGACGGAAATCGGCGTGGGTCTATGTCGCCGCTTTCCTGCTGCTCGCCGCTGCCGCAGTCTACACAGTGCGTGATCGGCCCCGGTATTTTTGGACCAGTTGAAATGTTAGTCTTCGGCAAAATCCGAGAGGAGATTTTGCATGAAGAAGAAGCGTTTTTCTGTCGAGCAGATTGTGGCCGTGCTGAAGCAGGCGGAGCTGGGTGTGCCGGTGGCGGAGGTGATCCGGAAGGTTGGAATCAGTGAACAGACCTTCTACCGATGGAAGAAGCAGTACGTTGGTATGGAGACGGACCAAGCCCGTCAGATGAAACAGCTCCAGGAAGAGAACAGCCGCCTGAAACAGTTGGTTGCCGACTTGAGCCTGGATAAGACGATGTTGCAGGATGTGCTCAGAAAAAAGTTCTAAGGCCCTCGGGGCGCCGTCCGATGGTCGATCATCTGCGCGATCAATATCGGACGAGCGAGCGGCATGCCTGCCAGGTCCTTCTGATGGTGCGAGGCACTTATCGTTACCAGAGCCATCAGGAACCATGGACAGAGTTGCGGATGCGGATACGGGAGATCGCACAGAGCAGGGTGCGGTACGGCTATCGCAAGGTCCGCGTGCTGCTGAACCGCGAGGGCTGGAACGTGGGCAAGTACCTGGTGTACCGGTTGTACAAGGAAGAAGGCCTGGCCTTAAAGAAACGGCCAAAACGCAAGAGGAAAGCCGTGCGGCATCGCGAAGAGCGCTTCATCGCCACAGCGCCGGACCAAGCCTGGAGCATCGACTTCGTTGCCGATCAACTCCAGGATGGAACGCGCTTTCGGGCGTTGACGATGCTCGATGTCTACACGCGAGAAAGTGTTGCCATCGAAGTTGGTCAGCGCCTGAAAGGAGACGATGTGGTGCGAGTGCTCAACCGAATGAAACAACAACGTGGAGTACCGAAGGTGCTGTTCTGTGACAACGGGCGTCAGGAATACAATGAGAGTCGGCCTCACCGATCTCTCAGTGACCGGACGCCGAACGAGTTCGCCAGTGAGTATGCGGCTAGCCGCATACTCACTGCCACCTAAACCAGCCGAAAACTAACTCTAGGTTTGGTACAAGAAAACTGGTCCGATCAACGACCAAACTCACTGCGCTACACTAACAATCCAACTGGTACATAAGATCGGGCAGGCCAGTGAGTCGTGTGCGCCCTTTGGTCGGCGTTTTGGCACTCTCGCACCTTTGTCCATATGGGATGCTGAAAGTTTGACGCTGCAACGCGACAGGTTGCTTGCACCTAAGCCACTCTGCCAGGTTGGGGGATCACCTTAACGCCACGCTGAGCGAGTTCCAGGAAGTCCGCCCATTCCTGCATCATTCTGCGACGCGGCTCCAGGTATAAGGCATGGTTGTACGCGGCGCTCACCGCATTCCTCGGGGTGTGTGCCAGCTGCAGTTCGATATGCTCATGCGGATAGCCCCGCTCGTGCAGGATGGTGGACGCCAGCCCTCGGAAACCATGTCCGGTCATCCTGCCCTTGTAGCCCATTCGCTCCAGCCCTTTCAGGATTGTATTGTTGCTCATGGGTTTGCGGGCGGTACGATCGCCGGGGAAGACCCACTCGTGGCTGCCTGTCAGGTCGCGCAGAATATTGAGCAGCTCTCGCGCTTGCTTTGAAAGCGGCACAATGTGAGGCGTCCGCATCTTCATGCGCTCAAGGGGAATATCCCAGCGAGCTGCTTCCAGGTCGAACTCGGACCATCTCGCCCCGATCAGCTCGCTCGTCCGTACAAAAGTAAGGGCCATGAGCTTAATCGCGATACGTGTCACATGCGTTCCCGGGTAAATCTCAATCTGCCTTAATAGACTGGGCAGTTCCCTCGCGTCGACCCGAGCGTAGTTGACCTTTTGCGTGGCCCTAAGGATGTCGTGGGGACGGATCTCTGTGGCAGGATTTCGCTTCGCATGTCCATGGGCGATTCCGTAGCGAAAAATCTGACCGGTGGTCTCCAGTGCGCGCTTGGCGATGTCCCGAGCACCCCGGCTTTCGATGAGCCGCACCATCGCGACTACTTCCGGAGCCTCAATTTCTGGCATGGGTCTCGCACCCAGGCTGGGCAGGATGTTGGCAGCGAGCCGGCGCCGTGTGGAGTCCACATGGCGCCGGCTCTTTCCGTCCTGCCAGTGCTCTAGCCACTGTGCGGCCACGTTCGCGAAAGAGCTCTCATTTGCGACACGCTCAGCCCTTTTGAAGGCCTTTCGCTGAGCCATCGGGTCGGTACCGTCTGCGAGCAGCTTCCGCCCTTCGAAATGACGCTCTCTGGCACGTGCCAAGGAAACCTCTGGGTACCTTCCGAAGGTCATTGTTTTCTGCTTGCCCTCGTGCCTATACGACCAACGCCACAGCCTGCCGCCAGAGGGTGTGACCCAGAGGTACAAACCCCCACTGTCGCTTAGCTTGTAAGGCTTTTCTCTCCGTTTCGTCCTCTTGATCTCTGTATCAGTCAACTGCATTGCATTATCTTCGGCAGAATGTACCCGCAATCTGGAAATAGCATACCTTTAAATATACCCACGCGCAATGCCGGATTTGGGCGAACCGCTTCGGACGCAAAAAGACAAGAGCCTCAGCGTCTGCTGAGGCTCTTGTGATCCTTTGGATTTTCCCGGACGTTCTGGAATGAGTTGATGGCGGAGGGAGAGGGATTCGAACCCCCGTTACCCGTTAAGGTAAAGCGGTTTTCAAGACCGCCTGTTTCAACCGCTCACACATCCCTCCGCATGCCGGAACGTGTCTGCCTGGGTTATTGTACGGCCTCCGGCCCGGCTGAGATGCCGCCAGCAGCCGTCTCCGGTATTCTTGAGGCAGTGGGAGATCGCCGATGAAGGTTGGCAGCACGATCGCATTCGAGAAGACCCTGGCCAGCGCCAAGCGCACCATGGTCCTCAGTGAGATCGCCCGCCTCGCCATCGACAGCTTTCGCGTGAATAAGGTTCGCTTCGCTCTCACCTCCCTGGGCATGGTCATCGGCTCCGCTTCGCTCATCCTGGTGGTGACCATCGGGCTCACCGGCAAGCAATACATCCTCAATCAGATTCAGGGTATCGGCACCAATATGGTGGAGGTCGAGTACTCCGGCGGCGCCTCTGGAGCGGTGGGCGACTACCGCAACGACTTCCTCACCCGCGAAGACGAGAAGGTGGTCGATGCGCAGGTACCCGCGGTGGCCGCATCCTCACCCATGCTGGAGATGCACGACCGCATCAGCTTCGGCCAGGGCGTGGTCAAGGACGTTCTGGTGTTGGGCGTCTCGCCGCAGTACCGCACCGTGCGCAATCTCATCGTCATGACCGGCCGGTTCTTTGACGACGAGGACGAAGCCACGCACACCAAGGTCGCCGTCGTCACCGAACCCTTCGCCACCCAGATGTTCGGCAGCGCGGACGCCGCCATCAACCAGAGCTTCCAGTTGAGCGGCATTCCCTTCACCATCATCGGCACCTTTCGCGAACGCGTCGACACCTTCGGTCAATCGGAGATCGCCGATCAGACCATCCTGGTGCCGTATACCGTCGCGCGTTACTTCACCGGAACCGACAACGTGAAGCAGATCTTCTTCTCCATCCGCGACACCGGCGATGTGACGGCAGCCACGGCGGAGATCCTCAAGGTGGTGGAGGCGCGGCATAAGTCCAACTCCGTCTACCGCGCCACCACGCTGACGCAACTGCTCACCGTTGCCGGCGAAATCGCCAATGCACTCACGGTCGTCTTGCTGCTGGTCGCTACGGTCACGCTCGCGGTCGGCGGCGTCGGCATCATGAACATCATGCTCGCGAACGTGCGCTCGCGCATCCGCGAGATCGGCATACGCAAGGCCATGGGCGCAACCGCGCGCGAGATTCGCCTGCAATTTCTGGTCGAAGCGGTCCTGATCTCGTTCAGCGGCGGCCTGGTGGGCGCATTCATCGGCCTGGCGTTCCCTTTCTCGGTCCGCTTCTTCACCACCTACCGCTTGCCTGTCTCCGGATGGTCGGTCTTCATCGCCCTCGCAACGTCCGTGCTGATCGGCGTCATCTTCGGCACGCTGCCCGCCACGCGCGCGGCGCAGTTGGATCCGGTGGAGAGCCTCAAGTACGAATGAGGCCCCTCTCGCCGGCAATCAACCGGCGCCACCCACATCCGCTCTATTGGACGAAGGCGAGGCTCTCCAACGCCGTCTGCATGCACTCGAGCGAGCAGCCGGAGTGTTCCATGCGCGTCACGGTGTCCCGCACAGCCTGCGTGCTCACCCCGTATCCATGGCCGGCCAGGAAGCCGCTCACCACATCCGCGGCCTGCCAGCTATCCAGGCCGGCCTGCATCAGGTCATTGCGAAGACTGGTCAGCTCCGCGCTCGAAAACTTCTCCACCTTCACTGCCTGGTCTTTCGCTGCTTCCTCAGTCATCGAGCTCGCCTCCCTGTCTTCACCCGAACGTGATGTGAATAGGATTCCAATGCAGGCTTGATCGCTGCCTGCTGCAGAAGAGACGTTCGTTACCTGCCTGGAGTCTCCTGCGTGGCATGTGGAATGAATATTGGTAACAAAACGGGGCAGAAACGATGGCAACCTTTTGCAGCTTACCCGCGAACGCGGCCGCTTCTAAGACAATGATTCTCAGCACCATCGAAGACAACCAAAGCACTACTTCGGAAAGGAATTCTCCCTATGGAGGAAGAAGAAGAATCGAAACCCCGCGGCGTCTCCTGGGCCTTCATGATGGCCATCGTGGTTCTGACCATGCTGATCGCCATAGGACTGGCCTACCTGGTGGTCAAACACAACTTCCCTGCCAGCCACTAACTCGCCGCGGGCGATTCCGATGCCGCGGGCGATTCCGATGCCGCGGGCGATTCCGCCAAAAGCACCGGAATGCCATCCACCACCGGATACCGCCGCTGGCACTCCGTACACACCATGCACGCCTCGCTCGCTTCCGGCGCACTGCTTCGCAGGCTTCCATGGCAGCCCGGGCATACCAGCAACTGCGTTGCGGCTTTCCACGTATCGTGAGTCGCGTGAGTCGATGGTGCCGTTCCCCTGCGCATGCACTCGAGTGTAGCCCGCATCCGATACCCCCGCATCCGATACCATGGACAAAGGGAGCAGCGACCGCATGGCAGAGGCTCAGGATCTGGATGGAATCGCAGCAATCAACCGTGAGGTACAGGCAGCGCGCCGGCTCGACGGCGCGGCCATCGCCGCCGCCATCAAGGCTGACGTAGCCGAGGATGTTCGACGCCTCGCCGCCGACGGAATCCGGCCCGGCCTGGCCGCCGTGCTGGTAGGCAACGTGGCGGCGTCAGAGATTTATGTGCGGAGTAAGGTGCGAACATGCGAGGAGCTGGGCATCTTCAGCGAGCTTCTGGCGCCGCCCGAATCGGTCACCACCGAAGAGATGCTGGCGCTGGTCGCCGATCTCAACGCGCGCGACGACATCGATGGCATCCTGCTGCAACTTCCGCTTCCCGCCCAGGTGAACGCCAAGCATCTGCTGGAGGCGGTCGCGCCGGAGAAGGACGTCGATGGCTTCCATCCCGTCAACGTCGGCCGCCTGCAGACCGGCCAGCCCGCGCTCGCACCGTGCACGCCGGCCGGCATCATTGAAATCCTCAAGCGCAGCGACATTCCCATCGCCCGCAAACATGCGGTGGTGCTGGGCCGCAGCGATATCGTGGGCAAGCCGGCAGCCGTGCTCCTGCTCGCGGAGAACGCCACCGTCACCATCTGCCATTCCAGAACTGAGGACCTCGGCGCCTTCTGCCGCCAGGCCGACATCCTGGTCGCCGCCATCGGCCGTCCCGGTTTCGTGACGCCGGACATGGTCAAGCCCGGCGCCACCGTCATCGACGTCGGGATCAACCGCATCACCACGCGTGAGGACTTCGATCGCTTCTTCGCCGGCGACAGCCCCGCAGATAATCGCCGGGAAGAGATGTTCCTGCTCAAAGGATCGACCCTGGTGGGCGATGTGCACCCCGCCGCCTACGCCGCCGCCGGCGCCTACACTCCCGTGCCCGGGGGCGTGGGCCCGCTCACCATCGCTATGCTGATGGCCAACACCGTACGCGCGGCACGGCTTCGCCGCGGAATCGCCCTCTAGCTCGGCATGCTGCGCGTCGGCTTGACCGGAGGACTGGGCAGCGGCAAGAGCAGTGTCGCCGGCTTCTTCCGCGATCTGGGCGCGCATGTCCTCGAAGCCGATGCTGTCGCACGCGACCTCATGCAGCCCGGACAGCCCGTCTATGATGCCATCGTCGGGCACTTCGGGTCGCAGGTGGTGCGCCCCGGCCGCGCTCTCGATCGTGCGCGGCTGGCTACTCTGGCCTTTGCCGAAGGCCGTGTCGAGGAACTCAACCGCATCGTGCATCCGCCGGTCATCGCCGTTGGACTCCGCTGGATGGAGGAGATCGGCGCGGCTGACCCGGACGCGATCGCCATCTACGAGTCCGCCATCCTCTTTGAAACCGATCGCGGAACGGTGGCGCCCGGGTGGCGCCGGAGCTTCGACGCCATCGTGCTGGTCACGGCGCCGGAACCCATACGCATCGCCCGCTTCCTTGAACGTTCGGAACGTGCACAACGAGACCGGACAGGCGGCGAACCGCTCAGCGCGGCCGCGCGCAAGTCCCTTATCGCCGATGCCCGCAGCCGCCTTCGCCGTCAGATCCCGGAGGCAGAGAAGATCGCGTTGAGCGACTACATCCTGCCCAATGATGCATCGCTCGAAGAAGCCCGCCAGCGCACCGCTGCCATCTACACCGATCTCCAGAACCGCGCCCATAGCACCAGCAGCCGGTTCCACCACCACCCGGGTGCCCCGTTCTAGCGAATCGGGGGTCCCCGGCGAGCGCGGTTTTCGCTCGCTGGGGTGAAAGCTAGGGCGGGGGTGTTCCATCCTTCCCGCTCCCCCACCTCCGGGTAAACTGGAATAGAGCGCCCTCATCCCAACGGAGAGCGCTCCCTACCCCATCATGACAATGCGTCGCTTACTCCTGATCGTTCTGCTCGTCGGCGGCTTCTGGTACGTCACCTCGCACGCCAACTTCCAAAGCACCGGCCGTCTGCCACTGCTGGGCCGTACCGCGCATATGCTGCCTTCCTCGCTTCACCTCACCGAGGCGGATGCCCAACCCGCCTTCGACGCCGAAGAGCAGAACAACATCGGCACCTACCGCAAGGTGCTCCCCGCCGTGGTGAATATCACCTCCACAGCGGTGGCCTTCGATTTCTTTAACGGCATGGTGCCGCAGCAGGGTCAGGGATCCGGCTTCATCGTGGACCACGCCGGCCATATCCTCACCAATTTCCATGTCATCGAGGGCGGCAGGCAGATTGAAGTCACGCTCTCTGACAAGCACAAGTACAAGGCACAGGTCGTGCTGTCGGACAAGCCGCACGATCTCGCGTTGCTGCAGATCGATGCTCCCAATCTGACGCCCGTCGTGCTGGCAAATTCGCAGGGGCTGCAGGTGGGGCAGAAGGTCTTCGCCATCGGCAATCCCTTCGGACTCAGCGGCACCATGACCACCGGCATCATCAGCGCCTTGCGCTCCATTCGCGGACCCGAAGGCAATCTGATCGAGAACGCCATCCAGACGGATGCGGCCATCAATCCCGGCAACTCCGGCGGGCCGCTCCTGAACTCGCACGGCGAGGTCATTGGCATCAACTCGCTCATCGCCACCAATCCCAATGAAGGGGAGCGCGTGGACCAGAGCGCCGGCATCGGCTTCGCCATCCCCATCAATACCGCCAAGGCCGTGCTGGAGGATTTCGCGCGCTATGGACGCGTGCGCCGCCCTTCGCTCGGCATCGTCTCGCTGCCCATCGGGCCTGACCTCGCGCAGCAGATCGGCCTTGCCGCCGACTACGGCGTTCTCATTCAGAAGATCACCCCTGGCGGCGCGGCGGATCTGGCTGGATTGCACGGAGGATCGCAGCAGGCCTATCTCGGCAACACGCCCATCTTTCTGGGCGGCGACCTCATCATCGCCATCGACGACCAGCAAGTCACCAACGGACAGGACATCTCCGAAGTGATGGACAAGCACAAGACCGGCGATATCGTGACCGTAACCTTCCTTCGCGGACAAAAGAAGCTCACCGCCCGCGTCACCCTCCGCGAAGCTCACACGCAAAGTGCCTGACGGTCCGTCATCCTGAGCGAAGCTGATCCGCGCCATACGCGAGATCGGCGCAGTCGAAGGATCCACGCTCCATTCCGCTCTATAGTGAACGTGCAACGTTTGAACGGGAACAACCTGACGGAGGCGACGATGAAGAAGTGGACACCGGCGGATATCCCCTCGCAGGCAGGCAAGCTGGCCATCGTCACTGGCGCCAACAGCGGCATCGGATTCCACACAGCGCGGTATCTGGCACAGGCCGGCTGCGAAGTCATCATGGCCTGCCGCAACGTGGAGAAGGGAGAGCGGGCGAAACAGCAGATCCTTCAGAGACTCCCCACAGCGACCCTGGCGGTCGAGCAGCTCGATCTGGCCGATCTCGACTCCGTGCGCGCCTTCGCCGATCGCTTTCTCGCCAGCGGACACCCGCTCGACCTGCTCATCCTGAACGCCGGCGTCATGGCCGTGCCGCAACGAACGCCCACCCGGCAAGGGTTCGAGATGCAGTTCGGCACCAATCATCTGGGACACTTCGCGCTCGCAGGACTACTGCTCCCGGCACTGCTCCACCAGGACAGCAGCCGTATCGTCGTCGTCAGCTCCATCGCTCACAAGCGAGGCCGCATCCACCTTGACGATCTGAATAGCGAGCATAGCTACCATCCGCGCGACGCCTACGCCCAGTCCAAGCTCGCCAACCTTATGTTTGGTCTCGAGCTCGATCGCCGTCTAAAGCGCACCCGCGCCAGGACTATCTCGGTCATCGCGCACCCCGGCGTGGCTGCAACCAATATCGTGAGCAACGGCATGGGCGCGAGCATCGCGGCCCGTGTCACCGCTGCGCTGTTTCCACTGGTCGCCCAATCGGATGATCGCGGCTCCTGGCCCATCCTCTACGCCGCAACCTCACCCGCAGCCCAGGCTGGCCGCTACTACGGCCCGGATGGGCTCATGGAGATCAAAGGATCACCCGTCGAGGTGCAACCCAGACCCCACGCCCGGGACGAAACCGTAGCGGAGCGCCTGTGGCAGATCTCCCAAGACCTCACTGGCGTCCGCTACGAGACCTTGCTGCAACTCAGCTAGCTCGCTTGTCCTACTTTGGTCTTGCCTTTTCTTGTCGTCTTTGGCGTAGTGATTCAGCCAACTCGTTACACTGGAAATAGAGCCTGAGGTACGAGAGTAGGTGGCCCATTCTTTTGCGCGCCTCGTTCTCTTTCCGGCCGGGCGGATTCTGGTGCGCAAAGGTTGGGTCATGTGCCCGAAAACGCCCATCCGCTTCCCCTAACTGCTTTGTTTTCTAATTTTGCGCGTAAACCCTTTGTTTTGTTATATGGAGCGGCCAATCAGGACGCTAAGTCCTTTAAATTCAGATATGGAGCGAAAGAGGGGGGAGGGGGAGGGGTGATCAGGAAGACATCCCGAGCTCACGTTCTACGCAGGTATCGGCGGCCCACGATCTCGTACTCGCCCGACAGCACCCGCGCGATCGCTTCGCTGTAGGCCAGATGCTCCTGCTCCAGAATGCGCGCGCTCAGGCTCTGCGCATCGTCATCCTCCCGCACCGGCACCGCTCGCTGCAGGATGATGACGCCATGGTCCAGTTCCTCATCGACAAAGTGCACCGTGCATCCGCTCACCTGCACGCCATACTGCAGCGCCTGCTCCTGCACATCCAGCCCCGGGAAGGCGGGCAGCAGCGATGGATGAATGTTGAGGATGCGTTGCCGAAACGCCTGCACGAACCCCGGACTCAGCAGCCGCAGGTAGCCGGCCAGGCAGACCAGGTCCACTTTGTGTTCACGCAGCGCCGCCAGGATCGCCGCATCGTGCTCCGCGCGTTTGCGCCCCTCGGCTTCGATCACCCTTACCGCCAGTCCACGCTCCCGCGCCACCGCGATTCCGGCAGCATCTGCGCGGTTCGAGATGACGACGCCAATCTCCGCGCCGGGAAGCCGGCCCGCCGCGATGCTGTCCGCGACCGCGATAAAGTTCGATCCACGGCCGGAGAGCAGGATGCCAAGCCGCTGCGTGCGCCCGCTCATTGCGTGTAGACCACCGAGCGGTCGCCCTTCACGACTTGACCCAGCACGTGGAACGGTTCATCCAGGCGGCCCAGCAGCGCTTGTGCACGCTTCCACTCCTCCGCGGGAACTACGGCAATGAGCCCGATGCCCATGTTGAAGGTGCGCAGCATCTCGTCATCGCTGACGCGGCCCAGTTCCTGCAAGTGCTGGAAGATCGGCGGGAGCGGCCAGCTCTGCGTATCGATCTCAGCCGAGACGCCCTTCGGCAGAATGCGCGGAAGGTTCTCGGTGATGCCGCCGCCGGTGATGTGCGCCATCCCGGCCACCACCCCTGCGCGGGTCAGTTGCCGCATCAGCGGCAGATAGCTGCGATGGACCTTCATCAGCGCCGCGCCGGCTTTTTCCTTCAGCGCCGGCACGCGCTGGCTCGGCTTGTAACCGGCGACATCGAAGAACAGCTTGCGCGCCAGCGAGTAGCCGTTGGTATGCAGGCCGGTCGATGGAAATCCGAGAACAACGTCACCGGAACGGATACTCTTTCCGGTAATCAGCTTTTCGCGGTCGACCACGCCGACGATGAAGCCCGCCAGATCGTATTCGTTGTCGGCGTAGAAGCCCGGCATCTGCGCGGTCTCGCCGCCGATCAGCGCGCAGCCGTTCTCCTTGCAGGCCGCCGCCACCCCCGAGATCACCGTCTCGATGATGCGGGGATCGAGCCGCCCCGTCGCCAGATAGTCGAGAAAGAAGAGCGGCGTCGCCCCCTGCACCGCGATGTCGTTCACACAATGGTTCACCAGATCGGAGCCC
>JBPCNO010000011.1:0-122939 GCA_051001135.1 Acidobacteriaceae bacterium
CTTCTCTCCCCGCTGGGGTGAGGCGATCTCTACGCGGTGCGCGGTGCGCTCCGCCAGCAGATGGCAGAGCGCGTCCCGGTCGGGGAAGTCCACCGGCACCAGGATGGAGCGGGGAATGTAGGGCTGGTCGATGTAGAGCTGCTTGAGCAGGGCAGAGAAGAAGGCGGGCGGCGCGAAGGCAACCGGCTCCGCAAGACCCACCCTAGCTTCGCTAGAGTGGGGCACCCGGGGTTGTGGATCGGCGTCAGCGTGGGGCACCCGGTGTTGTGGATCGGCGTCAGAGTGGGCCAGCCGGTGTTCTTCGGAATCCTCTTCGATGGCCGCTTCGACGGGGAACTCCGGCAGGTCCTCCCAGAACATCTCTCGCCGGTCGACGATCTTCCCGCCGCGCATGTGGAAGAGGTTGACCGCGAGCATGCCGTTCTCGTAGTGATAGCCGAAGACGTCGGCGTCGTCGTCATCGGCGGTGGCGATGCGCTGCTTCTCCTGCACCTGATCGACGGTGATGAGCAGGTCGCGGTACTTGGCCGCGAGCTCGTACTGTTCCGAACGGGCGGCTTCGGCCATGCGTTCTTCCAGCGACCGGCCCAGCTCCTGCTGGCGGCCTTCGAGGAACATCTGGGCGTCGCGCACCGCCTCGCGATACTCCTGCGGCGTGGTGAGGCCCTCCACGCAGGGGCCGAGGCAGCGCTTGATGTAGTACTGCAGGCAGGGCCGCGGATGGTAGCGGGAGAGATCGACCTTGCAACTGGGCAGCAGAAAGCTGCGGTGGAGCAGTTCCACTACCCGATGGGCCAGGTTGCCGGGGAAATAGGGACCGTAGTAGGCGCTGCCATCCTTGCGCAGACGCCGGGTGACGAAGACCTTGGGATAGCGGTCGCCCAGGGTCAGTTTGACGTAGGGGTAGGTCTTGTCGTCCCGCAGCAGAATGTTGAAGCGGGGCTTCCGCTGCTTGATCAAATTATTCTCGAGCGCCAGCGCCTCCCGCTCGTTGTCCACCAGGATGTATTCCAGATCGACGGCCTCGCGCATCAGCGATCCGGTCTTGGCATTGGCCTGCGAAGACTCCAGCAGATACGAACGAACGCGTGCCCGGAGGTTCTTTGCCTTACCGACGTAGATCACCGCGTCCTCGGCGTTCTTGTACAGATACACGCCGGGTCGTGCAGGTAAGGTCCGTATCTTTTGTTCCAGATCCATTGTGGTATGGGGTACCTTGAGTGTAACGCGTGCCGGATGCTGCTCCCTCTGCTGCCATTCCGCGGCGAAATGGGTAAAAGATACACGGGCCGCTTTATCGATGAAACTCCTACGCCCTCGGAAGCATCTGAATCCATACGGGTTAAAGGCAGCTTGGATTTGGCAACACTCGTGCATTAGCTGCTGGGAAAAGCCGAAGCGGACGTGTGCTCCCCCGGCAGCGTTGATGGTCCGCGAATTCGACCGGTGCACCAAACACCAGACTCCACAGGAGTGTCCTTTTATGAAACGAATGGAACGCAATTGCCGAGTCCTTGGTTGCGCGGCGGGGGTGCTGGCGCTCTTGCTGGCAAATGGCTGCTCCTCCAAGAAATATGTGAAGAGCCAGACCGCGCCGCTGATCCAGAAGACGAATGAACTTGACGATCAGACGGCCACTAACAACCGGAGCTTGCAGGACCTCTCGGACCGCACGCAGCAGGGCATCTCGAAGGCGCAGTCATCCGCGGATGCTGCTACGCAGAGCGCGCAGGGCGCCGGGCAGGCAGCCACCCAGGCGCAGCAGCATGCGCAGGAGGCCGTGAATCGTGCGGACTCATTGGGCAGCCTGGTCGCGAATCTGGACAACTATAAGCAGGTGGGCACAGCTTCAGTGAACTTCGGCTTTGACAAGAGCACGCTTACGCGCGATGGCAAGTCTCAACTGGACCAACTGGGCGGCCAGCTTGCTTCGACCAAGAGCTACATCCTTGAAGTGACGGGTGGCACGGATTCGGTCGGGAGCGCGCAGTACAACTACGAATTGAGCCAGCGCCGCGCCGAGGCGGTGGTGCAGTATCTCGCATCTAAATACAACGTGCCGGCGCACAAGTTTTACCTGATCGGTATTGGTAAAGATCAGGAAGTTGCCACCAACAAGACCGCCGCGGGCCGAGCCAAGAACCGGCGGGTAGAGGTGCAGGTGCTTTCGAACGGCCAGGCGCCGGCGGCCGGAACAACGACGACATCACAGGTTCAGCCACACTGACAGGGAGTTGGTTGTGGTCGGAGCAAAAATGGTCAGGGCGCACGCTCTGGCCGTTTTTGTTTCTGCTCATCATCACTGCCGAGATAGCGACTTAAGAGGACTCTGGGAGCCCGCTCTCTATCCATCAACACGCAGGAAGGAGTGAGGATTTCGGCCGGCGCAATTCACTCGAGAGCGTACAGGTTCCCATCGGCACTTCCGACATAGACAACATTCCCGGAGACCACCGGCGAGGACAGTATGGTTCCAACCGCATGCATTTTGCTGATGCCAACGAGCATGTCGTCATAGAAACTGGATCGGAAAGCTGCCGAGTAGTTCGGACTACCGTCCGCTTTCGAGTGTTCCTGCAAGTTCTGCAGTGATGCGTCCGACTGGAAGCTCCAGGCCACCTTGCGGTTCGATAGATCGACGGCTGATAGTTTGCCATCCTGACCGGCCAGGTAAAGCATTTTTCCAGCGATGGCCGGCGAACCAAAGATGGGCCACTGAAACTTGAGCGAGTAGATCGATGCGCCGGTGTGCGCGTCCAGCACATGAAAGAGCGCCGTGTCGGAGGTGGCCATGTAGACCTTTCCGTCCTGCACCACCGGGGATTTGCCGGGACGGTCATGCCAGCCGCACTGAAAGGAACGGCGGGATTTGGATACACCGCAGCACTGTGCTAGCGAACTTCCGGCAAACAACAGGGCCATGGCGGAAAGTTGCCGCCACGGCCCCGGGTTGGGTGAAGTATTCTCCGTTTACTTAACGGAGATCGCCTGCACGGAGTACGGCGGCACCGGGATGTGCGCCGTGTAGGAGGTCCCCCCCGCCGACGTGAGCGAGAGAGAAGACGCGGAGATGGAGCGCCCGTTCGTGATCTGATATAGCTTCGCAGTTCCGGAGCTATAGCCGCTGTTGGTGATGGATACAGGTACGCTCGAGTAGTTTTGCGCCGTGGGATTGGTGATGACGATCGCGTCCTGCGCCGCGTTGTAGAACGCGGTCACGACCAGGCCGCCGCCTGAATTGCCGGGGGTGATGGAGCTTGCCATGTGGCCGCCACTTTCCAGGCCGAGATAGGTAGGCGAGAAGAAGAGCTGGTACAGGAAGTACGACGGATACGGCTGAGGCGGAGTAGTGGAGGTGTAAGCGCAATCCATGTTCGAGTCGATGGTTCCAATGAGACAGAAGTATGGCTTGGCGTTCGCCGCGAAGTAGATCATCTTCGAAATGCCGGTCGGCACGCCAGCATAGGCGGCGTTGAGCAGATCGGAGACATAGATGCCGTTCCACACCGGCGCAAAGGTGTAATCGTTCTGACAGCAGTTCTTCGAGAACGACGAGTTCATGTTGTATTCCGTGAGGTAGAGCGGCAACTGGCTGCCGGATGGCTGACTGCCGGCCTTGGCCAGCGCGACGGCCGAAAGATATTTCCCATACGGACCGCCGCCTGTATTCTGCGTCAGCTCATATACGGGATAGGTGCCGTTGTAGGTGTCCCACTGCGCGTTCAAGGTCCCCCCGTTAAACATGTAGTCGTGATAGCTCATGAACTGAACATAGGGAGCTGTCTTGGGGTTGGAGAGCAGCGCCTTGACCCATGCCGGTTGCAGCCCCGCGGTCGCCGGTCCGCCGACGCGGATGTTGGCGTGATCGGCCTTCGCCTGCGCCTCCATCAGAGGAGCCGCGGCTGCGAAGAGCGTTTGGTAGAACGCGTTCTTCTGGTCGTAGGTGGTGACTCCGCACAGAGCGTTGGTATTGGGCTCGTTCCAGATCTCGTAATCGGTCACGACACCCGGGAAGGTCGCATCCATGTGGGCAACGTACTGGGCTGCAATCTTGCCCCAGGCGCTGACGCTGGATGGGGCGCTCAGCGCGGCTGCGGTACCCGTGCAGGTGCTGGGCGAGGTCTGCAGCCAGGGTGGCGTCTGGTGCATCTGGAGCAGCACATGGACACCAGCCGTGCTCATCTCCCGGACGGTGGAATCGATAGAGCCCCAGTTAGGTGTCTGGGTCTTAAAGACCACCGGGATCTGCGCATAGAAGCGGGCCGTCTTCACCCCTGCCGCAGTCACCAGATCAAGGTCCGCCTGGTGATAGAGACCGTCCATGCGCTCGGCGCCTAACAGATACGCTGGCACCGGATAACTGGTGGTCGTGCGTGAACCGAAGTTGACCGCCACCTGCGAGTACACCGTGACCGTCGCCGATGCCGACAGTCCCGTACTGGTGTCCTTCGCGGTCACCGTATGCCTGCCCGCGCTGCTTGGTGGCGTATAGAGGCCGGCGCTGGTGATGGTGCCCACCGTGCCGCTGCCGCCGGCGATGCCGTCCACGCTGAAGTTCAGCGGATGCGTGTCCGGGGCTTCGTTGGTGAACTGGCCCTGGAACGTCTGCCTCGTGCCGGTGAGCACGTACGCGGAGTTCGGGTAGATGATGAAGCCGGTGCCGGTGACTGCTCCAGTGATCGTCGCCCTGGCTGTCGCCTTGGCGCCGCTGCTGCTGGTGGCCGTAATGGTGCAGGAGCCAGTGGTGGAGGGTGCGGTGAAGTAGCCGCTGCTGGTGATCGAACCGCAGGAGGTGGCCCAGGTCGCCGGTGCCGTTGCGGTGAACTGCTGGGTCGCATGCACGGTTAAGGAGACGGTGGTGGGCGATACCGAGAAGCTTGCGGCGGCAGTGATGGTCGCCGTGGTGCTGGCCTTGGTGCCGCTGCTGTTGGTGGCCGTGATGGTGCAGGAGCCGGCGGTGGACGGCGCGGTGAACAGGCCGCTGCTGGTGATCGAGCCGCAGGAGGCAGCCCAGGTGGCAGAGGCGGTGGCCGCGAACTGTTGAGTCTTACTGACAACGACGGAAGGATTCACCGGCGAAATAAAGAAGGTTGAGCCCGCCTTGGTGGCGGTATCAGACCCCCACACGGTGTAGTGCGGGCTGGCAGTACCTATGGCTTCAATGGTGCAGCGGGTGCCTACCGCGCCGCTCGCTGTGTAGAGACCGCCTGCCGTGATCGAACCGCATTTCGCCGTCCAGGTCACCGGAATGCTCGCGGTGAACTGCTGCTTCTGGTTCTGCGGCGTGGTCGTGTTCAGGGGCGTCATGGTGATCGGCGAAACGACATTCACGGTCGTGCTCGCGCTGCCGCTGCCATTCGTAGCGGTGGCTGTGACGGTGCATGGGCCGGGGTAGACGGAGGCGGTAAAGAGGCCTCCGCTGGTAATCGAGCTGCAACTCGTCTTCCAGGTAACAGCGGTGCTGGCCGTGAACTGCTGCTTCGCCGCTTCCTTCACCGTTGGATTGGCCGGTGAAATAGTGGTGGCGAAGAGCTGGGGAACAGAGATCAGAGAGAACGCCGCCAGCAGAAAGCCGCGGATGACAGAGTGGGAGTTCGACATACAAATCCTCAGATTGGCTGGAGAGCGCCCGCTAGCGGAGAATCACAAACCGTGCGTGGGGACGAAGGAGGCGCTCTTGACTAATATCACCCGTGAGTACAAGCCGCGGGGACGCGGAGGACGGAGTCTCTCAGGCGCCACAAGCATAACTTCTTTTCTGGAAAATAAACAAGCAATTTTGCGCCCCGCGAGGCGGATTTAATCTCAGCAATATCTTGGGTGCTCTAAGTAGCTTAGTGTTAGCAGGTTAGCTCCTGCAGACTGAGATAGCGCATGGATTCTCTGACCGGGCGGACCGGTCATTCTTGCTCACCGATGTCGATCAACTCGATTTGGGATGCCGGATCGGTGGCACGAGGCACGCATACAGGAGTCTCCATTTATTCGCTTGCGGTCTCGTTGGAGGTGCTGGTTCTGTGCTACATAGGCAGATGTCTGGCGTGCTCGGCGCGCACATCATCAGAGGTGAAGAGGCTGAGGAACGGAGCGCCGTTTGCCGCTGCTTCCACCGCGGGCCGGCCTTTGGCCTCCAGCCGTTCCACCAGACACACCACACCGATCACGCGCATATCTGCCTGGTGCGCTGCTTCGATCGCCATGATGGTGGAGCCGCCTGTGGTGCACACATCATCGACGATGAGTACCGGGGCATCGCGCTGGGAGAAACCCTCGATGCGGCGTCCGGTCCCATGCGTCTTTTCTGCTTTGCGGACCAGGAACCCGTGGATGAGCCGGCTGCCTGGTATCTGTTGCGCGCGGTACGCGGAGGCGGTGGCAACGTTCGAGACAATGGGATCGGCGCCGAGGGTCAGGCCGCCGATCGCATGCGGCTCCAGATGATGATGCGCAAGCAGGTCGAGCATCGCCAGACCGGTGAGCCGGCCACCCTCGGCGTGGAGGGTGGTGGTGCGGCAATCGATGTAGTAGTCGCTGTGCGTACCGGAGGAGAGTTGGAAGTCTCCCAGCCGGAAGGAGAGGCGTGCCAGCAGGTCGAGAAGAGCGGCGCGGGAAGAGCGATCGCGAATCATCTGACTCAGTTTACCGGGTCTTGGGGTCGGAGAGTGGATCGTGTTCAGTCTCGCCAAACTGCGGTAGTAAAGGCGGCCCTGGCGTTCCCCCTTCCGGAGAGGAATCGCACTTTGCCGAGCGGCGCGGGTGTAGTAGCGTGGAACTTGTATGAGGCGATCCGGCTTCACCGTGATGCTGCTTGCGCTGCTGCTCTCGACGCAGACGCTTCTGGCTGCGTGTGGACTGCGGTGCGATGTGCGGATGACGGGTACTCATACACACGCCCGGCGACAGGTACAGATGCAAGGCAGCCCGGGAGCGATGGGCGGATGCCACGAAGGAATGGTCACGCATTCCAGAGATCGCTCAGGCGCCGTTTGGGAGCATCCCTGCTGCAGCCAGCATTGTGGGCAGAATGAGTTGCAGGTCTTCCGTACTTCGGCTGACCGCCTCGATCTCTCGCTTGTGAAAGCTCGGGTATCCGCGGCGTCCTTGTCCATCGAAGGAGGTCCGCTCCTCATCGCGCCTGCTCAAGAAACGCGATCTCACCTGCGCTCATTGCAGGCGATCCTCGATCCACTATCTCTGCCCGTCCTGAATATCCGCGTTTAAGACTCCGTCCGCCAATCGATCCCGTTGCTGGCCGCATTCCGGTCTTCCTTCCCGGACGACATCCATCTCCGCGCCAGCGATTCCCAGTTCATTTCGTTACCAAAGAACTTGAGGATCTATGAGTAATCGTCGCAGTTTTCTACAGCATGCGCTGGGCTGGAGCGCGAGTCTATTTGCTACTCAGCGTCTTTTCGGAGAAACTCAACGATCCGGCCCAGCTTCGAGCGGCGCCGATCTCAGCAAGCACGATCGCGGTCACCCTCCCGAACACAGCTTCAACACTCCTGTCATCACACCCGATGTAGGCGACCTTCCGTACACCATGGATGGCGTCACCAAGGTGTTCCGTCTGACTGCGCAGGTGATGAAGCAGCAGATTGCGCCCAATAAGACTATCGATGCCTGGGGATTTAACGGTTCCGCGCCCGGCCCCACCATCCAGGTGACGCAAGGCGACCGCGTGCGCGTGATCTTCGAGAACCAACTGCCGGAGCCGAGCTCCATCCACTGGCACGGATTCGAGGACCACATCGGCTATGACGGTATGCCGGGCATCAGCCAGCAACCGGTCAAGCCCGGCGACCGCTTCGTCTACGAGTTCGATATTCATCAGGAGGGCACGTACTTCTACCACTCGCACATGGCCATGCAGGAGATGGCAGGCATGCTCGGCGCCTTCATCATGCATCCCAAGGAGCCGTATCGCCCGCACTGCGATAAAGATTTCGCGCTCCACTTCCAGGAGTACGCGGTACTGCCGAACAACACCGTGCCGAACACCATGAACATGGAGTTCAACTGGCTGGTGATCAACGGCAAGGCCGGCCCGGCGGTCACTCCGTTGATCATCCGGCTGGGTGATCGCGTGCGCATCCGCATGATCAATCTGGGCATGGACCATCACCCCATTCACATTCACGGGCACACGTTCTATGTCACAGGCACTGAGGGCGGAAGGATTCAAGAGACCGCATGGTGGCCGGGAAATACGGTGCTGGTGGGTGTCGCACAGGCGCGTAGCGTCGAGTTTGTCGCGAACAACCCAGGCGACTGGATGCTGCATTGCCATCTGCCCCACCACATGATGAATCAGATGTCCTCGAATGTGGGACGTATGTCACGCATGGCCGGCAACAATGGGATGCCAGCAGGTCTGGATATGAACAACGGCATGGGGATGCTGAACGGCGAGCCGGGCGAGCCGCTGGGCGAGGACTACGGAGCGAGTCTGGGCCGCGGGATGGGCTTCGGCTCGAACGCCGACATCAACACGACCAACGGCCCACTCTCCGAGCCCATGAACCAGGCGTTGATCGAGGACATGACGCAGGCGATGAAACAGGGCAAGCCTCAAAACTCCATCCGGATGGGACCGATGCAGATGCGCAACATGATGGCGATGGACATGAGCAAACAGGCGATGTCGCAGCAGATGAACGGCATTGCCCCCAATGCCAACAGCGTGCCCAATTTCCCCCAGGATGCCTACATGGAGAGCGAAATGATGAACATGGAGCACGACACGATGCTCCAGATCCCCGAGAACCATGGCCTGCGTCCTGGATGGAGCCCATACATGCAAGGCATGATGAGCTTCATGCGCGTGCTGCCGCCGGAGAAGTACGACGAGGTGATTACGCGGATGCGGCAGGCGAACCGCTTCAACGATCCATACGCTTCTATTCTGCGTAGCTAGCGCGGTCATGGAGAGGAGAGACGAGCAATGAAAATGTGGATGACCGCAGTAGCGCTTACAGTGCTCGAAGCGGCGATATCGTTGGCCCATGGGCAGCAAGGCCAGCAGCCCGCCACGAAAGCATCGGGCGTGCAAGTACGGCAGCAAAGCCCGGGGCCGCCTCAGCCATCACCAAAGATGCGAATGCCCGGCGATATGCAACACCCTGCCGGCGGGAACCCACCTGCTGCGAACGAGTCCGACAGTATGCGCAGTTCGCAACAGGAGCAGCGGGGCAGGTTGCAAGAGAAGTCCGCGGCGGGCAGCGATGCGCAATCAGTAACGCATGCGACCATGATGTTGCAGGAGCCGGAGAACCCCGGCTATCACACGGGGGAGAACCTGCCGGCACCGGAACTGCTGAACGATGTAGCCAAACGTGAACCGTTGGGCCTGCAGCAGTTCGAAAGCTGGGCGGAGCGTGGCAATCCTACGTTGGCGCAAGCGCAAGCTGTTGTGCGCCGCTCTGAGCAGCAAGCGCGGCAAGCGGCCCTCTATCCCAATCCATCGATCGCCTACGACGGCGAACATATCCGCGGGGGCAGCTACGGCGGGGGCGAGCAGGGCGCGTACGTGCAGCAGACCGTGGTACTCGGGGGCAAGCTGGGTTTGCGCCGCAACATTTATCAGCAGCAGGCGCAGGTGAACAAGATCGGTGTGGACGAGCAGGGCTATCGCGTGCGCGACACCGTACAGCAAGCGTTCTACCGCGCGCTTACATCGCAGGCCACGGTGGTGCTACGTCAGCGATTGCTGCATGTGACGTTGGACGCGGTCGAGACGGTGCACCAACTGGCCAACGTGGGCCAGGCGGACGCGCCGGATATCCTGCAGGCGGAGGTCGAAGCGGAGCAGGCGAAGGTAGATTTCGTTCGTGCGCAGCGGCAGCTCATCCAGGACTTCAGTATGCTGGCGGCAGTAGCTAACCGGCCGGAGCTGCCGGTAAGTCCTTTGCAGGGAGATCTCGAGCAGCCGCCGCAGATGGATCCGGAGCAGCAGGTCGCCACCATCGTGGCGTCCAGTCCAACGGTCAAACGCGCGCAGCAGGAAGTGGCTGTGGCGGAGGCGCGATTGAAGGATGCGGGGCGCGAAACGATCCCCGATCTGCAGTTACGGGTCGGCGAGTGGTGGAGCGGAGAGCAGGTGAATGGAGCCAACTATGCCGCCGGGCCGATGAGCTTCGCCACGGCGGGCATCAACCTGCCTCTTTGGAACCGCAATCAAGGAAATGTCGAGGCGGCGAAGGCAGACCTGGAACGGGCCAAGCAGGATGTGGCCCGGTCTCAGCTGTATCTCAAACAGCAATCCGAACCGCTCGCGCAGCAGTATCTGGCCGCGCGCTTTGAGGCCGACCGATACCGCACGCAACTGATTCCGCGCGCCCGGAGGGCCTACGAACTGTATCTGATGAAGTACCGGCAGATGGCGATGGCTTATCCGCAGGTGCTGGTTTCGCAACGGACGCTCTTTCAATTGCAGATCGACTACCTTCAGGCGCTTTCCACGGTGTGGACCTGCGGCGTCGCGCTCCAGAACTACACGCTGAGCGGCGGGCTCGATGCGCCCATGAGCAGTGGTACTGCATCGACAACAATCAACCTGCCAAACGGCGGAGGAAGCGAATGATGCGGCGCATCATGTGATCCGGCGACCGCTAACTCCCGATGAGTTCCCGGAAGTGGAGCCGGTTGCCGAAGGGATCGATCAGCGTCATTTGCAATGCGTTCTGCGGCGCTGGTTCGACCGTGGGGTTCAGGAAGCCATAGTTCTTTGCCGCCAATTCTGCCTGAAACTCGCGCACGCCGGTGGTCTGGATGTGGAATGCAGTGCCGGGCGAGCAGTCGCCGTGGTGCTCGCTCAGCCGCAGAATGAGACCGCGTCCGGAGACCTGCATGAACAGCGGCATGCCATCGGAAAAGCGATGTTCCCAGTCCACGATAAGCCCCAGGTAGTCGAGGTAGAACTCGCGCGCCCGTTCAATGGAGAAGATGCGCAGGACGGGAATGACGCGCGTGAAGGCGATGCTCATGTCTTCGAGTCTACGGCGGCCTGCTGCTGACGCACCATCTCGACAAAATACTGATGCACGCGGCGGTCAGATGAGAGTTCGGGATGGAACGTAGCGGCGAGCAGGTCGCCCTGACGCACCAGAACAGGGAAGCCGTCGCGCTCGGCGAGCACCTGAACGCCCGCGCCGGTCTTCACGATACGCGGAGCGCGAATGTAGACCATCTCCAGCGGCGCGTCGCCGAGCGCGGTGCCGGCCACTTCGATAGAACTGTCCACCTGACGTCCGTAGGCGTTCCGTTCCACCGTGGCATCGAGCGCGCCGAGGCTCGCCTGAGCAGGGTGCAGCACCTCCTTCGCCAGCAGGATGCATCCGGCGCAGGTGCCAAAGGAGGGCTTCTGAGCAATGAAATCTTTCAGTGTGGTGAGGAAGCCATCACGCTCCAGGAATTTGAGGAAGGTGGAGGACTCTCCGCCGGGAATGATCAGGCCGTCGAGCTCCGAGAGTTCCTCTGGCTTCCGTACCAGCACCGGTTCCGCGCCACACTCGCGCAGAGCGGCAGCGTGTGCAGCGTAGTCACCCTGCAAGGCAAGCACGCCGATGAGCGGCTTTTCCGAACTGTGCGACAGGTTAGTCATGCTTTCACTCTGAATCTTACGGGCCGAACGAGGATGCTGGCGAATAGCTTCAGGATGGGGTGAACGCCGAGAGGGTCGATGTCATGAAACGATCGCCTGAAAAGAGGGTGGCGATCCGGAAGGCGCGCTGCTTGACGACGGCAGAAGCAGTGGCGTAACGTTCCCCTCGCAACATGATCGAACGATTGTCTAGAGGTGAGCAGTGAAATCTATCACAAATCGATCAGTCGGCGCGAAGCTAGTATGCTCTCCCATGATGTTGGGCATGCTGCTTTCGACAGCTAGCGTAATGAGTACGGCAGCTTTCGCCCAGACTGGGCAAAACGCGCCGGACTTCGGTCCTAATGTCATCATATTCGACTCCACTATGCCGGCTGCGCAAATCCAGTCGACTCTCGAGTCCATCTCCAAGGAAGACCAGTTCAGCACCAACCGGCATGCTGTGTTTTTCAAGCCGGGTGCGTACAGCGTCGAAGCGCCGGTGGGGTACTACGAGTCGATTGCAGGATTAGGCGCGTCGCCCAATGACGTGACGATCAACGGTTTCCTCACTCCAAACTTTGGCGTTCCCGTCTATGGCACCCCCACTTGGCCGCAAGCTAATCTCACGGATACGTTCTGGCGTTCCATGGAGAACATGACCTTCAACCCGGCTACGAATACTCTGCAGAATGCTCCACCGCACACGCTGCAATGGGGCGTCTCCCAGGCTGCCCCGCTGCGGCGTCTACAGATCAATGGCGGGTTGGAGTTGACGAATTCGTACTGCGGAAATGCTAGCGGCGGGTTCATCAGCGATACGGTGGTGACCGGAAATGTCAATCCCTGTTCCCAGCAGCAGTGGTATACACGCAACAGCTCCCTTGGCAGTTGGGCGGGGGGCGTCTGGAATATGGTCTTCTCCGGGGTGCAGGGGGCACCGGCGCAATCCTATCCCGCTCCTCCAGAAACAGTGGTTCCGACGACTCCGGTAAGCCGTGAAAAGCCCTTTCTGTATGTGGACGCGAACGGTAATTACAACGTTTTCGCGCCGGGTGTAAGGAGAGATTCCATCGGTACGAGCTGGTCCACCGGTACTGAGGCCGGACGCTCGCTGCCAATTCACGATTTCTTTATCGCGCAGCCTACGAACACGGCACAACAGATCAACGCGGCACTGGCCTCCGGCAGAAATCTCATCCTAACTCCTGGCGTCTATCAGCTCGACCGTTCCATTGAGGTCAAGAAACCCAATACCGTGGTGCTTGGCCTTGGCTATGCCACGCTGGTTCCGCAAACAGGGGCGGCAGCCCTGACCGTCGCGGACGTAGATGGCGTGCAGGTGGCCGGGTTGATCATCGATGCGGGCCCGGTCAAGTCGCCTGTGCTCTTCCAGATTGGTAAGCCACATGGAGCAAAGCCCAGCGATCAAAACAATCCCATAGCGCTCAATGACGTGGTTTTCCGCGTCGGCGGAGCTTCCGCGGGGAGCGCAGTCACCAGCCTCGAGGTCGATCATGACAACGTCATTCTTGACAACATCTGGGCGTGGCGCGCAGATCACGGAAATGGCGTGGGCTGGACGCAGAACACGGCCGATCATGGCCTGGTTATCAATGGCGACCGAGTGACGGCGCTCGGCCTGGCCGTTGAGCACTACCAGAAGGAGCAGGTGCTGTGGAACGGGAATGGTGGAGAAACAATCTTTTATCAGAGCGAACTGCCGTACGACCCGCCTAGCCAAAGCGCATGGATGGATGGTACTGCCAATGGCTATCCATCCTATGTGGTAGCCAATTCAGTCACCTCGCACCTGGCCTACGGTTTGGGTATCTACTCCTTCTTCAACCTGGGTATCAACATCCTCGAAGACAACGCGATGACCGTTCCCGATGTGAGCGGAATCGCGGTACACGATGCAGGCACCGTCTGGCTCAATGGTAGAGGACAGATCACGCATGTCATCAACGGGGAAGGTGCGGCGGTCAACAGTACCTACGCAGACAAACTGAGCCCGGTCATAGCGTATCCGTAATGGCTGACGTTTCTCAGGGCGGCAGAGGTCATAGCTTCCGCCGCCCTGGGTATTTTGCTGCCGTCTGCATAGAGTGCGGGTAGCGCAAGCCAATCGAATTCGCGTACCCACCCATGCGGCGGCAGCTACTCGGCCCCGTTCTTCGCACCCTTTACTGCGGTGTCTTCACCTCTCAGATATCGATCAAACCACGCCAGGGAGCGGGTCAGCTCGTCCACCTGGTGCTCGCGCTTGATGAAGCCATGGCCCTCTTCCGGGTAGTAGACGGCGTCCACGGTGCGGCCTTCAGCTTTGAGGATGCTGACGACCTGCTCCGCCTCTTCCTTGGGCACGCGGATATCCTTCTCGCCCTGCAGCACGAGCAGCGGCGCCGTCTCGTTCCGGATGTACTTGATCGGCGAAGCTGCTTCGTAAAACGTCTTGTCCTTCACTGGATCGCCGAGCAGCGTCTTCTCGTACTCCTGGAGATAAGGATCCGAGTGCTGCAACATGGTGAACCAGTCGATGATGCCGTACTCGTCCACGGCCGCCGCCCATATCTTCGGCTCGCGGCCAATCGCCATAAGCGCCATGAAGCCGCCGTAGGAGCCGCCCCAGATACCGATCTTCCTGGCGTCGACATAGCCGGTTGCCCTGAGGAAGTCTACGCCGGCGACCTCATCCTTGAGATCCGCGCCGCCTAAGTCCTGGTAATTGGCCTTCTGGAATTCCATGCCATAGCCGGTGGAGCCGCGCACGTTGGGAGCAATGACGACATATCCACGAGATACAAGCAGAAGGGCGCGCGCATTGAAGCTGTCCAATGTCTGCCCTGTGGGTCCACCATGCGGCATGACAACTGCCGGTGCGGTGCCGTCGCGCTTCAGATTGAAGGGAATCCAGACGAAGGCCGAAATCATCCGGCCATCGAAGCTCTTATAAGTGACAAGTTGCGAAGAAGGCACAGCGGCGGCGGCCAAACCGGGAGTCTCATTGTGCGTAACTTGCTGGATATTCCCGCTTGCAGCGAGCAGATATAAATTAGGTGCGTGGGTGGAGTCCTGGTGCGAAAAGAGGAAGCTGCCATCGGCACGGAAGGAGGTCGGGCTGGCGCCATCGACGTTCAGTCCTGGCGGCACGCCGCGGTCGCTCTCCTTCAGAGTTGCAGTATTGACGAACTGAATCGTCGCACGGCCATCTGCGTTGAGAATGTAGGTGAATGTGTCGCCTGAACGGGAGAACTCGCCGGACGCGGCTTCCCACTGCGTATCGGTAACCCACCGCCTCTGTTTGGTCGCGACGTCAAGCAAAGCGATATTGCCGAAGCCGCCCTTGGCATTGGAGGTGATGAGGAGAGTCTTGCCATCGGGCGAGATATCGCTTGCAGCGACTAACTCGTGCGCTGTATGTGAGGTCAGCTTCTCCGCTGCGCCGCTCTTGGCATCAATGCGGTAAATATCGGAATCTTCCAAGCCGATGGAACGATTCGCATAGATCCATTTTCCGTCCGGGCTCCATGCGGCTGCACTCCAACTGGCCTTGGGCTCGGCTTCATGCGTCAGCAGACGGGATGCGCCCGTAGCCCATTCCATAACGGCCAGATTCGTCGAAGGCGCTGTCTTCTCTTTGCTGCTAAAGCTGAGCCATTTGCCGTCCGGCGACAGCAGGGGATTGGTCTCGGTCGTTTTGTCCGTGTGGGTGAGGTTCTTTGGCGATCCACCGCCAACGGGAACTGCGTAGATATCGTAGAGTTCGTCGCCGCCATGGTCCTGCGTGTAGATGAGTTCGGCGCCGTCCCTGGTGAAGATGGGTTCGGCCTGCCGATCGTCCGACTTCAGCAGTTGCCTGGCGGCGCTGCCGTCGGCATTCATGGCCCAAAGATTGAAGCGGCCCGACGCGTTGCTGATGTAGCCGATCTGCTTGCCGTCCGGCGACCAGGTTGCTCCGCTAAGACGGACGGTCTCGAGGACGTCCGCAACCTTGAGCGGACCGGTTGCGGCGTGTGTGGCGGAGGTGATGCCCTTTGGGTCAGTCGCGACCCGGTCTGCCGGACCAGAGCCGAATGCAGAAGCGGACAGAAGCAGCAAGGAGCCGAGGCACGCGCCCAGACGTAGCATGAGGATCTCCCCGAAAGCTAGATAGCGGATCGCCCGTAGGCTAGCACACGGTATGGGGCATCGGCGCGAGAGTGGTCCAGCGCTTCCGATCAGTGAGACATCCCCACCCTACGCGAGAGGCTGCGTAGGATGGGGCAGGCGGTTTTTGCTTAGCTTAAAAGGTCAAGTGCTGCGGTCTCCCACCGTTCGCTACGCTCAGGATGGGGCACCCGGCATCGTGATAGTTCGCATTGAAGGAGCGTCCGCCCGTACGGCTAGTACCCGCCCGTGCGGCCAGCACCTACCAGCCGCGGGTTTGGAGGAGAGCGTTCTGGTCAAGAGCGGCGATGGCCAGGCCCTTCATCGCGCCGGTGCACTCTTCGCTGGTCTCGGCCAAGACTCTTGGGTCATCGAAATGCGTGGTGGCGCGGACGATGGCGCGTGCGCGGATCTCAGCCTCGGCCGGCTCGGCGAAGGTGTAGGAGCCCTGCATGAAGGTGCCGGAGCCGACGAAGACTGCCTCCGCGCCAAGCTGGCGGACCAACGCCGCGTCGGCCGGTGTGGCGATGCCGCCGGCGGAGAAGTTGGGCACGGGCAGCTTGCCGGACTTCGCGACCATGCGGATCAGTTCATAGGGCGCCTGGAAGTTTTTGGCGGCGGCGTAGAGCTCTTCCTCGCCCAGTACGGTGAGCGAGCGCATGTCCTTCACGATCTGCCGCATGTGCTTGACCGCGTGCACCACGTCGCCGGTGCCGGCCTCGCCTTTGGTGCGGATCATGGCCGCGCCCTCGGCGATGCGGCGGAGCGCCTCACCCAGATCGCGCGCGCCGCAGACGAAGGGCGTCTTGAAGGCGTGCTTGTCTACGTGGTGGAGTTCGTCGGCCGGGGTAAGCACTTCAGATTCGTCGATAAAGTCGACGCCAAGCTGCTGCAACACCTGCGCCTCGGCAAAGTGGCCGATGCGGCACTTGGCCATGACCGGAATGGACACGGTGGCCATGATCTCCTTGATCTTGAGTGGTGAGGCCATGCGGGCCACGCCACCCTCGGCGCGGATCTGCGCGGGCACGCGCTCGAGGGCCATAACGGCAACGGCTCCGGCGCGTTCGGCGATCTCGGCCTGCCTGGCATCGGTGACGTCCATGATGACGCCGCCCTTGAGCATCTCTGCCAGTCCCACCTTCAGCCGCAACGCCTCCGCACCCTGATGCATGTTGCCGTTCACGTTTGTCTCCGCCATAATCCCTCCACCGCAAGCAAATCTCTCGCTTGCCAACTCCTCAGTTTACCAGTTTGCGAAGGACCCTCTTCAGGTGGCGGCGGTATCGGTACTGACATCGACGCCCAGCATCTTTTCTCGCTTGACCTCGACAAAGAGGCCGCGGCCGGTGGCGAGCAGATGGCCGGCCTGATCTCGGAGTTCCGCGCTGCAGCGATGCTTGCGGCCTTCTTCGCTGGCGGAATGGCCTTCGAGTAGTAACTCTACGCCGAGCGAAACGGGCCGGAGAAAATCGATCTCCATTTGACGCGTCATGGCGTACACGCCGCGATAGCGGTTGGCCTTGCTCATGGCTTCGTCGAGCAGGGTAGCGATGATGCCTCCGTGCGCGTAACCGGGCGGTCCTTCAAATCGCTTCTCCAGCGTGAAGCGGCAGAGAACGAGGCCGTCTTCGTCGACGTAGAACTTCAGCGCCAATCCGGTCTCGTTGGCATCGCCGCAACCAAAGCAGCCGTTTTGCGTGCCGTGCGCGAGCGGAGTGAGGTGTCCGGTTTGGAGTTTCACGCCGGCACGTCTTCCCAAACCGACAGCAGTTCAGCCATGCCCGCGGCTTCGCGGGAGTGGAGCATGCGAAGGCCGGGAAAGCTGGTGTCCAGTTCGCCCGGGCGTAGAAAGTACTCCGGATGGTGGCTGCCGGAGTGAAAACGCGGGTGGTCTTCGGTGCGGGTCTTGATGAACAACATGCCGCCGGGCGCAAGCGCCGCGGGCAGGAGAGGGAAGAGTGCGCGGTCGAGATAGAAGAGCATCAGAAGGAGATCGTAACGCGTGTTCGGCTGACCCGCCTGGTTGAGAGCGCCTGGCCTCAGAGCTCCTGGGCTAAGATCGCCTGTCCTCAGATCTCCTGGGCTAAGATCGCCTGTCCTCAGATCTCCTGGGCTCAGAGCTTCCAGCGCCGAGGCGCGGGATACCGTCAACCGCAGGCCTTCGCGGGCGGCGTTTGCCTCCGCGAGATGCGCGGCCTCATCGCTCAACTCATTCAGCGTGACCTGCCATCCTTCACGCGCGAGAAAGAGCGCGTTGCGCCCCACCCCACCTGCGATGTCCAGAGCGCGCTTCGGACTGCGCCGTGCAAAGCGGGGACCGATGAAGCGCTGGTAGATGGCCACGAACGAATCATCCGGCTCAAGCGTTGTGTGCGAGCGTTCGTTATAGATCTGGTTCCAGCGCGCGCGGTCCTGCTGGTCGGTGGCAGTCGTTCGAGATTCGCTCCGTGGAAACGGTGCTTGCGTGTGCTCTTTCGATGACATCCCGCCCCCGATCGCTGAGCTATACTCGCTCCAGTATGGCTGTTGAGAAACGCTTCTATCTAGAGACCTTCGGTTGTCAGATGAATGTGCATGACTCGGAGAAGGTCATCGGCACGCTCGAGCAGCAGGGCTACAGCCAGGTGCAGACGGAAGAAGAAGCCGACCTGATTCTCTACAATACCTGCTCCATCCGCGACAAGGCGGAGCAGAAGGTCTTCAACCGGCTCAACGACTACAAGAAGCTGCACAAGCAGGGCAAGCGCTTCGGCGTGCTGGGCTGCGTGGCGCAGCAGGAGGGCGAGCGCATCTTCGAACGCGCGCCGTATGTCTCGCTGGTCTCCGGGTCGGCCTCCTATCGCAAGCTGCCGGAAATGCTGGTGCGCCTGGAAGCGGGCGAAGGACACATTGCCGGATTGGACGATCGCAAGACCGACCAGACCTTCGAGACCGAATTCACCGCACGCACCAACCGGCATCGCGGCTACATCACCATCATTGAAGGCTGTGACAAGTTCTGCGCCTACTGCGTGGTGCCGTATACGCGGGGCAAGGAGCGCAGCCGCACCGGCACCTCCGTGCTGGCCGAGGCAGCGCGCATGGCCGCCCAGGGTTACACAGAAATTCAGTTGCTGGGGCAGAACGTCAACTCTTATCGCGACCCGGAAGGGAAGTTGAGCTTCGCCGATCTGTTGGCGGCGGTGGGCGAGGTGCCGGGCCTTCGCCGTGTGCGCTTCACCACCTCGCATCCGCGCGACTTTACGCCGGATATCGTCGAGGCCATCGACCGCGTGCCAACGCTGTGCAACCACGTCCATCTGCCGGTCCAGAGCGGCTCGTCCGCCGTGCTCGGTGCCATGGCGCGAGAGTACACCCGCGAGCAGTATCTGGAGCGCATCGCCTGGATCAAGCGCGCGCACCGGCCGATCAGCATGACCACCGACATTATCGTGGGCTTTCCCGGCGAGACGGAGCAGGAGTTCGAAGAGACGCTCTCGCTGCTGGCTGAGGTGCAGTATGATGCGGTCTTCGCTTTCAAATACTCGCCGCGCCCCAATACGCCCGCGATCTCCATGGCCGATGCTATTCCGGAAGAGGAGAAAGGCCGCCGCCTGCAGACCCTGCTCGACCGGCAGCGCGAGTTGCAAAGGTGCAATTACAGCAAGCAGATAGGGCAGGTACTTGAAGCAGCAGTTGAGGGACACAACGCGCAACGCGGCCAGGTGATCGGCCGCACCATGCAGAACATTACGCTGAACTTCACGTCCGCAGGACCGATCCTGCCGGCGCCCGGCAGCTATGTACCGGTTGAGGTCACGCAAAGCTTTCCCAATAGCCTGGCGGGACGGGCCATCTAAATGTCGCAAGCGAAACAAATGCGCGTCTAAAACAAAGAAGCCGACAAAGCGGACCGAGACAAAGAAGAGACAGGGCGGAAAGAGAGGAACACGATGGATGTCGAGATGAAGATTCGGGGACTGGTCATGGATCCGAGCACCAGCATGCCGATCGTGATCCTCAAGGACACGCAGAGCGACACCGTCCTGCCGATCTGGGTAGGGCTCTACGAAGCCAATGCCATCGCAATCGAGATCGAGAAGACCGCGACCCCCCGGCCGATGACGCACGATCTGCTGCGCAACCTGGTGCAGGGCCTGAATGGGTCTGTCGATCGTGTGGTGGTGACGGAGTTGCGCAACGACACTTTCTACGCGGTGGTCTGGATGCGCCAGGGAGAGGAACTGGTCACGGTCGATGCGCGCCCTTCGGACGCGATTGCACTCGCCCTGCGCTGCGACTGCCCCATCTTCGTCAGCGAAGAGGTGCTGCGCATCGCCAAGCTCGCCCCCAGCGCAACCGATACCTCGCCGGAGGAACTGCGCCGCTGGCTGGAAGGCCTGAACGACGAGGATCTGGGCCGTTACAAGATGTAAAGCAGGAATCAAGGGTGTCAGAGATCAGGGTTCAGGCACGGCTCGCCTCAACTGTCGGCATGTGGAGCGGCCACGATCGTGCTGACGGCTCTTCCCGGATGAAGCAACTGCAACAGATCTCAACCGCGCTCGTGATCTCTGCTTGTTAAATCTCTGCCTCCTGATCTCTGATCCCTGTCCCCTGATCTCGGACCCCTGATCTCTCTGATCGCGGTAGTCTAGGCTCTGGACCTGCCCTCCCACTATGAGCCTCGGCCGCATCACCAAACTGTTTGCAGCGCAGAACGCAGCGATGGGCGTTTCGCTCCTCACGCAACTGGTGCTGCCGCCGGTGTTCCTCCATAGCTATGGAGTGAAGCTGTACGGCGAGTGGCTGGCCTTGAGCGCTGCCATCGGCTATCTCTCCACCGTCAACTACGGTCTGCAGACCTACACCAACATGCAGATGACCATCCACTACAACCGTGGTGAGGTGGAGCAGTGCCAGCAGGTGCAATCTGCCGGACTGCGCATTCTGCTGGCGCTCTTCGGCGGCATGGCTGTGCTGTTGCTCGCGATCTTCGCGCTGCCGTTGGATCACCTGCTGCACCTGACCATCCCGCAGGTGCAGGCGCAGACCGTGCTCTATCTGCTTGGCGTGGAAATCATGGCCAGCATGTTGTTCGGGTTCTTCAGCGGCAGCTACATGGTCTTCGGCGAGACCCATCGCGGCCTGAATACCAATAATGCCCTGGCCGTGGTGGTGGTTGCCGCCCAGGTGGCGCTGGCGGTCGCGCATCGCAGCTTCGTGTGGATTGCCGGAGTGCAGTTGCTCTTCACCGTGCTGGCCTGCCTTTTCATGATCTTCGATCTGCGCCGCCTGGCCCCACAGATCGCGCCGACGGTGCGCTATTGGATGCCCGGCGCCTTCAAGGCCATCCTCAAGCCCAGCGTCCAATACGGTCTGCTCTTTTCCTCAAACGTGCTGGCCTACCAGTTGCCGATGCTGCTGATTCAGCGCATCCTGGGGCCGACGCCGGTGGTGGTCTACTCGGTGACGCGCACGGTCTACTCCATGAGCCGGCGAACTCTGTCGCTGCTCACCAACTCGCTCGGTCCCGAGGTCACCATCACCTTTGGTCAGGAAGACTGGCCCCGGCTGCACCGGCTCTACGAGCTTTCAGAGCGCGTGATCCTGCTGCTGGTCGCGCCCATCACATTTGGGTCCATGCTGGCTACGCCATTCCTGCTGTACATCTGGCTGCACAAGGAGAATCTCTACGATCCGAGCGTGTGCCTGCTGCTCGGCATCACGATTGCGCTCATGGGGATCAAGGAGCACAAGTATCAGTTTCAGTTCTCCAGCAACAAGGTGCGGGAGGTGTCCTATATGACGCCGATCGCGTATGGTCTCACGCTGCTCATCTCCATCCCGCTCATGCGCATGTTTGGCATCGTCGGCTTCCTCGCTCCCTGGGCGCTCTCGGAGCTGCTGCAGCTCTTTTACCTGCTGCACCTGAACGATCGGCTGTTCGGCGAGCAGGCAGCGCTCGATCGTCGTCCAGTGTATATACTCATCAGCCTGCTGGGCGCCGGAACGGTGGCCGTGCTGTGGCCGGTCTATCATCTGCAGCATTTCAGCTACCCGGTCCAGCTAAGCTTCGCCGCCATCGCGACGCTCGTGGCCCTGGCTCTCTCCTACCGGCTCTTCCGTGTGGATGAGATCCGTTCGCTGCTGTGGCAACGCCTGGTCCTGCGTTTTCCGGCGCTCGCGAGTCGCCGAGGTTGAGCCAAGTCTGATGACCTGTGTCATCCTCCTGAGGCCAGTAGAACAACCTGCTTTCTGCCCCTGTCTGCTATTGCGCAGCAACAGGTCAACCCAGTTCAACCAGCGGCTGCCGCAAGGCTCGGCTGGTGTTCGAGCGAACGCAGTAGTTCTTCTATAGCGCAGTCGTACAAAGGTGAACTGCCTCCCGAGCTGTTTTCGCGCATCAGGGAAGCCACAGTAGCGCGGCCGGCTGCGCCGACAGAGCGGCGAAAATCCTCGGACTCGAAAAGAGAGAGCAGCGCATCCGCAATCTGACCACTCTCGAACGGAGGCACAACAATGCCATCGCGTCCGGAGGTAAGCAGCTCGGAAGAGCCACAATGTGTGGTCGCGATGCAGGGCACCCCATTCGCCATCGCCTCAAACAGCGCCATACCGAACCCATCGTCCACACTGGGCAGCACGAACGCGTCGCAACGACGGTAGAAATCGTTGATATCGGGCAGATACGGCACCAGTTCGATGTTGTCCAATCCGCCGAGCAGCGATTGGAGCCTGGGGAACCGCCGGAAATCGGCGCCGCTGCGGATCAGCAGACGCGCATTCGGCAAAGCCAGCCGCTTCCATGCCTCCAGCAGATACAGATAGCCCTTGCGCAGCGGGTCGCCCCCGACCACCCCTACGGTGAAAACCGGATTGCGCTCCACTTGCACATCGGCCGGAAATCCGCAGCGGCCAAACAGCGGCGCCTTGATCGTCTTGGCCTGGAGGGCGGCGGGGAAGCTATGCTGTGTGTAATCGGACGGTACGAGGATGCGTTCCGCCTCTTCGTACTCGGCCAATTGACGGTCGCGAAACCATGCCGGTTCGGGATGGAAGCGGAAGCCCGTTTTGGCGGCCTCTTCGCGGAGGATGGCCTGCTGGAAATCGACGTGGGGACAGGCACGATCGAGGACGAAGCGAGCGCCACGCCTGCGGACAGCCCGGCCAGAGGCCAGCGAGGCCGTGGCCCAGCCGACGAATACATCGCACGATCGGAGGACTGCGGCGACGCTGCGGTCATAGAGCCAGGAATCGGCGTGCAGCGCGGCGTCGGGTAACTCCAGCGGCAGCAGGTGCATGGCTGCCTGGACCACCGATGGGACCACGGTGAGTTGGACCGCGTCATCCAGGCGGCGGAAGAAGCGCCGCGGCGCTGGACTATAGATGCGAACCGCGCCCGCCCGACGGGTGAGCGCGTTGGCGAGGAGCGCTGAGTGGAAGGGCCGTGTTGTCGAGATGGCCACCCGCATACGCGATGCTAGCACGAGCCTGCCCATGCTATTTTGAAGGCAACGCGCGGTAAGGAGCCAGTCAACATAAGCTGGAGTGAAGGCCAGGAGTCGAGCGATGAGTACACGTACGTTGGTTCCGCTGGAAGAGTATCTGCACACCAGCTACAGCCCGGATGTCGATTATGTCGAGGGTGAGCTGCAGGAGCGCAACATGGGGGAATACGATCACGCCGCTATCCAGATGGCATTGGGCCGATGGTTTAGCGCGCATCGGGAAGATTGGGGCATCAAAGTTCTCCCGGAACTGCGGTTGCAGACCGATCCCATGCGTTTTCGCGTGCCCGACATTATGGTGATGCGCCGGGATGCTCCCAAGGAGCAGATCATCACGCACCCGCCGCTGATCGCGATCGAGATCCTGTCGCCGGAGGATCGCTATGGACGGATGGAAGACAAAATCAACGAGTATCTGGCGATGGGCATCGAGAACGTCTGGGTCATCGATCCGAAGACGCAGGTGGGCTTTTCCTGCACCAGCGGCAGCCCACAGGGCTGGACCAAGGCCGAGGTGCTCACCGTACAAGACTCGCCGATCATTCTGGGTCTGCGCGAACTCTTCGCAGAACTGGATTGAACATCGGCGCAAGATGAGCCTTTCAAGTAGGGGATGAGGGAAGTAAGCGAACGGCCGATTTACGCAGCCGGATCCCGTTAGGTGACAGAATACTCGTTATCGGACATAACACGGGTTTAAAACCTGGCCGCTCTAAAGCTAAGAACCCTGCGGCCACAGTTGCCTCCTCGCGAGAGTCTGGGCGTCGCGTGACCAACGCCACAGCACCAGGCACGCGATCACGATGAGCGCCAGGCTCAGGCCGATCCACAGGCCGAAGATGCCGTGCCGGAAGTGAAAGCAAAGCGCATAGCCCAGCGGCAGACCGAGAAACCAATAGCCGAGCAGATTGATGAGCATGGGCATGCGCGTCTCGCCCAGACCCCGCAGTGCGCCCGTGGCGACCGTCTGTAAGCCATCGAAGATCTGAAAACCGGCGGCCAAGCCCAGCAGCGGCAATCCGAACCGCACCACCGCGCTATCGTGCGTGTAGATATGCAGCAGCAACTCCGGCGCGCAGAGGAAGACCACCGCGGCACACGCCATGAAGGACGCACCCACGCCGACCGCCAGCCAGCCAACGCGACGTGCGCGGGCAAAGTCCCCCGCTCCAATGGCGTGACCGACCGAGACGGCTGCAGCGGTCGAGACGCCCAGCGGGACCATGAAGCTGGTGCTGGCGCAGTTCAGTACGATCTGGTGGGCGGCCAGGGCGGCGGGATCCAGCCGCCCGGCCAGCAGTGTGGCGACGCCGAAGGCGCCGACCTCCAGCACGATCTGGGCGGCGCCCGGCGCGCCCAGCAGGATGAGAGCGCGCAGCCGTTTGAACTGCAGACCGGGCCAATGCACGAACAGCGAGTGCCCCCGCGCCGCCTCATGCCGCCACGCGGCGAAGATCAGCACCCCAGCCATGTAAACACGGGCCACGCAGGTCGAGAGTGCGGAACCGCGCAGACCCATGGTAGGAAGACCGAAATGTCCATAGATGAGCGCCCAATTGCCAAGCCAGTTGACCAGGTTGGCGGAGACGAGCGCGAAGGTGACGGGGCGCAGCCGGTGCACGCCCTGCAGGTAGCGGCGGAAAGCGGCGTAGAGCAGCAGCGGCAGCGTGCCCCAGTTGAGCAGGAGCAGGTAGGAGGCGGCCGGTCCGGCGACCGCCGGCTGCACGCCGAAGCGACGATAGACCAGCGGCGCCAGCCATACCAGCAGCATGGAGACGGGCGTGTATAGAGCGGCCAGGTAGACGCCTTCGGCCAGCCAGACATGACATTCATCGAAGTCGCGCCGTCCCCAGGCTTGCGAGACGAGCGTATCGAGTCCGAGCATCAGCCCGATGCCGAACAGCGTCGGCGCGTAGTAGGTCGCGCTCGCGATGCCGACCGCGCCGATTGACTCCGGGCCCAGGCGCCCAACCATGATGGTGTCAACCACGCCCATGCCGATCCAGCCCAGTTCTGAGAGCACCACCGGGATGGCGATGGCGAGCAGGGCGCGAAGCTCGCTTCCGCGAGACTGGCTGCGAGGCCCGATTCCCTGCTCGTGGCGTGTCATATGAATGGATAGCTCAGAAAGATGGCGGCGAGGCTTAAGCCCACGGTGAGAGCGGGCTGAAAAGATTATCGTCTCACGATCTCGCGACGGTGGTGCCGGCCGCCGCTCAAGGACTTCCAATGCCACAACGCGCACGCGAGAGATGCGGACGACAACCCGGGCTCACTCCATACACCACTGGTCTCAATGGGTCGACAGACCGGCGTGGGAGTAAATCCTTAGTAGTCCTCTGGAAGAAAGGCCGCCAGAGTCGCCTCTGCCTTGGCCGGCCGCGTCTTTCGCATGCCTAGGATGGACATCACAAGAATCCCCACCACGAACGCAAGCACCGTCAGTTCAATCATCGAGGCTCGAAATAGCTGCTGTCCACCTTGCATCCATTTCTCACTAGTCGTGAAGTTCTCCACTTGAAGTGTCAGTACGAGCATCCGCCTTATGGTCGCGATCAGCCCAACGATCAGAAACGGCTCGACGACCAGCATGTGCGAACGGATCGAGATCCGAACCGTATGCAGGATCTCCACCAGCATCAATACAAAAAGCACCCGGTCCATGAGTTGGAAGATCTCATAGGTGCCACTCCAGTCCCGAATTCCGAGCCATAACAGGTGGGCCGCACCGAAGAGTCCAAGCAGCGCGGTCGCACTCAACAGGATGCCGAGCAGAATATAGATCGCACCTTCAATCAGCGAGAGATAGTCGAATGTCCGCGACCGGAGGTTCTCTTCATTGCTCCCGATTGGAGGTTGCTCAGGCATGTGGAACTCCTGAGAACAGCATGCACTGTCACTGGTCTTTGGAACAGCGCAAATTGAACGCATACCGATATTCGAGACGCCAGGGATATTACCGAGCAGCCACGCGCTGGTGGCGAACCAGGAACGCGGGAGAGGCGAATTGTATTCACGCGTTGCGCCGCTCCGGAGATTGCCAAGCCGCACTCCGGGGACCAATCCTCGCTTTGAAGCACGCAACTTTACCGGCCGACTACCTCCAGCAGCGCGGCATCCGGTCCGGTCCAGGCCTGAGCTCCATCGTGGCTGAACTGCTGCGCGGTGTCCTCCCAGCGCAGGTGTGTGATCTTGCTGTCGCCCGTCTCATAGGCGTAGGTGTTGCCGTCGTCGCTGTAGAGCGTGAAGCTTCCATCCCCGCCGGGGTAGACGCGCACCTTGGTGAGTGTCTGCTCCTGGTTGGTGCTCTCGATAGCGGAACCGAGCGGAAGGATCGATCCGGCGCGTACGAACAGTGGCAGCCTATCGATGGGCGCGGCCGCGTCGATGGTCTGGCCGCCGCGTATGCGCTCATTGGTCCAGTAGTTGTACCAATCCGTGCCCGCTGGCAGATAGACCTTGCGGCTGGTCGCGCCCTGATCCGTCACCGGCGCCACCAGGAAAGCGGGGCCAAACATGTACTCGTCGCCCATCTCCGCCACCTTGGGATCGTTGGGGAAATCCATGAACAGCGCCCGCATGTAAGGCGCGCCAGTCTGGTGTGTGCCCCACCCCAGCGAGTAGATGTAGGGCATGAGCTGGTAGCGCAGCTTCAGATATTTCTCAAGTATCGGCTCCGCCTGCTTGCCATAGGACCAGACCTCGTTGTAGCGCCGGCTGCCGTGGGTGCGGAAGTTAGGTTGAAAGACGCCGTATTCAAACCAGCGTGTGTAGAGCTCAGGATAATCGTCATACTGCCCTACGTTGTCGCCCGCGTCGGAAGGATCGAGCAGCGGCGGATGTGCGGGATGATGCGCATATGGAAGGTACTGCCAGCCGCCGATGTCATTGCCCCAGTACGCGATGCCAGACGCGGTGACGTCGAGCCCGGTTGGGATCTGGCGCTTCAGCGTATCCCAGGTGGGCGCGATATCGGAGGACCAGAAGATGGTGCCGTTGCGCTGCGCGCCCAGATAGGCATCGCGTGAAAGGATCAGCGCGCGTTGCTTCACGTCGCGGCGGAAGCCGTCGTAGATGGATGCGGTGTGCAGCAGCGGATAGACGTTGAAGTACTGCGTGCCCGGACCGATGTGGAAGTAGCTGCCGTTGGGCGGCAGGTCGGGCTCGGTCTCGTCCGCCCAGAAGGCATCGAAGCCCCTGCTCACCAGGTTGTCGCGGATCACGTCCCAGTACCAGCGTGCGGCCTCGGGGTTGGTGGTATCGATATCGGAACCGGCGCGGTCATAGGGCAGTCCGTCGGTCGGCGTGCCATCCGCCAGGTGCTCGAGCCAGCCCTTGCCCAGCAGGAAATCATAGTAGCGCGAGCCGGGCGTAAAGCGCGGCCACACGCTGATCATGGTGTGAAAGCCCATCGCGTGAAGCTGGCGATTCATCGCCGTGGGATCGGGCCACTTCGCGGGATCCATGTCCATCTGGCCCATCCTGGTGTAGTAGAACCAGTCCACCACCAGATCGTCGATGGGCAGATGGCGGTCGCGATATCCCTTGGCCACCGCGAGAACCTCAGCTTGCGTGGAGTAGCGCTGCTTGCACTGGATGAAGCCGTAGGCCGACTTCGGCAGCATGGGCGTGGCGCCGGTGAGTGTGCGATAGCCAGAGTAGATCTCGTCGGTGTCGCTGCTGGCGATGACGAAGAACGACACCCGTTGTCCTACCTGGGAGATCCACTTAGTCTGCTCGTTGAAGCCGGGCTCGATGGTGGTCTTCGACGGGTTATCCCAGAGCAGGCCGTATCCGCGATTCGTAACCATAAAAGGCACACAAAAGCTGGGGCCGCCGGTTGCCGTGTAATTGGCCCAGCACTCGACGGTGTGGCCCCGATGGTCGAGAAAGCCTTCCTGGTTCTGCCCGAGGCCGTAGTAGTGCTCGTCCGCGGGCGAAGCAAAGGTCGCGCCCACCTCGTAGAAGGGCGGGTCCTCCGGACGCCGGTCGTAAAGAATGTCCGCGTCGCCGTCCTTGTGGTTGGGCACGGCCATCTCCCAACCCTCCAGTTCCACCAGCGTCTTGCCGTCCGGCGTGCGAACTGTGATGTGCGCGCCCGGTGTGGAGCCGTTGAAGAATTTCGAGATATCCACCTGCGTCGCCAGCGGCGTGCCGGAGTGGTGGTTCGCCGCGACCGTAACAGTCATCCGCGACGAGGTGTAGGTGTCCCCAGCGCTATCGCTTCCCTGCTGCCAGCCGGTCGCGGAAGGAGCTGCGGTCACGCCATAGCCGGGAGCCGCCGTGGCCTGGTCCTTGCGCAGACTCAGAGTGATGCGAACAATGTTGGGCGCATAGGGCTCGAGCACGATGGTGCTGCCGCCGCGGTCAAGAACTAACTGTGTGGCTTGCGTTTGCACGATTCCCGCGGGCAGCAGTACCAGCGTGGAGATGACGACGGCGATACAGTATCGAAACATGCTGGAGCTGGCCCACTTCATCCGAATAGATTCGAGCGCGCGTCTCTCCACGAGTGTACATAGCACTTGTTCATGGATGGATCGATGGCAACGGCTCTCTGCCATCGAACGTGCGCGCCCGCTATACCCACCATGCCGCGGCAGGCCGCTCGCGAAGCACGATGCCGTTCAGGAACTCCGCCGCTTTGCCGAGGCCTTCTTCCGGGGCGAGCAGGCTATCTTCGTGTTCGATCGAGAGAACGTCATCGTAGCCGAACATGCGCAGCGTGGAGACGAACTCCTTCCACCACTCCGCGCCATGGCCGTAGCCGCAGGTGCGGAAGATCCAGCCACGGTTCCGTTCGTCGGTGTATGGCTTGGTATCCAGCACGCCGGTGCGGGCCAGGTTGGCGGGATAGAGTTGAGTGTCCTTGGCGTGGACGTGGAAGATGGCATCGCCCAGCACGCGGATGGCGGCGATCGGATCAATGCCCTGCCAGCACATGTGGCTGGGGTCGTAGTTGCAGCCAATATTCCGGCCGGCGAGCGAACGCAGCCGCAGCAGCGTCTCCGGGCTGTAGACGACGAAGCCGGGGTGCATCTCAATAGCGATGCGGACGCCGTGGTCTGCCGCGAACTTCGCATGCTCGATCCAGTAGGGCGTAACGACTTCATCCCATTGCCACTTGAGAACGTCCAGATACTCGGGCGGCCAGGGGCAGGTCACCCAATTCGGCGCCTTCGCCCCAGGAGCATCGCCGGGACAGCCGGAGAAATCGACGACGGTTCGGATCTCCAGTCTCTCGGCCAGCAGGATCGTCCGGCGGCTTATCTCCCGAGCCTGATGCGCGCGTTCCTGGTTAGGATGGAGCGCGTTCCCGTGGCAACTCAGCGCGCTGATGGTAGCGCCGCCATCGGCGAGCTTGCGCTGAAACTCGCGAAGCTCCCGGTCGTTTTCAAGCATCGACAGCTTGCAGTGCGCATCGCCCGGATAATTTCCCGTGCCAAGCTCGACCGTATGGACGCCAATCGCTGTCAGCCTCTCGAGCATGCTCTCCAGCGGCAGTTGCGACAACACCGGCGTGAATACCCCAACCCTCATCGTCCTTTGTCCTCGTGCCGCCGACGCGTAAAGGCCACGGCGCCGTGGTGGGTCTACATCGAACCGCCGAGGGTGATCTCCTGCTTGAGCGGGAGCGACTGCGACGAACCGCCGACGGCAAACGTATACGCGCCAGGCACAACCTTCATCTTGCCAGTGGCCTCGTCGTAGATCGAAAGGTACAGCGGATCCACATCCACTGTGACCTCGCGACTCTCCCCTGGGTTCAACATAACTTTGTCGTAGCCCACCAGCCGCTTGGGCGGCTCTTCGGCGGAGGACGGCAACATCGCGTAAACCTCTGCGATCTCCGCGCCGGCGCGCTCGCCAGTGTTCTTGACGGTGAAGCGCACCGCGGGCTTCTGCCCTGGCGTCACCTTCAGTCCCGAGTAGCTGAAATTTGTATACGACAGGCCGAAGCCGAACGGGAACAACACGGGCTTGTGCTCCGCGTCATACCACTTGTAGCCGACCTTGAGGCCTTCGTCGTAGTGCACGGTGTACAGCGACCGCGCATTGCCGCCGGCATTGACCGCACTCGCACCCTGGCCCCGCTCAGCCGCGGGAAGCGGCGCAATGGTCGAGCGCGGCAGGTCCGTATCGCTCATGGGGAAGGTCATCGCTGTCTTGCCCGATGGATTCACTGCTCCGGTGAGCACGCGGGCGAGCGCGGTTGCCCCGCGCGAACCGCTATACCAGCTCTCAACAATGGCCTGCACCTTGCCCGCCCAGGGCATCAGCGCCGGGGAGCCTGTCTCGAGCACCACGATGGTGTGCGGGTTTGCCGCGGCTACGGCATCGACGAGCGCGTCCTGATTGTCTGGCAGGGAGAGCGACGACAGGTCCATGCCTTCGCTCTCCCACTGCTGCACGAACACGATCGCCGCATCGGATTGCTTCGCGAGCGCCGCCGCTGCCGCTGTATCCTCGCCGGAGTTGAACTCGATCTTGGCCGAGGGCAGCGCGGCACGGAGCTGCTTGAGTGGCGAGGTCGGGAACCAGATGTGCTCCTGCCAATGCGTGGCGCCCTGCCCCGGAGGCATGGTCGCATTGCCACCCGGCGGATCAACCTGGGCAGAGCCACCGCCCGAGAGCATGCCGACATCCGCATGCGCGCCGATCACCGCGATGGACGGGACCCTGGCGCCTGCGAGCGGTAGTATGTTCTTCTCATTCTTGAGCAGAACGATCGAGCCTTCCTCGATCTGTTGTGCCACGTCGAGATCGCGGCCCACATCCACCACGCTCTTCTGTATGGGGTCATCCACCACCCCGTCAGCGAAGTACGAGCGCAGCATGCGATGGGCGTGGTCATCGATCTCGGCGATCGAGACCTGCTTGTCTTCCACCGCCTTCTTCAGAGCCGGACCAAAGAATTCGGCCATCGGCTCTTCATTGTCCAGGCCCGCGTGCGAGGCCTTCACAGTAGAGTGCGTACCGCCCCAGTCCGACACTACAAAGCCGGGAAACTGAAACTCTCCCTTCAACACGTCACGCAGCAGGTAGTCGTTCTCGCAGGCGTAAACGCCGTTGACGCGGTTGTAGGAACACATCACCGCACCCGGATGCGCATCGCGAATGCCGATCTGAAACGCGAGCAGATCACTCTCACGCATGGCGCGCTTGGAGATCACGGCATTTACGATGTTGCGGCCCGTCTCCTGATCATTGACGGCATAGTGCTTGATGTCGCCGATGACATGCTGCGCCTGCAGACCCTCCATAAGCTGGCCCACCAGCGTGCCTGCCAGCACGGGATCTTCCCCGAGATACTCGAAGGTGCGGCCGTTGCGTGGCTCACGCGTGAGGTTCACGCCGCCGCCGAGGGTCATGTTGTACCCCTGCGCGCGCAGCTCACGGCCAATCAGCGCGCCATACTCGTAGGCTGCCTTGCGGTCCCAACTCGCCGCTGCGCCGACGTTGCTGGGCAGCGCCGTCGAATAGCGGCCGTTTTCTCCGGAAGAACGCACGCCATAGGCAGCGTCCGATATCTCGATGGCTGGAATTCCGAGCCGCTCGATGGGTACGATGTAGCCGGCTCCCCCATTCGACACCTTGGTCAGCGGCATCTGCCAGTTTCCGCTGTGGGCCATGCCGTTGCCGTGGAGCAGATCGATCTTCTCATCGAGCGTCATCTCCTTCAGCACCATGTCCGCGCGCTCGTCCGGACTCAAGCTCTTATCCATCCAGGGCCGCGACTTCACCTGTGTCTGTGCTTCGGCAGCCATCTTCCGTTGCTGAGCAACGGTTGTTTGCGCATCTGTGCTGCACGTTGCCGATGTCAGCGCTACAGTCAGCGCCGCTGCCCCGAATACCTTTGTCCCCATCACCCTGAAACTGCTCCCCATCCGTCTGCTCCTTTGCACTTCGCGACGGCAGAACAGCCAGCGAAATGCCGAAGCCAAGTCTATGCAAATCCGGAGCATCGCGCCAGTGGAATCCCCTTTTGGCAACCGTTTGCCTTGGCGTATGCATAGCTAGAGGGATATCCAGGGAGAGGTTCGTAGAGAGGAGCATAATTTTGCGTTGAGCAGCCGGTCGGTACTGTCGCCCGAGGCTCTGCGTCATCTACCGCCGAGGTCCGTCAGGCCCTCGGTGGGTACTCAAAAGCAGAGACGCCTAATGCAGGCCGCCCTGGCTTCGCATTTCATAGGCAACTGCTTCCAGTACCGTCTCCGCGCTGATGCCTTCGGGAACGGCCGTGGCCATCTTCTGGCAGAGGCGTTGCAGTAGTCTGGCGGCGATCGAGGCACGTGTTTCGAGTTCCAGATCGAGCGCGCGGGCAAAGAATGTCTCAATGACCACCAGATCTTCCGTGCTTAGTCTCGCGATCATGTCGGCCGGCAGTGGCACACCCGCTGGCCGCCGTCTCTTCTCCGGCTCCGGCGGCTGATACAGTCCCGCGGTGATGGTGCGCGTGCCGCTGCTCCACTGCACCCTCTCCTGACCACGCTCGTGCACGACCAGCGTTCCGGCCACAAGGTCTCCCAGCCGCTTATGCTGCCGGTTGCACATCATCGTGACCGCTCCCACCAGGTAAATCGACGGCAGGAGATCGATCACACGCACGAGGTTGCGCGCAAGCGCTTCAAAGAATGTGATCTGCCGTCCTGAATCCTTGATGACGCGAATCTTCAGCCAGCGCTTGCCCGGCGTCTGTCCGCGCCAGAACGTCTCAAAGAGCGTGAAGTATCCCCAGTAAAGGAGGAAGTTGAAGAGAATGAAGCCTGCAATCAGCCACTTCTCCGCCGTGTGGTTAAGCGCCCGTAATCCCTGCGCGGATGCCGGCACGCTGTATGCCACGAGCACCACGGTAATGACGAGCAGCACATAGCACGACAACTGCAAAAACGAGTCTGCGAGAATGGCCAAAAAGCGGCTCCCGAGTCCGGCGATTTCAAATCGCAGCGAGACCTGCTCGGGCGTCTCGATGTTAAGTTGGTCGCGGTTAAGTTGATCGCGGCTAAACTGATCGCGCACATCGTCAACGGACATATGATCTCGAATCGCTGGGTAGAACGACGCACATCCTCTTGGAACCGTTTGGACGCTCTGCTCCAGCGGGTCGAATCGCACGGCCTGCGGAGCTTGTCCGGTCCGGAGCTGCGCGAACTCGGCGTTCTCTACCGGCAGACTGCCGCGGATCTCTCCGCTGCCCGCGCCGATCGGGCATCGGGCACGATGGAAGCATATCTCAATGAACTTCTTGGGCGGGCTCACAATTACATCTATTCCGGCGGAAGGTTCAGTTTTGGGTCGGTGCTGCGTTTTCTGGCTCGCGATTACCCGCGTCTCTTCCGCTCGCTCTTTCGTTACACGCTCGCGTCCCTGGTCCTCTTCCTCGCCGGCGGCGTACTTGGACTGCTTCTGACCACGGCGCGCCCACAGTTCATGCGCCGCTTCCTCGGTCCGGAAATGGTCAGCACTATTGAGCACCATCAGATGTGGACGCAAAGTATCGTCGGTTCCAAACCGCAGGCATCCAGCGCCATCCTTACCAACAACATTAGCGTCACGTTCATGGCCTTCGCCGGCGGGCTCCTGGCGGGCATCGGAACCCTCTATCTGCTCTTTTTCAATGGGCTGCAGATAGGCGTGATCAGCACCGCATGCGCACAGGCCCACATGTCTCTCGACCTCTGGAGCTTTGTCGCCGCCCACGGCGCGCTGGAACTCCCCTCGATCATCATCGCGGGTGGCGCAGGTCTGCGCCTGGCCGCCGGACTGCTCTTCCCGGGCATGCTCCGCCGCAAGGACGCTCTCGCTGCCGCGGGTTCCGAGGCTATCCGCCTGCTCGCCGGCACCGTTCCCCTGCTGATCGTCGCCGGCATTCTCGAGGGTCTCCTCTCCCCTTCGGGCGCGCCCCGGACGCTCAAGTTCGCCGTTTGCGCTGCCCTCTTCACTGCGCTCAGTCTCTGGCTGGCCGAGGGTGGCCGCCAGCGGTCGCCGGCGCTCCCATCACAGGAGCCCGCGAGCCTTCACGGCAAGATACTCGTTTAAGGCTGCAGCTTTCACCGCGGCCGGCGTGGTCTCCAGCACCAGCACTCCGGCGGTCCGCAGCCGCGCCACCTGCGATGCGCCGCGCTCCACCACCTCTCGCGCCGCTGTTACCGCGAACATCTCGCTCACACTTCCGGGTAGCGTCTCCGCGAGCGCACTCATCTCGGGATGCCGGAGCAGAAGCAGCACCACCAGATGTCTACGCGAGAGCTCGGCGGCCGCGTCCACGGTCTCCGGTCGGTACGCGGTCTCTCCCATCTCCGTGATCCATACGATCAGTCCGCGCCGCGGCTGCAGCCGCAATAGTTGCAGCGCCGCCTGCATATGGTTTGCTTCTGCCGGTTCCGAGCGCACCTCCGCAAGCGCTTCGATGATCTTCCGCAGTGGCCGGTCCCCGCTCCGGGTAATACGCGCTGCTGCATGCCACACCCATAGGCGAGCAGGCCCACCTTGTCGCCCGACTGCATCACCACCTGAGCCAGTGCTGCTGCTGCTGCTGCTGCCTGGTCCAGTTGCGTTACGTGAAGGCCACCTGCTTGATTCGCCACGGGATCCGTGTCACTCTCGGCCCAGCGCAGCTGGTTCCAAACTTCGCGGTCGCGCGTTTCATTCTCTGTGTGCCTTAGCTCGCGATGCCGAAGCTGGAAGCTGGTGCGCGAGAGCCTTCCGGCATCCAGCACCATCCACACCTGCTGGCTGCGCTCGGCCGTAAACTGCCGTGTGATCAGCTTGCCCCGCCGCGCTGTTGCCGTCCACGAGACATTCCGCATCTCGTCTCCCGGCTGGTAATCGCGCAAACTCTCGAACTCGCGGCCTATGCCCTTCAATCGGAGCTTGCGCTTCTGCTGCTCCATTTGCCGGACGCGTGCGAGATACAGCGCCATCTCCCCCGCGCGCTCCATCTCCGCATACACCCGCACATCCTGCTCGAGCTTCGCCACCGCCCAGCGCTCCACCAGACCCAGCGCGCCCCGGTATCGAAGGTAGACAGACCCGAGACGAACACGGCCACGCTGGTTGGGCACAACTGTCCACGCGGCCTTGGCCGCGCCGGTTGGGAAGGCGCGTACGCCGATGGTCCGCGGCATCGGCAGCAACGCTGGATGAAGATCGTCGGTGACTCGAATATCCAGCACACGTGGCGCTTTGTGCCGCACTGTCACCGTTACAAGAGTCGGTTGCGCAATCGAGAGAGCGCTCTCGAATCGCCGCTCCACCAGAATGCTCTGTGGTGCAGGAAGGCTCCAGGCTTCCGCAGCGGCCAGGCTCAGCACCAGCAGATCCCACGCGGCCATGGCCCACGCCCACCGCGGATAAAAGAACGCGGGCACCGCCCACAAGACTCCAGCCAGCAGCAGCAGCAGCGTCCGCACGGTCAGCGCATACCCTGCCACGCGGCCGAACCGGCCGCACGGCTGCCCTTCGGCCGAGACTGTCTCCGGAACCAGAGTCGCCTGCATACGATCTAATGTGGCAACGGCGTGGAGGCCAGGATGTCCCGCACGATGCGATCGGTGTCGAATCCCTCGAGCTCCGCCTCCGGTTTCAGCACCAGCCGATGTCGCAGGCAAGGGAGAGCCGCCTCTTTCACATCGTCCGGCAGCAGGTAGTCGCGGCCGTCCTTTCCGGCGCAGGCCTTGGCCGTGATCAGGAGACTGGCCGCGGCACGCGGACTCGCGCCCAAGGCCACTGCCGGCCATTCACGGGTGCGCCGCACCACCGCCAGTAGGTAATCGAACATGGCCGGTTCCACCCGGATCGCGCGAATCTCCCGCCGCGCCTCCGCCAGAAGCACAGGGTCCACGCACCTGATTTCGGTCTGCTCCAGATCCCGCGGTTCCTCGCTGGCATGGTGCCGCTCTAGAATCTCGCGCTCCTCCGCCGCATCCGGATACCGCACGCGGATCTTCAATAAAAAGCGGTCAAGCTGGGCCTCCGGCAGCGGGTACGTCCCTTCAAACTCCACCGGGTTCTGGGTCGCAAACACGGTAAAGTACGGGTCCAGCGGATACCGCTCGCCATCCATCGTCACCTGCCGCTCTTCCATGCTCTCGAGCAGCGCCGCCTGGGTGCGCGGCGGCATCCGGTTGATCTCGTCCGCCAGCAGAAACTGTGTAAACACGGGGCCGCGGTGCAGCGTGAATGCATTGTTCTGGAGCGAGAACACCATCGTGCCAAGGATGTCGGCAGGCATCAGATCAGGTGTTCCCTGCACCCGGCTGAACGCGAGCTGGAGAAAGCGCGCGATGGTCTTCACCGCCAGCGTCTTCGCCACGCCCGGCACGCCCTCCACCAGGGCATGTCCACCGCATAGAAGCGTCACGAGTGCCTGATCTAAGAGCTCCCGCTGGCCGGAGATTACTTTGCCCAGTTCCGCACGCCCGCTCTGGAACAATGCGAGCGTAGCCGGAACACCATTGGGTGTCGTGCCCGTGCTCTCTTGTTCTTCCACCTGTGTCTTCACCCTCTGTACCTTCTTAAGTTACATTTTTGTTGCTGCCCTGGTTGCTGCCCTGGTCGCTGTATTGATCAGTGAATCCTTACGTGTTCCTATCGCCGCGCTTTCTAGGAGCGGCGATCCTCCGCAGCGCCTTCACCTGCTGGTCCAGAGCCCTCACCAGAGCGAGCGCGCTTCTGCCGCTCAGTGTCGAGTGCTGTGCAGCATCCGCCGCTCGCAGCGTATCGGCGAGGCTCCTGCCGTCCGATCCAAATCGCGCCTCTATCGCATCCGCGATCGCTTCCGGAGACGAGCGAACCACTTCTCGGGGAAGACCGGCCTCATGCTCGAGAGAGGCAAGTACGCGCTGCCGTGCGGCCCCGGTCGCTACTTGCGTGGCATGTGCCCGTTCATAAAGGCCGCCCATCGAAAGCGCGAACTCCACCGGAGATGTGCGCCGGGGAAGCACGCGCTCGCGCACGGGTCCATGCTGCCGGCTCAAGCTCAACAGCATCAGCACGGCGATCAGAGCAACCTGCGCCAGAAGGATCCATACCGGTGTGGCGCGCATGGTGCCCCATACCTCGTCCCGCATTCCATGCACATACTCGTCAAAGATCACGATCCGGTTCCGATCACCCACGGCGGCGAGCAGCAGCTTCAGGCTGGCATCGTTCCGCAGTCCCGCATTGGACAGCGGCGTGGTGGAGGCCCACCAGATCACTTCACCTTTGCCATAGGAATACGCGATCACCGCCGCTTCATCTCCGCACCACTGCTGCACCCGCGCCTTCGCGTCGCTGTGGAGCCACTGCGCATCGTTGCGCATCTCTACTGCACCCGCACGTCCCATCGCGCTCAGGCTCGCGGGCGTAGTCAGGCAGAGCCCGGTGTACACCCGGTGCGAAGCTGCGGCGTGGCTCTCGGGCAGGAGCATAGCGCCGGAGAGATCTGTCGCCAGCACGCGACCGCCGTTGCTCAGGAAGCGCGTTACCGCCAGCTCCGGATGCAGCTCGTCTTGTCTATACGGGCCGGCCAGCACCAGCGTGGTGTCGGCTGCATGGAGCCCGTCGAGCTGCGCCGTAGGATGTTCCCACCGCTCTACGCGATAGCCTAGCTTCTGCAGCAGGAGATACGCCGCTTTCGTTCCCGCCGATCCGTTGTTGTAGGTGGTTGGCGATCTGTCTGTATCCGTCATTGTGGGGACCCAGATACTGCCAACCACCACCAGCAACACCATGGCCCCGAGGAGCGAGAACAGCCATCCTTCCGCCGAAAGGGCCTTCACTGCGATGCCTCGATCTGCTCCAGAAGCGCGAGCGCGCGCATGTAGTCCTGCCGTGCAGCGGGCCGCAGTCCATACCAGATGCGCTCAAGTGTTCGAGTCTGCTGCTCCAGGAGCTGTCGCGATGCGCCATCGTGAAGCAACTCGAGATACTCGCGTGGCGTTCGCGCGTTGTCCGGAGCCCAGAGCCGCCGCATCTGGAGCGACGCAATGCTTGCCCAGTAGAGGCAATGCACGGCGTCGCGCCAATTTCCGGCCGCGGCTTGTTCCTGCGCCGTCCGGCGCCAATCCCGTACGGCGGCTCGCACGGTTTGCATCGACGTCTCTGCAGCTCTGTCAATTGCGAGCCGCTGCCGCCGGGTTATGCGCAATGCCCACGCCAGCAAGCCGGCTGCCGCCAGGATCACGGAGGTCCACTCCAGGAGGGGCGCGAACCACGGCGCTGTCCGTCCAAATCGCGCTACTCCATTGAAGAGGGAGTCCAGCCACTGGAAGAATCGTGCCAGCACTCTCTGCCACAGTGCTGTGTCCTCCACTGCCGCAAACTCCGGGCGCTCCAGAATCGCATCCGCAGCCTGCCGCGCATGCGCGAATCCCGCGGCTTTGTCGCCTTGCGCCCCCCGCGTCTCCTGCTCCAGGCGTTGTGCATCGTCGTCCATGAGTCGTTGCCGGGCGCCGGCGTCTGCCTTCTTCGCCTGGAGAAGCGTGCCGCGGAGCCAGTCGTACCGCGCATGCAGCTCCGTTCTGCGGGAGAGGAGCGCCGCTGCGGCGCCCGCCTCTCGCGGCTTTCCGGGCGGGCCGGCCTGAGTGCCCTGGAGTTCCACCCGATCATCGCCGGCGACCAACGCCGGCTCGCAGAGCGCCGCGTTGCTCTTGCAGCCGGACACCACCGCCTGGAGTTGATCCAGATGCTGGCGATATTGTTCGAGCGAATGCGCTGTGAGCGGGGCCGCTGCTTGTATTTGCGCGGAAGCATTCATAGCTCCGCACAGCAGGGTGGCGAGTGTCAGCGCCTGTGGCAGCTTTCGTCTCAAGGCGGGCCCGGGAATGCTCCGTTCCTTCATGCAATATCGAGGGACGGGCATGCAAGATCGGGGGGCGGGCATGCAGGATCGGGGGGCGGGCATGCAGGATCGGCCGAGGGCGATGCGGACAGGACGGGCGATGCGGGCACGACAGACGGAGCCGCCGACGCCGGAGCGGCCGTACTGCCAGTCATCATCCACTCGATATCAAAGCCTTCGCGCCGCACCCGCTCATCGATGTAAAAGAGGCAGAGTCCGATGGCCCCCACCGGCGCCATGAGCGAGCCGGTCACAAACCCGACCAGGAGCGTGGTTGCGGTCAGCCATCCAGCCGGAGAACCGTGGGACCGTGCCAGCAGAAAGACGAGCGGGCTCTGCACCATACCGATGACGAAGTACAACGCCAGCAGCAGCAAAAGGAGAAGGAAGATACGAATCTTTCGATCCACCAGCAGCGTTTTGCTGCGGCGGAGCGCGGCGCGAATCTTGAGGCCTTCAATTACGGCCGCGGGCATGGCCAGCGATACCCGGATGTATGCCCAGATCGCATAAGCCATGCTCACCAGAATGAGCAACATGAAAAGGTTAATCATCAGTTTAAGCGAGCCATTATCGGATGCAGCCCGCCGCATTCCGGTCACGATGCCGAACATCGTTGCAAACAGAATGAATGGCAGCCAACCGGCGCTCCACAACTGCGCGACAGCGACCATGGCGTAGCGCAACCAATGCTGCTTCGCGGCGCGGTAGGCGCCCGTCACGGAGCTTCCCCGCCCGAGATAGACATCGGAGATGGCTGAAACGGCGGCGGCGTGCGCTATCCCGTACAAAGCAAACCCGATCAGCCACACAGCCAGGGCATAGATCGCCACACCATATTGACCCCGGAGTCCGTGAGCGGCTCCGCCAATGCTGTGGTGCCGAAGCAAGAACAGCCGCACGATGGCGAAGATGACATTGATTGCCGGAATGAAAGCAGAGATGCCCACAAACAACCAGAACTTCGACCGATAGAGCTGGAACGTCCTGTCCAGGACTTCGCCTGTGGAGAGTGGACGCAAGCCATACTGCTGCCGCGAACCAGTGGTGAGCGGGTCGGAACCGCTGAAATCGGAAGGAAAGCTGGCCATAGTTTTTCCAGTCGCTCCGCCGGCTGCGCGCGTGAGTGACCGGATAGTAGCATGCCACCGCAGCTTTCCACCGAATCCAAAGTCACATCGAGGCCAACCCTGCCGCCATGCAGGGTTGGACGATCATGGTGAAGGATGGGTCGAACGGAAGCTCTTTCCCCGCTTCTCCGGTCCGAAGGCGAAGATAAAGATCAGTGAGATGATGACCGCCAGCTCAAAGACCGTCAAGGCCCACGGATAGCCGAAGTGATCACGCAGCAAGTATTCAATAGATACGGCGGGAGAGGCGATGAGTACTCCGAGTTGATACACGAAGCCGGGAAAGAGACTGCGCACCGCATCCGGCGACAGTTCATTCAGGTGCGCTGGAATGACTCCGAAGGCCCCTTGCACGCCGGTCTGCATTACATAGGAACCGAGGACAAGCACCAGCACGGTGCTGCCGAAAGCCCACGCTGGAATGGAAAGCAGCGACAGCCCCAGCGCCGCGATGATGGCTCGTCTTCGACCGAACCTTTCAGAGACATGGCCGAAGAAGAGCGCACCGACGATCGCACCGATGTTGTAGAGGATGGGAATGCCAAAAAGCGGCTGCATGCCGAAGATGGTGGCGTTTCGAATTGCCGGCAGATTTTTGAGGAAGTCCGGATAAAGATCCTGTGTGCCATGCGAAAGGCATGTCATGAATATCATGACGAGCAGCAGATAGGAGAAGCTGCCCATATGCCGCAGCAGGGTCTTGAGTATCTTCCAGATGGAACCCATGCGGTGCATCTTCCACGCTTCGGATTCGGGAGCCAGCGCTGTGAGTACGACGATGACCGCGGCGAGCAGCGAGCCCACCACGAACATTGCGTGCCAACCGAGGTGCGGCTTGATGGTCTGCATCGCCACAGCCGCCAGCAGATATCCAAAGGGATATCCGCCCTGCATCATGCCTGACAGGAAGCCGCGCCGCTTTCGTGGGGCATTTTCCATCGCGAAGGATGCGCCGATGCCCCAATAGCCGCCCATGCCGATGCCATAGAGTGCGCGCATCACCGCAAAGAAGATGTAATTGGGAGAGAACCCGCTGAGCACAGTCACAAGCGAGAAATAGACGACGCAAGCCATGAGCGGCTTCTTGCGTCCGTAGCGATCCGCCAACGAGCCGAAGAACAGCGCGCCCACAGGCCGCATCGCCAGCGTAATAGTAATGGTCCAGACGATGGCCTTCTTCTGCACGTGCAGATGATCCGCCAGCGTGTCGAGCAGAAAGATCACGACAAAGAAATCGAAGGCGTCGAGAACCCAGCCGAGAATTCCTGACGCAACGGCAAAGCGCCAACCGGGTATATCCACCTCTTGGGCGTTGGACGGCGCGCTATCTTCAGTAAACATGGGTATCTCTCGGCGTTCGGCGAAGGACGGAGTACCGCGCACGCAGATGGGTTTGGTATCAGACTACGCGACTGGAGGGGAGTGCCGGTTCTCCAGGCCGGCACTCCAGCATGTCGACCGCTGTTCCCTTCACCAAACCAACTTCGCCCCCAATTGAATCTGCCGCGATGTGGTGGAGGTCTGATTGAGCGCGGTCGGCAACGAACTCCCATCTGAATCGAGCACGGAATTGTTCTGGCCGAAGGTATTGAGGAAGCCCGGCGCCTGGAAATTGGTGTGATTCAGGATGTTGAAGAACTCTGCTCGAAACTGCACGTTGAAGGCGTCCGAGATCTTCGCGATGTGGGTGTTCTTGAAGATCGAAAGATCGACGGTGGTCAGGTGCGGTCCATAGAAGCTGTTCCGCCTGGTATTGCCCAAGACGTTCGAGCAGAATTGCATGCCGGGAGGCGGCGCTCCACCATAGGCAGGGAACGAATTCGGAGCGCACCCATAGGGATTGGCAGCCGTGGCCAGCGGCAGCGAGACCGGTGCGGTGGGCGGCGTAAAGCAATTCGTGTTTAGGTAGTTGAGTCCGCCATGGATCGGGTTGCATCCCGGCCTGACGCCCGCAAAGTCCATGGAGAAGTCGCCGTTGAAGCCGGTGCCGAGTGGGTCGTTTCCATCGCCCGCCGTTACCGTAAAGGGCGCGCCGGTGGTCGCCGTAATGATGCCGCCCGCCTCCCATCCGTTAGTAAAGAATCTCCCCAATCGTGACTCAACATTTGGGCCTGGAATCTCCCAGATGAAGTTTCCCGTCGCCACCTGCCGTATGTCGAAGTCGCATGCGCCGACCCTTGCCGCTTTGATAAGGAGAAGGGGTACGGCGATCGAGTTCAGGTAGGTGTCGCCGGTCACTGGAGCAGAACTCAAGTCCCTGCATTTGCCCCAGGTGTAGGAGAGCTGACCTTGCACACCGTGCTTCATCTCCTTCTTAAGCTGCGCCTGCAACGAACTGTACGACGATGCCCCGTTATAGAGCACCGGACGAATGCCCGAGCCGCCGCCCCAGTTTGAATCGATCCTGGTACCCGTTGGCTGGGTCGCGCAGGTGCTGTTTCGCCCCAGGGCCGACGGATCGCAAGGAAAGACGTAGCCGACACCGGGTACCGCCGCCGGTTGCACCAGGTTGATATCGTCCGAGGCGGCAGACAAATGCACCGACCGCGAGCCCACATATCCGGCGAAAAGAGTAAAGCCCTGCCCCAGATCAGTCTGTATATTCAAGTTCCAGTTCATCACCAGCGCGCGCTTCGGAAAAGCGTCGATGAAGCGATTTCTGATCTGCTGCCGGTTGAAGTTGACGTTCGGATCAGCAACTCCGGTGCCCAGCGTTGCATTCGGATCAGCGCCAATGATCTGGAAGGGAGCGGTGGCTGCGGTGTTGAGTCCGAACTCATAGGGGAGCGGCAGCACGTCGTACATGCCGAATCCGCTGCGCACCGCTACCTTTCCGTTGCTGAACGGGTCCCATGAGAACCCGACGCGCGGCTCGAAATTTTTGATCGTCGGATTTGTTGAGAGCGGGCTGTTCACACCGATGGGCCCGCAGAGCGTGGTTCCCGGCGTGCAATTGGAGATGCTCTCGATCTGCTGAAAGCCCGCCGTCGCTACGGTGTACCCCGCCACGGTGTAGCCCGGTACCGTGTGCGAGTCGGTGGGCCGCGTCGTCGCCTCATACCGCAGCCCCAGGTTGACGGTGAGGTTGCTCAGCGTATGCCAGTCGTCCTGCACATATCCAGCGAAGAGGCTCTCCCGCAGTCCAACCTCCGAGGATCCGCCCGGAGCCAGCGCATTCAGTTGCGTGGGCGCATTGCTGAGAAAGTTCGCCAAGGTGTGATAGGTGTTCATTCTGCCGTTGGGGCTTAGCTGCTCCAGGATGTTGTAGCGCATGCGCTCGAACGCGAAGCCGAACTTGATGGAGTGCGTGCCGCGGGTAAGAAAGGCATCGTCGTAGGCTTGGATCGATGTCCAGGCGTGATTGAAGCGGTTGAAGCCGCCCAGTCCATAGGCCGTGGTAAGCTCGGCAACCGGGATCTGCGGCGGTGCGATCGACCCGGGCGCGATCGCGAGCGCTTTGTCGGTCGCCACGGCATTGCCCGAGACAGGCGCGTTGATGTTGCCGATAATCCGGCTGAGACCAAAACGAACCGTGTTCGCGAATGCAGGATTGAAGATGTGGGTCTCCTCCAAATTGAACATCTGCCTGCGCGAGAAGACCTGGTGAACCGTGTTGCCCAGAGGATCGGTTTGAGTTTGCGGGCCGGAGTCCCAGAAATACCCGCCATCCAGCGCGTCCCCTGTTCCGATCTTCTGATCGACCCTGGTGATGACGTAGTTTTCCGTGGCTTTGGTGGGTACCGAAACATTGAAGCTCTGGACGCCGTTTACGTCCGGAGCCCCGGCTGGAGCGACCGGCCATAAGGCCAGGTACGGAGCAACAGCGGGAACTGCCAGCGCGCGCTGGGCCGCATCGGGAACGTTAATGGACCCCGAGGAGGACTGACTCTGCCGGATTCCTTCGTAGTCGCCGAAGATGAACGTCTTGTCCTTGATGATGGGCGCGCCGGCGGACGCGCCAAACTGAATGCGCCGGAAGGGAGGCGTGGGAAGATTGGGCGCGTCGAAGTAGTTCCGCGCGTCGAAGATGCTGTCCCGGTCGAAGAAGTAGCCCGTCCCGTGCAACTGGTTGGTGCCTGACTTGGTAATCGCATTGATCACGGCGCCCGAGGTGCGGCCGTACTCTGCCGTATAGGTGCTGGTAAGCACGGAAAACTCCGCGATCGCGTCCACGCCCAGGTTCACGCCGGTTGCACCGCCCGGGGCGGCATTCGAGTAGTCGTTGATGCTGATGCCATTCACGCGGTAATTGTTTTCATTGGGCCGGTGGCCCCCGTTCGCCAACTGGTTGCCGAAGCCACGGTTTCCCTTGTTCGCGCTAAAGGATGTCGTAGCCTGGTTGGGGATACTGATCACGCCCGGCTCCAGCGTGGCCAGCGAGGTCCAGTCGCGGCCATTCAGCGGAAGTTCGCGGACCGTGGTGGAATCGACCGTCGCGCTGATGGTGGAGGATGTGGATTGAATGCTCGGCGGCGCCGCTGAGACCACTACCGTCTGGCTGGCCTGCCCGACTTTGAGCGTAAGGTTCAGCGTCTCTTCCGCTCCGACCGTCAAGGTGATTCCCTTTTGAATGACATTCGCGAACCCCGCCGCCGAGACCTGCACCTGATACGGGCCCGGCAACAGATTTGGCGCCGAATAGAAGCCGGCGCCATTCGAGGTCACGGGTCGCGTGGTTCCCGTCGCTACATTCTTGATCACGATCTTGGCGCCCGGAACATCTGCCCCGGATGGATCGGTGATACTTCCCGAAAGCGTCGCTCCGGAGACTTGCGCATACAACGGTCTCAAGCTTGCAGTGCTCAACAACATCACAAAAACAACGAACACCGCCGCCAGCATCGTGGTCCTGCTCTTATCGGTAATGGTCTTATCGGCCCTGATCTTATCGGTCCTGGTCTTATGGATTCTGGTCTGATTGCTCTTCATCGCACCGCCTCCGCCTGATGGTTCTCAAACCTGCTGAACGCCAATCGCTCCGGCTGCTTGCACTTCCCTGCGCCGGCCCAGCATCCTTCGCGCAACTTGTGACGTGTACTCTGCTCTTGGCGACGGGGGATGGCAATGCTTTTCCAGTCCCACACGAGCGACTTGTCGATAACCGGCAAAGTCTCACGCATTGAATGACTTGCCGGTGGATGTCACTAGAATTAGGCGCCGGCGGGAGACGGTTGACCGTCCTATCCGGGAGCTTTACAATTCGGCGGCGGTCCCAAGGCCGATGACGATGACACCAACGGCAGCAACAGGTCCCATGTCCGGACCAAATCGGCTGATTCAATTCGGAGTGTTTGAAGTCGATCTATATGCTTGTGAGCTTCGCAAGCAGGGCCGCAAGGTCAGGCTTCAGAAGCAGCCGTGTGAGATTTTGAAGATCCTGCTCGACCACCCGGGTGAGGTCATCACCAGGGAGGAATTCCGCAGCCGTCTGTGGTCGAGCGACACCTTTGTCGACTTCGACCACAGCTTGAATACAGCCGTCATGCGATTGCGTGAGGTGCTCGCGGATTCCTCAGAAAATCCGGTCTTCATTGAAACGCTGCAGCGCCGCGGTTATCGCTTCATCGCTCCCGTCACCGTGGTCGCTACCCATGAGGCCGAGAGGGACCTCTCGTTGGCCGTCGGCGCTGTCCAGTCCGGCGTTGCAGTACAGCCGAGCGATCAACGGCTTGAGCGACCTGATTCCTCGGCACACCATCTGACCGCATCCGGCTCTGAGGTCTCCAGTCCGGCGCTGCCGGGAGAAATTCCCCGGGGGCGGAAGCTTCCCTTCCGCTGGCGCTACACCCTGGCGCTCGGAGGCCTGGTGGCAGCAGCGTTGATCGGCTTGGCTGTCGGGTTGACGCTGCACTATGCCAGCAAGCGTGCACCGGCCAAGCCCAGACTCGATCAGGTGCGATCGCTGGTAGTGCTCCCGCTGGAGAATCTTTCGGGCGACAAAGATGAGGAATATTTCTCCGACGGCATGAGCGACGAGTTGATCGCCAGCCTGGCGAAGGTGCGGAGTCTCCGCGTGATCTCCCGGACCTCCTCCATGGAGTACAAGGGCACGCATAAGCCGCTCTCCGAGATCGCCCGTGAGCTCAACGTGGACGCGGTGGTGGAAGGTACGGTGTTGCGTTCGAAGGATCGCGTGCGCATCACTGCGGAACTGGTTCAGGTCTCGTCCGACCGCGCGCTCTGGGCGGAGACCTACGAGAGCGAGATGGGCGACATTCTTTCCTTGCAGCAGCGGGTTGCGAGCGCCATCGTCAGCCATATTCAGATCGAGCTCACTCCGCAGGAACAGCGGCAACTGGTGGCCTCCCGCCCAGTCAATGCCGAGGCTTACGAGAACTACCTGAAGGGCAAGTACTACTGGAACAAGAGATCCGAAGCAGGGCTCACCAAAGCGATCGAATACTTCACACTGGCTACGAAGAACGATCCACAGTATGCGCTGGCATACGCTGGCCTGGCAGACTGCTATGGCATCATTGGAGCGGCGATTGTAGGAACCGTGCCCGCAAAAGATGTCGCTCCCAAGGCGCAGGCGGCGGCCATGAAGGCTATGGAAATCGATCCGTCGCTGGCCGAGGCACAAACCTCGCTCGCGACGGTTCGGCTAAATTACAACTGGGACTGGCCGGGAGCCGAGACCGGATTCAAGCACGCCATCGAGCTGAATCCCAGCTATGCAACGGCTCACCAGCGGTATTCCCTCTACCTGATTGCCATGGGCCGCTCGCAGGAGAGCCTGGCCGAGATGAATCGCGCCCTGTGGCTGGACCCGCTCTCGGTCAGCATGAACTTCAGCCTGGGCTGGCGGCTCTATATGGCTCGCCGGTATGACGAGGCCATTCAGCAATTGCGCAATACAACGGATATGGATCCGACGTTTGCTCTCGCCCACCTGGTGCTCGGCCAGGCCTACGAGCAAAAAGCCGAGTATCCCCTGGCGATTGCGGAGTTTCAAAAGGCAGTGGCTGGATCCCACAACAGCCCACCCATGCTCGCAGCCCTGGCGCATGTCTACGCGATTTCGGGCAGGCAGAGCGAAGCGCGAAGACTGCTCGAACAACTCAAGCAACGATCAAAGCAGCAGTACGTTTCGCCGTTTTACATCGCGCTTGTCTACGCTGGACTCGAGCAGAGTGATCAAGCTGTCAAGTGGCTGGAAAGCGCGTACGCGGATCGCTCCAACCCCATCATCTTTTTGAGGGTGGATCCAGAGTTCGATGGCCTGCGTTCGAACCCAGGGTTTCAGAAGTTGCTGAACCGGCTCGGATAAGGCATTCCTTCTGCGATCTGGATATCCTGAAGGCGCATTCTCCTCAACCCCAGAGCGGTACCTGCGTCCGTGTTGGCCTAGGGACCTACATGGTTCGTTCTCCGCAAACAGGTGTGAAACGCTGGCGATCGCCGCGCAAGCCCAATGGTCGAAGTAGCCTCAACACGCTGGCCGCAAAAATGAAGGTTAAATGAGGGATAGATGAGCGGTGGATCTACAGCGCATGAATTAGAAACGCTCTTGCTGCTCCTGATATTTGTGGCTTCCTTCGCAGGCTTGGCTCGCCGATGGAGTGTTCCGTACCCGATTGTGCTGGTGGTGGCTGGGTTGGTGCTGAGCTTCGTCCCGGGCATTCCGCGGATCCCGCTGAGCCCCGACGTGGTCTTTTTCATCTTTCTTCCGCCACTGCTGTACGCAGCGGCGTATCTGACGAGTTGGCGCGACTTCCGCTACAATCTGGTGAGCATTGCTATGCTCGCGATCGGACTGGTGGCGTTCACGGTCTGGGGAGTGGCGTACACCGCCGACCACTTCATCACGGCGCTCGACTGGAAATCGGGCTTTCTGCTCGGAGCGGTGGTATCGACGACAGATGCAATTGCGGCTACTTCCATTGCGAAGACGCTGGGGCTGCCACGCCGCATCGTGGATGTGCTGGAGGGCGAGAGCCTGCTCAATGATGCCACGGGTCTGCTGGCGCTCGAATTCGGACTGATGCTGTTGCTGCGCGGAAAGGCGCCCTCGGTTGGAGAAGGACTGCTCCGGTTGGCATGGCTGGCGGCAGGCGGCCTCGGTATCGGGCTTGCTCTTGGAATGGTGGTGGCGTGGTTCGAGCGATTGTTGGACGATGGACCGATCGAAATCCTCATCAGCCTGGTGGTGCCCTATGCCGCCTATCTGACGGGAGAGGCGGCCCATGCTTCGGGGGTGCTGGCAGCGGTCGCCTGCGGGTTGTACGTGGGAAGGCGCAGCCCGACCATCTACTCCCCCACTGTGCGGATCCAGCTCACGGCCGTGTGGCAGGCAATGACCTTCGCATTGAACGGGCTGGTGTTCGTGCTCATCGGCCTTCAGTTGCCGTATGTGCTCGGGGGGATCAAGGGGTATGGGCGTTGGACGCTGCTGCTTTATGCGATCGTATTCAGCGCTGTGCTGATTGCATTGCGGTTGCTGTGGACATTTCCGGGCGCATGGGTGGGTTATTGGATCCGCACGCACGTGCTTCGTCAGCAGGAATCGCCGCCCGCAGCCCGGAGTCTATTCGTGGTTGGGTGGACGGGAATGCGTGGAGTCGTCGCTCTGGCCGCCGCGTTCTCGCTACCGTACACGTTGGCCGATGGGCGTCCATTCGCACAACGAAATCTGATTGTCTTTCTTACGTTCTCAGTAATCCTGGTCACGCTGGTGCTGCAGGGATCCACGCTGCCGGCGTTGATCCGCGCCCTTGGGTTGGCGGGCAAGGGCGGCCTGGCCAATGAAGAGCAAGAGGCGCGACGGATAGCGATCGAGGAGGGCTTAGCGCAGTTGCGGGCCGGACGCGAACGCGCGACCGGGGATGCGGCTCACACCTACGACGATTTAATCCACCAATATCAACACCGGCTCGCAGCGGTGAACGGAGCCGGTGATCTGGCCGCTGGAGAGACCTACCGGCGTTTGCGCGGGATTAGCCGGGACGCTGCGCAGACGGAGAGAAATACGCTGATACGCCTGCGCGATGAAGGACAGATCAGCGACGAGGTGCTACGGGCGGTGGAGCGAGACCTGGACCTGACGGAAAGCCGGTATCACCGCAGGGCCTGAGAACAAGAGACCGGCATGGCAGATTTCTATTTCTGCTGTTGCGGGTACGTCGCGTCAAAGTCCCCAATTCCGGCGGGCGACCATGCAGTCGCGATCGCCTTCGCCAGCTTTGCAATCGTTACCTCGCCCTCATTGTCACTGGACCAACTGTGGTCCTGATTGTCATAGGTGAAGATCGAAAGGATCAGCAGGCCGTTCTTTGAAGCGATAGCAGCGACGTCGTTGCGCACCGCATCGAGAGCGCCAGTCTTATTGGCGATGGCCGAGCCCGCTTCCGTCGAGTCAACCTCTTCAACATAGCGCGGAATACCCCCACGGTAGAACTGGTTCCTGAGCATGTGGAGCATGACGCCGCAAAGCTGCCGGTCCTCGGGCCGGACAGGAGCGCCCGGTTCAGCCAGATCGCACGTCACGATCTTACGCATGACCTCTGCCATCTCGCGAGGGGTAGTCTTGCCCAGACCGAAACGCTTTTGATCGGCAGGCATCGGCCCTTCTGCCGGCTTGTAGACCTTCTTGTAGAGATAGGTATCTTTCAGGCCTAGCTTCTGAATGCGCGCGTTGATATTAGATAGGCCAAGATGATCGATCGCCAGGTTGGTCGCGGTGTTGTCACTCACGATGATCATCATGGTGAGCACGTCCTTGAGCGTGAGCTTGAGCGGCGTGTCGAAGAATGGCAAGACCCCGGAGCCGAGAACCTGATCTTCTTTGCGCAGGGTGATGGGATCTTCGAGATGCGCTTTGCCCTCACGCACCTGTTCGATGGCCTCATAGAGGATAGTGAGCTTGATAACGGAGGCAGTCTGCACCGGCTCGCCGGGATGGAGTCCGACGGTCTGGCCGGTCTTCAGGTCTTGCGCAAAGAGTGCGACCTTACCATGATGCTGCGCTGCAATGGCTTCGACGGTGCTCTGCAACGAAGCTGGATTTTGTGCGGCTGGTGTCTGGGCAGTTGGACTTTGCGCGCGGGCGAAGCCGCCTGCCAGGAGCAGTGAGACCAGGACGAGAGTTCGTTGCAGACGAGTCATAGAGCCTCCGGAAACTGAGCGAGCAAGCGGCTTATCACTTCTCAATAGAGAAGATACAGTTTGCGTCGTGCCGCAAAGGTCTCAAGACTCCCTCGCCAGTCTTCCGCAATGCGCTGCGGATCTCTCCCGGCTATCAGAGCGTCGAGCACAGCGCGATTGGCGAGCAATCGATCCATCTGGGCGAGGTGGAATTGATCGCCATAGAGTTGGTGGAGAGCAGAGGCTATCTCAATCCCTGCTTCCGGCGCATCGAGGACATTGCGTTCAGTCACAATAACTTCCACACCTTGACAGAGCTGGTTTGCGAAGGGGTACGGCGGCTGCGGCGTAAAGCTGACAGGCACGAACCGTAGTCCTGGCAGAAACCTGGCATTCAGATGGCGCGCCAGTTCCCCGCCCTGAATCCACGGCGCTCCCACGTATTCAAATGGGGTATCAGTCCCGCGGCCGACGGAGATGTTGGTCGTCTCGATGAGACCGATGGCGGGATAGAGGATGGCCTCCTCAAGGTTGCGGAGATTGGGCGAAGGATTGATCCAATTGAGGCCAGTGGAATCGAACCAATCGCCACGTTGCCAACCCTTCATCGCGACCACGGTGAGCGCGGCGTGAGACTTACCTTCTCCATTGAGATAGCGTGCCAGTTCGCCCAACGTCATGCCATGACGAACAGGAATCGACGTCACGTTCACATAACTATCTCTGCCTGGGTCGGAAATCGGTCCTTGTACAAACGAGCCCCCAAGCGGATCGGGACGATCCAGGACGACAATCTCCGTTCCCGTCTGAGCGGCTGCTTCCAGGAAGTAGCGAACGACGGCTTCGTAGGTATAGAAGCGCACGCCGGCGTCTTGTAAATCGATGACCACGGCATCCAGCCCGCGCAGCGTAGCGAGATCCGGCCGGCGCTGCGCCTCTGTCGACCCGTACAAGCTAACCACTGGCAAGCCGGTGGCCGTGTCGGTGGAATCGCGAATGCCTTCGCGGTCGAGTGTTCCGTTGATGCCGTGCTCCGGGCTGAAGAGCATTTTGAGCTTGAGGCCGGGCACAGCAGCTTCTGCATCGTGCGCCAGGATGTCCACTGTTCTCTTACCCTTTGCGTCGAGTCCGGTCTGGTTGGTGAGCAGCCCTACGCGCAGTCTGCCGCCATGCTGTTGGGCCAGCACGGCGAACGGCGCAAAGTGGTCCTCTTCGAGAACATCGATCCCGGTCTCCACCTGTCCGTCGCGCGCCGGCCAGCGCCGTGCGCCAGCCAGAGATTCGTTGTAACCGGTGAGTTTCGCGGCGTAGCTGCCACGATCAGGCGGAACACCTAGAGCCGTGGCTACCGCATTAGCGATCTCTGCTCTCAGAGTTGTGACGCCGGTAGGGCCGTTGGGGTGAACGGCGTTTGCGAGCACGATGACATAGGTGTCGCTGGTGGGATCGATCCAGAGCGAAGTTCCCGTAAAACCGGTGTGGCCGAACGAGCCAACCGGAAACAACTCTCCGCGGTTGCTGGAGAATGGCGACTCAATGTCCCAGCCTAATCCCCGCAAAGCCGTTCCCGTGGCCGGCTCGCCGGGCGAGGTCATCTTCTCCAGCGTAAGCCGCCGCAGGGGGAAATGGCTGGCGCGTCCCGCCAGTCGGTTGAGCAGGTTTTGCGCGTAGGCTGCGACGTCGTTCGCGGTACTGAAGAGGCCGGCATGTCCGGCCACGCCACCCATGCGGCGTGACGTTGGGTCGTGCACAACTCCGCGCAGCACCACGCCTGGGTTTTCATATTGCGTAGGCGCTATGCGGCTCCGCCACTCAACCGGAGGCAGGAATCGGGTGTGCTTCAGGCCGAGCGGCTGCGCAATGTGCTTGTTCGCGTACTGATCGAGCGTGAGACCGGAGATTTTTTCGACTAAAGCTCCGAGCACAATATAGTTGATGTCGCTGTAGCGAAACTGCACGCCGGGAGGAGTCAGCGGAACGGAGGCAAAGGCGCGCCGGAAGCCCTCCTGTTTGCCAGACCATGCATCCTGCAGCGACACGTCCGGCGGAAGACCGGAGTAGTGCGTAAGAAGCTGGCGAATGGTGATGTCCTGCTTACCGTTGGCCGCGAACTCCTGCAGATACCGCGCAACTGGGTCGTTCAGACGAAACCGTCTCTGCTCATACAGTTGCATTACGGCGGTCGCGGTGATGAGTGGTTTGGTCAGCGACGCCATGTCGAAGAGGGTGTCCTCCGTCATGGGCTCTCTGGTGGGCTCGAGCGAGCGCATCCCGTACGCCTTATCGAAGATGACTCTTCCGTCGTGCCCGACCATCACTACGGCGCCCGGCCACTTCTTTGCATCGATTCCAGCCTGGACAATCCGATCGATCGAAGAGAGATCCATCCTTCTGGCAGCATTCGTACCCGCACTCTGGCCCGCATAGAGCAGCGGCGCGGAGGTAATCAGAAGCATAAGTAGAACTGCCAGCCTCGGCAGGCGGACGCGACGATCGGTCACTGGAGGGAGACTCCTATCTTCAATGCTTCGCCGCTCGATGCTCTGCTGTCCGGTAGCGTTCTGCTTGCCGCCCAGCCGACGGCGAATGTGATCATAGATCCAATGAGTACGAACCATGTCCACGCAATCTTGGGCAATGTAATGTGTACGCTGGCAAGTGTGAAGACAAGCGCGTGCGGCTGCCTCCACAACAATAGATTCGCCGCGAACCCGCAAACCATCCCGATCATCGCCCCCAACTCTGTCGAACTCTTGCTGAGTGTACCCAGCAGAAATACTCCCAGCAGTGAACCATAGGCCACTGACGCGATGGACAGCCCCACCTCGACCACATGACCGCCACCGCGCGATACCAGGGCGAGCGCAAAGAGAACGATGGCCCAAAACAGCGTCATGATTCGGGACATGCGCGACCGTTGGCGCTCGTCTGTGTCAGGTCGCCAGCGCAGGTAAAAATCCACCATGCTGGTGGAGCTCAGAGAATTGACCGCAGCGCTCAGGTTGGACATGGCGGCAGCAAGGATGGCAGCGACCATCAACCCCGAGACGCCGTTGGGCATGTGCTGCACGATGAACGATGGGAACACGCGATCCGGAGTGGCAGGCGCAACACCCTTGTTGGAGGTGCCGTAAAAAAAGTAGAGTCCTGTGCCAATCGCCAGGAAGAGCGCAAACTGCATGAGTATGACCAAGCCGGAGGACAGCAACGCGACACGCGAGTCGCGCAGACTCTTTGCCGCAAGCAAACGCTGCACCATCAGTTGGTCGGTGCCATGACTGGCCATGGTCAGAAAGCAGCCACCGATCGCTCCCGCCCAGAAGGTATAAGCATCGGTAAGGTTAAGGGCGAAGTGGAAGACGGTGAGCTTGCCAGTTGCGACGCCAGCCAGGTGAAGGGCATGCCAGCCTCCAGGCACAAGATGACCGAGACTGACGACCGTTACGATCGTCCCCGCCAGATATAGAAACATCTGCACCACATCGGTCCAGATAACCGCGGCCATGCCGCCCTCAAGCGTATAGATCAACGTGAGCGCGGAGATGATGCCGATAGAAAGGACATCGCCTGTGCCGATTGCGATTCCGACAACGATGGATACGGCGAAGACACGCACGCCTTCGGCCGCCGAGCGCAGAAATAAGAAGAGCAGCGCGGTGAGGCGGTGGAGCCTTGGGCCGAAGCGTTGACCGATCACCTCGTAGGCCGTCAGGAGTTCGCCACGAAAATAGCGAGGCAGAAAAATCAAACAGACGACTATCCTGCCCAGGAGATACCCGAGCACAAGCTGCAGAAATCCCCAGTCGCCGGTGTACGCAAGACCAGGAACGCTGATGATGGTGAGCGTGCTGGTCTCCGCGGCGACAATGGAGAGTGAGATCGCCCACCAAGGGATGGTTCGATCCGCCAGGAAATAGCTCTTGAGAGAACGACCTTTGTTGCGAAAGCGGAGACCGAACAGCGTGATGCCCACCAGGTAGAGCGCCACGATCGACAGATCGACAGCACTGAGCCGGTGCGGCACTTGTGCCAGCATTGAGGCCAGAGCCAAAGCTAATTCACCAAAGTGGCGGGCACGCCCAGCTCCGCGGGAGAAGGTAGGGTATGGTGCTCGTTCCACTGTGTGCGGGCGGATAGGAAATGATTCCCGCGCTGTGCCCAAAGCTGGATCGCGAGGTCATAGCGCACAAGAACATTTTGCAACCAATACGGCCTGTTTTCCCGCAGCCACAAGTCGGAGTATCCGGAGCGGCTTGCACTGTAGGCTTCGCGCATGTCCTCACAGAATCCATCTACGCCGGAAATGTTCCAGAGCATGCGCGAAACACCCTGCGATTTCTCCGGGTCGTACTGCCAGGAATAGGCCTGGTTGTAAATTCTGGCGATTTCATCTGCCGTCTCGAACTTCTGGCCAATGAAATCGAGCCTGCGCGCGCCTAACTCCAGCGCATCCAGCGCATCGGTTTCGCGTAACGGGCCGGCTGCGCGTGCTTGCGCGACCAATGTGATGGCGCGTTCCACATGCAGGCGCAGGGCGGGACTGAGCGGGCGCATCTGCACTGCTGTCTCTTGTCCTTCCGCGCTCCAGGGATCTTCCCAGAAGAGCTCATCCGTGCGCTCTTTCACCTTGGCCTCGTCAAGCATGTGATAGGCGGCGATCATCTCCCGTTGCGCTTGATCGATGTTGCCGGTCGTATCACCGTGAAAGACCTGGCCGTAGACAGCTTGAAACTGCTCGATGTTGCTGCTGCCCTGCTGCCATCCGGCAGCCGCACCGAACAACACGCCATACCAGTCGTTGAGAAACAGCCCTTCCCCATCATCGTTCCACACCGTGTTCAGCATGCCTGTGCTGTGTTCCGCCTGACCGTCGCTGACGAATCCCTGGATGTTGTGCAGGGCAAGATCATAGTCGGGATAGACGCGATACCAATCGTTCACGCCCGGAGCCACCCAGGTCTCCATTCCCGCATCGACGTAAGGCTGCAGCCAGCGTTTGTATCCTTCTGGCCGCGGGCTGTATTCCCATGCCACGGCAATCATGTCCTTGGGCAACTGCTTCACGTCCGCCGGATCGTTCATCGCGATATCGCCCCAGAACAGCAACCGCCGATGCAACGGCGCCAGCCGGGCGTGTATGCGCGTGAGGAAATCGATATACACCTTCCCCAGTCCCTGCGCGTCCACCGCGCTCTTTGTCCGTCCACGTCCCAAATCGAACGTCTCGTCCGCACCCACGTGCAGGAACGGTCCGGGAAACATGGCGACGATTTCATTGAACCACTGCCCGATCAGATCAAGCGAGCCTGGCTGACCAGGCGCAAGCACGCTGCCCATCGGCGTCTCCGCGAGCGGAGCATATTGCTCATACGTAAGTACGTGATGCAAATGGCCGAACGCTTCCTGCTCCGGAATGATGGTGATGTGATAACGGTGCGCATAGTTGACCAAAGCGCGAACATCTTCGCGGCTCATACTTCCGCCCGGCAGTCCGGCGAGTGGATTGGAGCGGTATTGGAGCGTGTTCTCGAAATACGGTGAGTACACGTTTACTTTGTAAGCAGCGAGCGTTTGTATCTGCCGTTCCTGGAATTGCAGCGTCGGCACCGGACCACGGGAGAGATCGTCGGAGAGCCCACGATATCGCATCGCCGGCCAATCACGAACCACTGCTGTCTGCAATGTGGCCGCAGCTCCGCTCCCGGTAACCATCTGTTTGAGCGTTTGCGTTCCGTAAAACAGACCTGCCGGTGTATCCGCGATCACTGCGAGGCCCCTGGGCGATGGAACGATAACGTAGCCCTCATCGCGCATTTGAGGCCCGATGCTCACGCCTGCAGCATGGAACAGCCCCGCCGCTTGGCGGGAGTTGGCGCGCAGGAGGCGAATGTTCACGGCAGCATGTCCCCGAGGACGCGGCACGTCCAACCGCTGCAGCCATGCAGCCAGATCATGCGCCGCGAACTGGTCATCGACGTCCGCGTCTGCTGAGATAGACGCCCCGTGGGCCAGGTTTACGACCGCGCGCGGAGAGTATTCGCGCGGCATCGGCAGTAGAAGTGGTGCAGTGCCGGCGGTAGCGCTCGGCTGGGAGGCTTGTGCATTGCCACGCACATCTGCGGCGCATACAGCGGCGGTTACCAGCAGAACAAGTGGGCAGAGCCGCCATACGGCCATACGCGGAGGACACAGCACCTTTCCTGCAGTCATGTTCTTCATGGTACCTGCCGGAATCGTTCCGCAGCCGGTGACGGAGATTGGATCAGCAGCCACTTGACCGGGCGAGATAATCTCTCCTTCTTGTCGTGCGAACGTTCCAAGCAGTTCAGCGTGAACAGCCTTCCAGCACTGCAGCCCGATAACGCCCCGCCGGAGCGGGCCATCGCCTGACAGTCGAATACTCGACGCGAGTGCGGCCCGCAAACCCTCCGCCCTCGAGCAGAGGGTTAGAAGGCCAGCTTCAGGCCAAGCTGAATGATCCGCTTATCGCGATAGCCAGTAACCTGGCCATAAGTGCTACTGGTGTCGGATGTGCTTACCGTATCGTAGTTAGTGTGGTTAAAGGTGTTAAAGGTCTCTCCGCGGAACTGCAGATTGAATCTGTCGTTTATCTTGAAATTGCGCAGCAGCGAAAGGTCCCAGCGCTGATATCCCGGGCCGCGAACCGCGCCTCGGGGTTCATTGCCGGCCTGCCCAGGGACGACTTGATCGGAGAAGGCAGCGGTGTTGAACCATTTGGCCCGGGTGTGGGGCGCTCCCGCGCTCGGGTTGCCCACCTGATTGGGACGAGCGCCGGCGGCGCTGGCGGCGCTCAGCAGACCAAGACCGGCGGGGTCGGCCGAAGTAGTAACAGTGAGTGGCAAGCCGGAGTTAGCCAGCACAACTCCGGCAAACTCCCAGCCTCCGAGCAGGTGACCGGTAAAGCCCTGCTGCTCGCGGAAGAAGGGCAGATTGTAGACAAAATCGGCGGTAAATACATTGCGCCTGTCGTACTGGGCTGGTCCGTATTCACCGCGAATATTGTAGATGTTCTGTACCGCGGTGCTGCGATCTGTCTGGTTGTCGGTGAGGGCTTTGGAGAAGGTGTAGTTGAAGTCGATGATGGAACCATCGGAGAAGCGCTTTTGCAAGGAGGCCTGCAGCGAGTTGTAGTTTGCCCCGAACCATGGTTCGATGGCGTTGATGGCGCTGTAGCCGACATACGGCCGTATGCCGTTGAGCAGATTGGTATTGCTACGAGTGACGACTCCGCCGGGAAACAACCCGCTGGTGAGATATGCGCCGGGCCGTGGCTGGTTCAGATCGACTTCGCCCAGCAGGTGGCGGCTCAGCGCGCCCACATATCCGATGTCTAAGATGAGGTCGCGGACAATTTGCTGTTGTAGATCGAGTGAGAATTGCTGCGTATACGGGGTGCTCGATTGGTACGGAGTTGCGTGCAGCGCAAGGGGAAGCGAACTTACGCTGACCGTGCCGGAGAGAGGGTTCGCCAAGCTGGCGCTGTTAATGTTCACGCTATTCACAAACGGCGGATTTTGAAAGATGTTCTGCTCGATATCTCCGACGAGCGATGTGTCATAGGCGATCCCGTAGCCGCCGCGCAGCGATGTTTTGCCGTTGCCGAAGACATCATAGGCGAATCCGAAACGGGGAGCGAAGTTGAGGTGGTAGGCGCGACCTTGTCGCCAAACTTCGAGCCCTTTCCACCTACCACAATCCCGTTCAATGCGTTGTAGTTTGGGTTTGGAGTGCCGCCGCCCGCGCACGGTGCTTTGGCGCAGATGTTTCCCTTGGTATCGATAGTGGGCGCGTTGGACGCGGAGAAAGTAGTAGGGCTAAAGGTGGTCAGCTCGTTGTTCTGGTCCACTGGTTGCTGAAACAAAGAATAGCGGATGCCGAGGTTCAGGGTCAGTCTGGGCGTTACCTTCCAGTCGTCCTGCGCGTAGACCTCGACCTGGTTGTAGGTGATGCTTGGCGTGATGTCTTCCGAGGTCTGCGAGAAGGCGGCATAATTTCCGGTGAGGAAATAGGCGAAAGACTGATCGAAGCTTGGTGTCCCCTTCGGCGCTGCAGTATTCAGGAAGGAATAGCTGCCCGCATTGGCTTGGCCAGCATTCTCCTGCTTTTGAAAATGGTGGTAAGTGCCGCCGAAGCGCAGCGAATGCTGCCCGAAAATGCGCGAAACGTTCGCAAATGCGTTGTGGTCCCGGTTGTAGTCGCGATACGGGCCAAAGGTGGTGAGACCGGCGCCGCCCGCTGGAAATGTGATTGCCGGCACTCGCGGCAGGGCGGATACGAAGGGCAGAATCGGCTTAATATCCGGCGAATTCGTCGTGGCCATCAGCCCCGTCGGGTCGCTGAGAATCGCGCCGTAAGAATATGCATAGCCGCCATCGAGCAGGAGCTTCGGTGTGATATTCCAGGTGACGTGACCGAGATAGTTGCGGCCTGGAGAGTTAGTGGAGGTTGTATTGACGTTCGGGAACCCGGCGGCGTTCGTGAACAACCCGTTCGGCTCGATGGTGGGGATCGCGTCATTGACGAAGCGGAAATATGCCTGCAGATGATCGGAAAATACCTGATCGACGCGAGCGATCTGCTGGTTTTCGTTGAAGATGTTGCGCAGACTGACGATGAGACCGGTGCCGGTTGCGTCTGCCGCGTTGTTTGGTAGCGGCAGCTTGTTGTAAATATCCTTGAGATAGGCTTGCGCCGTGGGATCGATAGCAACCGGTGTTCCGGTCGGGACGACTCGAGTGCAGGTCCCGGAGGCGTCTTGCTGGACGCATACATCCGCCGGGAAGATGCCGTTGCGCATGGCGGCAGTCGGGTCTCCGGTAAGAGTGCTGCTGCCGTAGGTGATGACGCGACGGATCTCCTGTGAAAAGAAGAAGAACGTCTTGTCCTTGCCATTGTAGACCTTCGGAATCCACACCGGGCCGCCAATGGTGTAGCCGAAATCGTTGTAACGGAGGGGCGCGCGTGGAATACCGGCAGTCTTGTTCAAAACCGAATTTGCCGCGAAATCGTCGTTGCGAAGAAACTCATACGCATCGCCGTGGAAGTCATTCGTGCCCGATTTTGTGACCACATTGATCTGGCCGCTGGCGCTCTTGCCGAACTCCGCGGAATAGGTATTGCGCAGGGTCTTGAACTCGGCAATCGCGTCGACGCTGGGATAGATGAGCAGGGTAAGGTTCGTGCCCCCGTCCACATTGTCGGCGCCGTCCACTGTCCAAAAATTCTGGCTGGTGCGCTGACCATTGATGGAGAACGAAACCACGTTGGTCTGCCCGGACGGATTCGAGAGCCCGATGTAGAGCTGGTCTCCGCCTCCATAGGACACTCCGGGTTGTAGAGAGACAAGCTGCTCATAATTGCGGTTGTTCAACGGCAACGACACCACTTGTTGCCCGCTGATGAGGGTGGAGGAGCTCGCATTCTCCGTATTCACCTGGATGGACGCGGCGCTCACCGTGACCGACTGAGACGAGCTACCGACGGGCAGCGTCAGATTGATAGTGAGCGCATCGTTGACGTGAAGGACGACATTGTCCACCACAGCCTTCTGGAAGCCGGTTTGTTCAGCCGAAACCGAATACGTAGCGAGCGGCAACTGCGGGGCGGCGTAGAAGCCATTGTTGTCCGCTTTGACGGTGCGAATCGCGACGTTCCTCTGGGTGTCGGTAAGTGTGACCTGGGCATTGGGGATGCTCGCGCCGCTGGAGTCCTTCACCGTACCGCGGATGCTGCCCGAAACACTCTGCGCGCTGGCCATGAAAGGCAGGCCGGAAAGGAGGATGAGACAACAACAGAACAGAATGCTGAAACGGACGAGCTTCATGCGGGGGCCTCCAAGCATGCTGTGACGTGTTGGTTTCGGAGATATCTTTGGCCGTTTTCCGTTGCCAGTTGCTCGATCGCTCTGAGCGTCCCCGCGATATGCCATCATTATTTTGACAGTCCATTGCTATATAGGAGTCGGGAAACCGATGTCAAGCTCGCCAACACAACGCACATCTTCTTTTTATTTGAGCCGATCTCCACAATTCGATGGGGCTGGCGAGAGCATGAGAGGGGCAAGCCCATTTCCGTCTATGTTTCACTGCGTGCGGCAATGCGTGATTCCCGTGCGACCAAATGCGAACGAATTGTAGCTGAGCCGCGCTCCCTTGTTATATTTATCCTTGCTTTAACAGCCGCTCTATAGCAGTATTCCTACGAAAGGGAGCCCGGCATCGGCAGGTTTCGCCTGGCCGACGCCCGTTGGGGATGGTGCTAACGCCTTTATGCCGACGACCAGCACCAACGCTCTGCCAGCGTACAAGAGAATCAAAGCGTCGATCCTGAAGCGAATCGAATCGGGACAGTTGAACCCCTTCGACACGGTCGAGTCGGAACGGTTGCTCGCCAGCCTTCATTCGGTCAGCCCTATGACTGCACGTCATGCGCTGGCGGAACTGGAACGGGACGGGATTGTAGAACGCAGACCTGGCGCAGGCACTTTCGTGGCACCCCCAAAGATTCATGTCAATAGGCTGATGAGCTTCACGGAGGAGATGGCTGGCCGGAACTTGAGTGCGGCGTCAAGGGTTCTATCGCTGAAGGTGGTTGGCAAAGAACCGGAGATTGCCGGCCGGCTTCGTCTCGAAGCTGGAAGCCGGTTGATTCGCGTCGAGCGGCTCAGATTGGGTGGAGGTGAGCCCTTCGCGATCGAGACCTGCTACCTAGCTGCGGCTGAGTTTGGAGAGCTGACACGCGCCAAATTGGATCGCGGTTCGCTATACGCGATTCTTAAGCGCGAGTATGGCGTGGAACTCGCTTATGCCGATGAGGAAGTGGATGCGATTCGCGTCTCGCCAGAGATTGCCAGCCTTCTCTCTATACGAAGGTCCCAACCACTCCTCAGGATTCGCCAGTTGGTCTACTCAACCAAGGGCAACCCGATCATCTATGGAATTTGTTTGAACCGGGCAGACAGGCACATCGTACGGCTGCGGCGAGTTCGATAAGAGTTCGAATCCGACGGTCCTTGAGCGGGGTTTCGTACCCCAAATTCGTGCTTCCGGCGGAGGTGACGAACGCGCTACGTTCTACCAGCAGCTATAGCCAGCGTCCGCCACAACAACGCTTCCGGTCATTAGGCTCGAGGCGTCACTGGCCAGAAACAACACCACCGATGCGATCTCATGTGGCTGCCCTACCCGCCGCATCGGCGTGTTTTCGAGCCAGACACTATAAATTGTGTCATCCTGCATGCCGAACTGCGTGAGCGCCGTATCGATATATGTGGGAGCAACGGCGTTCACGCGGACCCCGCGATCGGCCCACTCTGCCGCAAGAGACCGCGTAAGTTGGTGAACGCCCGCCTTCGAAGCATTGTAGAAAGCCTGCTTCTGTGGCTTGTTCACCACAAAACCGGACATGGAACCAATGTTCACAATAGCACCCTGCCCGCGCTGGAGCATGCGTCGTCCGAAGCTGCGACAGCACCAGAACACCCCGTTCAAATTCACGTCGATGACATCCCGCCAATGCTGATCCGTCACATCCTCAGCAGCTACCCCACTTCGCGCTATGCCCGCGCAGCACACGAGAATATCGACTGGTCCATGCTCCATCTCGACACGGCTCGCGGCAGCTTCAATCTGCTCGGGCTTGGTCACGTCAAACACAAGAGGCACGCTCATAAAGCCCTTCCCAGCCAGATCATCACACGCCGCCTGTGCCAGGCCGTGCTCGGAATCCGCGACCACCACCTTCGCACCAGCCTCGGCCAAAGCTTGGCAACAAGGTAGGCCTATACCGCCGGCCCCGCCGGTGACAACGGCGACCTTACCGCTCAGCTTATATTTCTCCAGATACATTTAGATCGCTCCAATCACGCCCGCATTCCATATACATAACGGACCCTTGTCTAATCCTAGGTTTCATCGGCGCTCCATCGCGCATCCACTCGAGACCGGTTGCTGGCGTGCCACTACCGCAAAGCGAGATCGTCCACCCTGACCCATCGATCCATGCTCTGGCCATGGAAGCCGGCGAATACCGTCACTGTCGAGTTGGATCCAGAGTTAAAGGTGACAGTCAAGGGAGTATAACCAGAAGCGCCGCCGAATGGAGTCTGTCTTAGGACAGTCGCGCCATCGGATGCTCGCACGCCGAAGTATCCGGCATTTGTGGTTAAATTGCTTTCCAGCCAGCCAGTAAGGGTATAGTTCGTGTTCGGCTGAACGGTCACAGTCTGCGTGATCGCATCCCAGTTGCTGGTCGAATCTCGAATCCATGCGTTATTCGCTCCTGAATGCGCAAAGCCGCCGCCTCTTTCCACGCCATGGCCGTCCGTTCCTTCCGCGGACCACGGACCCGAGAGCGTCGAATTGTTTTGAAGCTCGAACCCAGGATCGCCCATCAGATTGCCCCCGCCATAGTAGACATCAAGCTGGCTGATGGAGGAGAAATGAGATGAGCCTCCAGGTGTTCCTATGATGCGCACACCGTCGCCCCATGTTTCGGGGAAATTGAAGATGTACGCTGTGTGAGCGCCTGCCTGACGGCTGTATGGATAGGCGGCCGTCACGGCGGTGACGCCATTGACGTCGAGCCATTGGAAGTTCCGTCGCACCTGGACACGCAGGTTGCTCGCATACCAACCGCCATCCTGGGACACGTTGCCCGTTTCATAGACAATTTGGCTAATGCGGTAAGGTTGAGGCCATGTGTAGCCCCACCAGTCCGAGGTCTTGGACTCTTCGTCGAAGTCGTCCTCGCTCTTGCTTAGGTCACCATTGTTCAGTTGATCCGAGCAGTCGAGTCCACAGAGCGAGCCGAAATGCGTGCTCTTGCTGATGGCACGGGCACCGGTCGCCAGAGCCAGGTCAGCGTTCGAATGGATGTTCGTGGGCGATGTGGGAGTGTAGGTCTCAAGGTAGAGCTTGCGCAGAGAAAATGTGTAGGAATCCCCGCGGCAGCAGACATTGCTTTGCAGGTACATGTTCTTCCCATCGGCACTGATGAATTTGGAAGGAATACTGGTGCCGTACATTCCACGATTGTGTGTGAGCCGAAGCGGACCGAAATCGTTGGACAGAACGTGACTCCAGGGACCCCATGGCTGTGGCGCCTCATAGAACTGGTGCGTGCTCCAGGACCACGATGCGAAGATGTACCGATGGAGCGGCTGATCGTAGACGACGCCACCCTGAGCTACCACTGGTTGATTCGCCAGATCGGCCTTGGCTAAGGTGGACGGATAGAGCAACCGCTTGTCGGTGAGGACGGCTGCCTTTTGGGTTATGTCGTTTGACCACATTGGAGCACCGTTGCCATCGCTGCCGCTGTAAAACTGCCAGGCCGACCGCGTTTGAAGGCTGTTGCCTGGAACGCGTGCGAGATATAGTTTCTGCTGCGAGCGCCAGTTATTGTCTAGCCCGTAGGCATAGACGAATCCATCGATCGCGTGTTCAGAATCTTTACCATAATCAAGAAAGAACACGGTGGTGAACTTGTAGGCTATCGGGTTACTGGCGTCGCCAGGCATGCCAAACATCGGGGTGGTGGTCTCCCACGCCCAGGTCGCTCCCCGGTCAGTGGATTTGGCGATTGACGCCGCGGGCGCATCATCGAAGTTCTTACGATTCAAGTTCTGAAATGCCAGGTAGATGGCGCCATGTGTACAGAGCATGCCGGTGGGTTTTCGGTTGTAGCTCTTGCCAGCCCAGTTAGTCCCGACGTTGGTCGCAACCGTGGCCCCTGTCAAATGAGGCGGCATTCCGCCGATCTTGCTTACCGCCATGTCGTACATGGATGAACTTTCCGTAAACGCGGTGCCATCTCCATTTGCGGCGTAGAGATTGTCGTCGTCAGACCAGCAGGACGGCCACAAGTCGCCATCGCCCGGCATTTGATAGGTGGAGTACGCTTCTTCGGCGGCAGTTGAAAAGAACGTGCTTTGCGGTGGTGTGTCGGTTTGACCAACGGACAGGGAGGGTAGCAGCAGGAGCGCCAAGGAGAGGAGCGAGCAGGCTCGCCATAGACGACAGCTAAAGCTCATGGCAGGATCTCCGAGCCAATTCGATCTCGTATAGGATTGGCGGTTCAGAGCGCAGGACAGATATACGGTTCCACTGAAAGCCGGCGACTGCAACCCCTGAGCCACGCGTCAACGCAGCAAAGGCTCTCTGTGCGTACGAAGCCTGTTTGGAGTCACACCTCAGGTAAAAGGTTCATCTCATTGCCTCGGAGCGGATGCTTTATAGAAGACGCCGAGTTGGCTGATGGATGTGAAATATGAAGTGCCTCCGGGTCTCCCGATGATGCGCACACCATCGCCCCAGGTGTTTGGCAGATCGAAAGTGTAGGTTGTGAATGCTCCTGCCTGATTGCTGTAGGGATAGGCGGGCGTCACAGTAGGGATGCCCGTCACATCTACCCAACGGAAGTGCTGCCGCACCTGGACGCGCAACTTGGCCGTATACCAACCGCCATCCGGGAACATATTGCCCGTTTCGTAGACAACTTGATTGATGCTGTAAGCTTGAGGCCATATGTACCCCCACCAGTCGGATGTCTTCACCTCTTCGTCGAAGTCGTCCTCACTTACGTTGAGCACACCACTGTTCAACTGATCTGAACAATCGAGACCGCAGAGGGAGCCGAAATGTGTGCTCTTGCTGACGGCGCGCGTTCCGGGCGCCAGGGCCAGGTTGTCGTTCGATAGCCCGTTCATGGGCGACGCGGGTGTGGAGGTCTCGAGGTACAGCTTGCGCAGGGAGAACGTGTAGGAGTCGCCGCCACAGCAGACATTGCTTTGCAGGTACAAAGTCTTTCCATCGGCACTAATGAATTTTGAAGGAATGCTGGTGCCGTACTGTCCGCGATTATGCTGAAGCCGAAGCGGTCCGAAATCAGTAGATTCAAAATGCTTCCAGGGACCCCATGGCTGTGGCGCTTCATAGAACTCGTGCGTGCTGCAGGACCATGAGGCGAAGATATACCGTTGGAGCGGCGCATCATAGGTTACGCCGCCCTGGGCGACCACTTGTTGACTCGGGGGACAGTCCGTGCCGAACATGACAGGATAGAGCAGTCGAGTGTCGGTAAGCACGGGCAGTTTTTGCGTGATGTCACTGGACCACGTCGGAGCGCCAGAGCCATTCGTCCCTGTATAAAACTCCCATGCCGCTCGCCTCTGCACCTTGTCGGCGGGAACACGCGCGAGGTACATCGTCTCCTGCGAGCGCCAGTTATTGTCGAGCCCGTAAGCGTAGACATACCCATCGATCGCGTTTTCAGAATCCTTGCCGTAGTCGAGAAAGAAGATTGTCGTGAACTTGTAGGCTTTGCGGCTGGCGGGGTTTCCGGGTGTGCCAAACATCGGAACCGAGGTATCCCAGGTCCACGTCGCCCCGTCATCTGTGGACTTGGCGATCGAGGCAGCCGGCGCATCATTGAAGGTTCTGAAATTCAGGTTCTGGAAGGCCAGATACATGGCCCCGCCTCGGCAGAGCATACCTGTCGGTTTCCGGTTGTAATTCGGCCCACTGTAATCGGTTCCAACATTGGTGGCAACCGTGGCGCCAGTCAAACTAGGAGGCATTCCACTGATTCTGCTGACTGCCATGTCAAACCTTGAAGGATTGCCGGTGAACGCGGTGCCATCGCCGTTGGCCGCGTATAGATTGTCATCTTCTGCCCAGCACGACGGCCACAGATCGCCATCCCCCGGCAACTGGTAGGTGGAGTACCTTTCTTCGGCGTAGGTGGAAAAGAACTTGCCTTGCGGTGGAGTGACGGTTTGAGCCGTGCACAGAGACGGTAGCAGCAGGAGTGTCCAGGAGAGGGCGGAGCAGATACTGAGTAAGCGAAAGCCGAATTTCATCGCGGGGTCTCCAAGCCGATTCGCAGTGCACAAGCACAGCATCCCGAAGGCTGGTTTAAACCTTTAAAACAATGCCAAGCGATAGGATCATAAATGGACAGAATGTGTCAAGGTCGTTTGCAGAAGACGAAAGAGCAAGGCGTGAAGCCAACGGGCGTCACGCCGCACGCATGACTACAAGGGCATGGCGCGTGAACTATCGACACAAGCATGGCGGCGACCATACATCCTTCCTCTGAATGCGCTCGCTAGATGAGGCCCATGATCAACGGGATCTGTGCCGTTCGGCCGTCCCCTGCGCTGGACTGCCGGTGCTCGCTACAATCTTTACTTCTGGAATTGGGGGATCGAACTGCCCTGGCTCTTTCCCCGTTGCGCCGAAGATGAACACTTGTCCCGGTTCATATCTTTGTCGCAACTCGAAGTTTTCGAAGGCCACTCCCCCCGGAACCGGATCATGCGATGCCCAGTAAATACGCCGTCCGTTCACCCTGACCCGTAGATCGGGTTCGATGTCATGCGCCCGGACTCGCCAGTATTGGGTGAGCTTTGGAAGGGGGTAATGCCAGTGTCCGGAGGGAGTACCAGGTACTGAAGACGGAGATGACTCGTTCGACGTACAGAGGGCGATTGCATCGCCATCCGCGGTTCTCAGCATCTCGCCCGACGGATAGTTTTCGTGCTCCGTGAATGCGTCGCCGTCATAGGACGCGTAGAGTTGGCGGCTGTCCACAACACGATCCTTGAGCCACAGCGAACGCAAGCGCTCGTAGTTCCCCATGGTCGCGGTCACGGTCAACTCCTCAAGAGGCGGGCTATCGCTGTATTCATATACGGCTAGCTGGAGTTCATCCGGACGGTCGCTGTCGATGGACGCCAACAGATAGACATGCGCGCCATTCGCCGTAAACCGCTCCACATCAATCTGGACCGTCAATCGTTCAATGGCGGCGGGGCGGGATGGCAGTGTGCGTATGGCGCCGGGCAGGTCTTCGGCTGAGTTGGTTGTGCCGAGATCGACCCATAGCCGTTTGCCGCGCTCTCCTGGATCCATACGGCTCGGCTCCAACTCACTGAAAGCCATTCGGCTGGAGCGGCTGCCGGGACCAAGCACGACAGGCTCAATCGCGATGTAGTTCAGCAGCTCCGGCTTCCCTGTCTGGGGAGAAATCACGCCGACACGGATGAGCCCCCGAGGACCGCGCAAGCCCCCTTCAGAGGGCAGGCCAAAGATAACGCCATCTTTACGGCCCCAGATGAGAGGGTCGCCCGGCTTGAGCGGCCGAACCCACTGCGACTCAGCGGCATACCCACTTGGGGAGGAGAAGGCACAGGCCATTGACACGAGAAATGGGGTTGCTGTCAGAGTTCCGCATGCCAAAAATGGCACGATGATGAGCCGTAAAGCGGCTCTGGCAATGGCATTCTTCACGGCTGGCACTCTCTTCATGACGGATGAGCCTCACTCAGGGGGCTCATTCTCTCATAAAGGTTAATCCTTTAACTTTTTCGCCACATCTGCGGCGGCACGACCGAGGACGTGAAGACCATTCATCCGGATGAGCACGTGCACCTGGACGAAACTCGCTCCTTAGGCACACGATTGAGTTGCGGCCCATATAGCCTTTTACCGGAACCACGGCGCGGCTGCAAATTGTCCCGCAGAAGTAACATCGCTTTCGAGCGGACTGGTCCTACACTCATTGCATGCCGACTATCGTGGAAGTAGCGAAGCGCGCGGGAGTATCGATCGCCACCGTTTCAAATGTCATCCGAGGCACACGGCGTGTCAGCCCCAAGCTGCAAGAGCGCGTCCGGGCCGCCATTCGCGATCTCGACTATTACCCCAACGAGATAGCGCGCAGCCTGAAAGTCAAGCAAACTCGCATGCTCGGCATGGTGTTGCCGGACATCACCAATCCTTTTTTCCCAGAGATTATCCGAGGCGCCGAGGATACCGCTTTCGAACGCGGCTATTTTCTTGTCACTGCGAATACAGATGAGCAGAGCAGCCGGGAGCGCCGTATCCTTTCGGCGCTACGATCCTACCGGGTCGATGGAATTCTGCTGGCATCGGCGCCCGGCAAGGACACCAACCATATCCGCAACACGATGCGGGCTGGAGTCTCCATCGTCTGTCTGGATCGCTCCGTGTCCGGGATCAAGATGGACGCAGTGCTTCTGGATAACGTGCGTGGTGGGCAGGAATGCGTGCGCCACCTGATCCAGAGCGGTCATCGCCGGATCGGCATCATAACCGGTTCCCTCGACCTGCAGACAGGACGGGAGCGTCTCCGGGGCTATGAGGACGCGCTTCGAGAGGCGGACATCAAAATCGATCCGGGATTGGTTCTCGAAGGAGACTTCCGTGATGCGTCCGGCTACCGCCTGGGCAAGGAGCTGTTGAGCAGGCGTGCGAGACCCACGGCCATCTTCGTCTGCAATGGCGTCATGACCTTTGGCGTGCTCAAGGCATTCGAGGAACTGGGCGTGCAGTGCCCCAACGATATCGCGTTGGCGACCTTCGACGACCTCGCGGTGGACCGCTCTTTCCACCCCCACCTGACCGCTGTTGTACAGCCGAGCTATGAGATGGGCGCGCGTGCGGCCACCATCCTGATGGATCGCATCGAAGGCAAACTGACCAAGGAACCCTTCGTGGTGCGGATCGCGCCCACGCTGGTGATTCGTGAATCAACCGAAGCGCGGAGACCGCCGGCAGCCTCAGGCAACGGGGCGACACGCTAGATTCCCAGCACTTTAGCTCATCCTTAATAAATGTGGTTGACAGCATTCCTGCGCCTATGCTTGAATGAGGCCGATTTAAAGGTTTAAAAAACAACAACGCTGATCGCCGCCTTCGGAGGTCCACCGATGAGAACTTCGCGAGTTGTTCTTTTCCTGATTCTGTTTACGGCCATGTTTACCCCTAGCCGCATCTGGGCTCAGGCAGATCGCGGAGCGATCAAAGGAGAGACCCAGGACGCGCAGAAGGCCGGCGTGCCAAATGTTCAGCTCACTCTGAAGAACGAAGCTACCGGTGTGGCGGCGAACGCCACTTCCGGGGACTCCGGCCAGTTCAGCTTCCTGAATCTTCCTGCCGGCGTTTATTCGCTCACTGCCGAGGCAAAGGGATTCAGCACGGCCGTGCAGCAGCACATCGTCGTCGGCGTTGGCAGCACGGTTCCTGTCCCAGTCACATTGCAGACGGGCGAGGTGCAGCAAACTGTAACGGTGTCTGGGAATGCGGCTGCGGTGGAGACGCAGACTTCCGATATTGGCACGGTTATCACTCCTGAAGAAATTAAGAATCTGCCGGTCTCTTTGAGCGCAGACATGCGGAATCCGCTGAATTTTGTCGTTCTTGCGCCGGGTGTGTATGGTTCGACACCGGGTGCGACGCCTGATTACCGCCTGCACATCAGCGGCGGCGCCAGCTACGGAGATGAGGTCTATATCGACGGCGTTCCCGTCATGAACCCGGACCTGACGGGCGACATCAGCCGCAACCACCCACCGCTCGATGCGATCGGGCAGTTCAAGCTCATCAATAATAATCAGCCCGCGCAATACGGCCTTTCCAGCGGAATTGTCTCCTTCGCCTTCAAGTCGGGCACCAATGCGTTCCATGGAAGCATCTTCGAGTATCTCCAGAACGATGCGCTCAATGCGGCTGGATCTACCTTCAATGCTCTGCGTGCGCGGACGGACTGCACCATTACACCGCTGCCCCCCGGCTGCAAAAAGCCCGGGCTGAAGCAGAATGAGTACGGCGGCACTTTCGGCGGGCCGGTGTGGATTCCCAAGCTCTACAATGGCCGCGACAAAACCTTCTTCTTCGTCGACTACACCGGCTTTACCTACCGCCCCAGTTCCCTCAGCGCCACGCTGACGACGATTCCCAACGCATACCGCACGGGCAACTTCTCCCAGGCGCTTGGTCCGCAGTTGACGTCGGACAGCGGCGCGCCAATCTTCGATCCCGCGGGGCGGCCGGTGTATCAGGGGGCGATCTACAATCCCCTTTCGGTTCACAACGTCGTGGGCCCGGACGGCAAGAGTTATCCAGTGCGCGACCCATTCCCGGGAAATATCATTCCCCCGGGTACGCCAGGCTTGAGCGCGGTTTCGCAGAATATCCTGAAGTATTATCCGCAGGCCAGCACTGACTCGATCGTCAATAATCTTCTTCGCCTGCAGAACTCGAAGATTGACGAGCACCGGCTGGTGGTCAAGATCGACGAGCATATTTCCGAGAAGAACTCGTTGTCCGGCAGCTTCTTCAGCGGGAAGTACGCCATTTCGAACAATGGCTTTTTGAATCTATTCGATGCGACCACGACCACCGATCCGTTCTTGCAGATACGCCTCTCGCACAATTACACGTTTTCTTCGACTCTGCTGAACAATCTCAACATCGGTTACCTGCGCGATCACAACTTCTTCGGGCCGCTTCAGGCGGGACCAGGTCTTGATACTTTGGGACTCACGGGACTGCCTCCATTTTCTAAGGACAGCCCTTTTCCTCAAATCGGCCTGCCTCAAACCGGGATCAATAATCTCGGCTCGACGGCCGGAGGCGCATCAGCGGCGGTCGCGAACCGCTACTATGTGAACGATAATCTGACGATGATTCGCGGCGCCCACACGTTTACCTTCGGCGGCGAGGTCCGGCGCGAGCAGTTGAACAACGGCGGAATTCCCAGCGGCGGTTTCACCTTCGATCCCGTCGAGTCGGGCCTTAACGGGACGGGATTCGCCGGAGGTCAGGCAGTTGCCCTTAAGCAGGGCACAGGAAACTCGGCTGCCAGCTTCCTCTTCGGCGGCATGGATTACGTTCACATCGATTACCCGATTGCTCAATACTATCGCTGGTGGCAAACCGGTGTTTTTGCTCAGGATGACTGGAAGGCGACCCCCAATTTAACGCTCAACCTCGGCCTCCGCTATGACGTCCAAGTGCCCAGGACCGAGAAGTTCGGCAACGTTTCAAGCATGAATCCCACTGTACCGAACCCAGCGGCCGGGGGCCTTCCCGGAGCCTATACCTTCTACGGTAACGGCCCAGGCCGGAATGGAAAGCCGCGCATCGGAAACATCTATTACAAGGGTTTTCAGCCTCGACTCGGTTTCGCCTACTCGCCTGACGCGGAGCACAAGACCGCTATTCGCGGAGGCTTCTCGATGAGCCGCCCCATCGCCAACGACAATCTTCAGGGCACCTTCACGGGTGGATACGACATCGGCTTCGCTGGTCTGGCTCAAACCAACAGACCGCAGGATTATGTGGGTTCTCCGGCCTATTACTGGGACAGTGCTTTTCCGGCGAGTGGGGTGGTCGCTCCCGGTGCGGCCCTCAGTCCGGCAACTTTCATTGGGAATGGCAACCCAGTCTGGATTGGCGCGGACGCGGGTCTCCCTCCAACACAGATCTACTGGACCGCTCAGATACAGCAGCAAGTCTCCAATAGCATGGTGTTGAACATAGGTTACGTAGGGAGCCACACCTACCATGTCGGAAACTGGTCGAAGCCGAATCAGATCAACCCTGCGGGGGCCCAGGCAAAGTATGGAGCCGCTGCTGCGGCTGCCGGATTGCCTTTGAACCTGTTCATGTCTCTGCCGATCACCGATCCGAGAGTGGCCAACGCCGGCTTCACGCCGCCATTCCCCGGCTTTGTTGCACTGTTTGGGGACGGAGCGACGCTCAGTCAGGCCTCGCGGCCCACGCCGCAGTATGGCGATACGGACCACCCGCTCAATCCAATTGCCAGCAATTCCTACAACGGCCTGCTGACGAGCCTGCAGAAGCGATTTTCGCAAGGGCTCACTTTTCTACTCTCCTACACGTTCTCGAAGACCATTGGGGATGTCGACTCGAACAGCGGACCGAGCGCCGGCGCGGAAAACGCGATCTTCGCCGGCTCGTTCTTCCAGGACTACTACAACCCCAAGGCGGAGCGCGCCGTTACCAGCTCCGATATTCCCCATGTAGTCTCGCTCAGCTACACCTATGAGCTTCCCATCGGACCCGGCAAGCCATTTCTGAATCACAAGGGCGTGGTTGGCACGGTTGTGGGAGGGTGGTCGGTTTCAGGTATCCAGCAATACCAGAGCGGCCGGCCCATTCATATCGAATACGATCAAAAAGGATCGAGTAACTATTTGTTCGCCGCAGGCGATGGCTTCAGCTATCGCCCAAATATCGTCCCCAACCAGCCATTCAAGAATCCCGCTTACAAAAGGAGCTGCTCGGGTCCGGTGCAGACCACCGCAGGCCGCGATCCATGCCAGTTCTACATCAACCCTGCGGCATTTTCGCTTCCCCCGGCAGGAGGTTTCGGCAATGCGCCCAATTTTATTTCGGCTCTGCGCCTGCCGGCGTATGTGAATGAGGACTTGTCGGTCTCCAAGCGAACGACTATTCACGAGAACCTGGATCTGCAGTTCCAAGCCAACTTCTTCAACGCCTTCAACCGGACAATCTTTTCCGCAGGCGGCAACCCGAATACGTTCATCATCAATAACGCTCCCCCTGACCTGAGTTCGGGTTCCCTGGGGAACTCAAATACGGTCTTTGGAATTATGGCGGCCCAGCAGAATGCCCCCAGAATTATCCAGTTCGGTGCGAGGCTTGAATTCTAACCCTATGGCCATGCTTGCCAAGCTAGCGGTGCTTGCTGGCATGGCCCTCCCTCTCTATGCGCAAACCGCCGATGAGCAGATCGCCGCTCATGCCAAGGCCGCGCTAGCGGCGGAGAGGCAGAACGACTTTCCGGCAGCCGTGCGTAACTACGAATACTTAGCACGGGCTTTCCCTCACAACGCCGAGGTTCTAAGCAATCTCGGCGTTGCTTTTTATCTCAATCAAGAACTCAATCGGGCAATCGACGTCTTCGCCCAGGCAATGCGGCTCGATCCGAACCTGCTGACGCCGCATTTATTCTCGGGGCTGGCGCTCTATCGGCTGACGAATCCCGATGCAGCCGTCCCGGAGTTGGAGAAGGCAGTTCACATGCAACCTTCAGACGTCGTTGCGCACACATGGCTAGGCTATGCGTATGTCGCTCAATCTCGATATGACGCAGCGGTAAACGAGTTTCAGGCTGCCTGCCATCTTGCGCCTGACAACGTTGATGCCTGGTACGCGCTCGGTCAGTCCTATCTTCAGATCGGGAGGGACGCCACGCTTAAGCTGCTTACAATCGCACCCGACGGAGGGCGAGCATGGCAGCTTGCCGGCGAACAGTTTCAGTTGCGAGGAGATCGGGAGAAGGCACTTGAAGATTTCAAAGAGGCGAGCAAGCGCCGTCCGGACCTCCCGGAACTACGAGCGCTAGTAGCCGAAATGGGTGGAACCGTTACGTCCACTCCTGATACGGAGCACAACCCGAGTGGTCAGGAAGACGATCTCTACCGGCAAGCGCATGCAGCTGAGCAAAATGCGCGCCGCGCCTTCGAGCGCGTTGTGCAACTTGCACCAGATTCGTATCGCGCTCACCAGATCGTGGCTGATTCCCTTGTTGCGGAACAGCGGTATGACGAAGCGACCCAGGAGTACGGAACAGTTTTGAAGTTGAAGGCGGATCTTCCGGGTATCCATGAAGCGATGGGGAACAGTTTTGTTCAGCGAGGCAAGTTGGCAGAAGCACTGAAAGAATTTCAGGCTGAAATACAGATTCAACCGCGCTCGGCGACGGCGCACATGAACGCCGGACGCGTCTTGCTCATGATGGGGGACGATGATGGCGCCGGGAAGATGCTGAGTGACGCGCTCAGCATGGACAGGCCGCCGCTGGAAAGCTATTTCCTCCTGGGGAAGCTTTACCTGCGACGCAACGACTATCGCGCCGCGATCACCGCACTCACGCATTACCTCTCAACAGAGAAAGACGCTTCAAGCGCCTACTACTTGCTCGCCAGGGCCTACCGGGCGGTCGGTGAAAAGGAGCAGATGAATCGCGCCCTCGATTTGTATAAAAAGACCTCACAGGATGCAAAGGAGCGGAACCGTGCGCAAAAGGATCTCGAGCCCTCTGACGATAAGGCGATCGCGAATGACCAGAGTGTTGACTTAATGCACACCGCAACACATTGAAGCCGGGACCGCAGTTAGGCGAAACGCGCAATATCGAACCACATTAGAAAGCGAGGGAACTCTGTATGCCGGTGCCACATGAGGCCGCTCCACTTGCTGAGGCGGCCCTAACAGGGGCGGATGCACTCTCATGTGCGCGCAAGGCCATTTTGTTGGCCCTGTATCTGGTATTTGCCTCGAGCCTTGCTACTTCAGGTCTTGCCGCTCAGAGCGAGCCATTTTCATCGAGTCCGGAGTACCGGTCGATGCTGGACCAACTGCATCACGAGCAGACCCTCCCCAGTTCGTTGGGTACGGGCACACTCCTCGAAGCAGTGGGGCCGTCCGCACATCTTCACGTCGAAGATACCAAGAACGCGTTGCGTGTTGAATCCGAGACCTGGCGCCTGGAGGTCACGAAGAATCGATGGGCGATGACCCTGACAAACAAGCAGACGGGCCTTACCTGGCAGTTGCTGGATCAAGACCCGGAGTATCAAGGCCCGGAGCATCAAGGTCCGGAGCCGGGAGGCATTACCTGGATCCAGGGGACCGACGCGCAGAAGCCGTCGACCCTTAGGCCATCAACAGTCCAGGACGTCGAACGGCACGGGAACACCTGGCAGATGCGGATCAAGATTGAAGGTTCGACGAAAACGGCCGGATTGGCGATTACCGTCATCTCTCCTACCGTAATTCGCCTGTCCATCCAAGGTGCAGAACTCGGCGACGATGCGCGTCTGAAGCTGAACTTCAAGGGCGGCGGACCATTCTTTGGCCTGGGAGAAAGATTTGCAGAGGCGAAGCTCGATGGATTGAAAACAACACTGCGTCCGGAGGACTTTCTGGGCCAGCCAGGCCATAACTGGACATACATTCCAGTGCCACTTCTCTATACACCGCGCGGGCTCGGGCTCTATCTGGATACAGGTGAGGTAAGCATTTTCGATTTAAGCCACGCTGCGCAGCAACGATTCTCGATACAGCTCGGCCATCCTTCAGTTGATTGCTACTTTTTTGTGGGCGAAGGGCCGAAGCAGACGCTCAAGGACTACACCTCTCTGACAGGTCGAACCCCGCTTCCGCCGCCCTGGGCGTTCGGAGTTTGGATCTGCGCCTACCAGGGGCCGGAAAAGGTTCTGAACGATGCGCGTAAGCTAAGACAGGAGGGGGTTCCGGTCAGCGCGATATGGACCTTTGATGTAATGGATAAGGGCGACATCATGGGGTGGCCCTTATGGTGGACCGGCTACTATCCGCATCCACGGCAATTTACGGATCAGCTTCACGGGATGGGGTTCAAAGTTCTGACCTACGTTCATCCCTATCTTCGCTCGGTGCTCGATCCATATAATCTACCGAACCCTTCCTTCGACACCGGCGAGCAAAACGGCCTCTTTGTGCTTAACGCGCATGGCGAACCCACGGGTCCGGCTTTCGAGCCGTTCAAGGACGGTAACATCGATTTCACCCGCCCCACGAACGTGGATTGGTGGGAGCAGAAGGTTCGGGAGATACTGCTACAGGATAATTTTGATGGCTGGATGGAGGACTACGGCGAGTGGGTCAATGATACCGATCGCTTCGCTGCCGGAGTGACCGGACGCAAGATGGCCAATCTCAATCCGCTCTTCTATCACAGAATCACGTATGAGATCGCCCGCGCGGCCAAGCCTGACGTTGTGGAATTTGTCCGGTCCGGCTACGCTGGGTCGCAGGGTTACACGCGAGTTGTTTGGGGAGGCGATCAGTTTCCAAACTGGACGCAGGATTACGGACTTCCTTCCGTCGTTCGCGCCGGTATCACGGCAGGCTTATCAGGCTTCGGCGTTTGGGCGCCAGACATTGCTGACAACGGCCAGTCCAAGGAACTCTGGACGCGCTGGACAGAATTTGGAGCTCTCACGCCAATCATGCGCAACCATATGTGGGATAAGCCGGAACATGCAATCACTCTCTGGTATGACCCCCAGACGCTTGACACTTTCCGAAGCTACGCCAAGCTGCACGTCTCGCTCTTCCCTTACCTTTATACATATGCCCACGAAGCTGCGACGACAGGCTTGCCGATCATGCGCCATCTGATGCTGGAGTGGCCGGATGATACGAAAACCTACGATGCCGACGGGGAGTATCTCCTGGGAGAGAAGATCCTCGTTGCACCGGTGCTTGAAGAAGGGGCTTCTACTCGTTCCCTTTATCTTCCGAGAGGCACCTGGACAGACTACTGGACCGGCAACATGATGGATGGTGGGCGGCAGGTAACCGTTCCTGCGCCGCTCCAGCACATTCCGATACTGATACGCGCAGGCAGCATCCTTCCGCTCATCAAACCGGACACGCAGACGCTGGCGCAGGATTTAGCCGGGAGCAAATACAGCACGCTCACGAACAGTCTGACGTGGCGAGTTTTTCCGGCTTCAGCTCCCGCACAGGATACGTTCACCCTCTATGACGGGACCGTGGCCACAGCCCGCCAGGACCCGTCGCGCATAGACGTGCAGGTAGCCCACTCTCCCGTCACCCGCCACTATGAGCTTGTACTACCAGCTGCACGAAAACCTAGTGGAGTAACAGTTACTGGACAGGCCCTCACTGAGCTTGATGATGCAAGTTACCGCAGCGGAAAGACCGGCTGGTGGCTAGATTCTGGCAGTGCCACTTTGCACGTGTTTTTCTCACAAAACAACTTTGAGGTAAGCATTGCAAGATAATATCTGATGAGACCTTTAGTTTTCCGAACCTGAATGCCGCAATCCGAGCAGTTACTGAGATCAATAGGTTGAAGCCTGTAACAACATAGCATATAGCAATGATCGGAGATTCTTGTATGCCTGATGCCAGTGCAAACCTACCAATTCGAGAAGTGGTCCTCATCACCAGCGGCGATCTGCGTCCAGCGGCTAATCAAGTTTGCTGGCCTGCGCAGGAAGAGTTGGAGCGCCAGCTCACGCGCTGCTTTGAAGACGCGGGAGTGTCGGTAAGGAGAGCTTTTCCCGTGGACCCGCAAAAAGGCAACGGCTTCATTTCAAGCCAGCGAATGGGAATGGATATCTTTGCAGGCATCGATCCGGATGCAAATCTGGTGTTCGCCACGGCGGCATGGCAGTACACCCATCATGTGCTGCCCGGCATGCGCAGTCACCGCGGCCCGATCCTGACGGTCGCGAACTGGTCTGGACAATGGCCCGGCTTGGTAGGCCTTTTAAACCTGAATGGATCATTGATTAAAGCTGGCGTGAAGTTCAACACGATATGGAGTAAAGACTTCACTGACGACTATCTTCTTCGCGGACTCCACGAGTGGATTCACCAACGAAGCGTAACCCACGACCTGACGCATGTGCACCCGCTGGACCTGGATGCGATACCCTCCGAAGCTGCCAGCAAGGGCAAGCAGCTAGCGGAGGCTCTGCAGCGCCGCAAGGCGATCCTCGGCGTCTTCGACGAGGGTTGCATGGGCATGTACAACGCGATCATCGATGACGAGTTATTGAATCCAGCGGGCATTTATAAGGAGCGGCTCAGCCAGTCCGCGCTGGTAGCCAAGATGAGGACGGTCTCGGACGATGAGGCAAGTGGAGTGCGGCGCTGGCTCGATGGTAAGGGAATGCGCTTCGTTACGGGCACCGACGAAGCATCCGAGCTGACAGACAAACAGATCCACGAACAGTGCAAGATGTATGTCGCCGCGGTACGAATGGCGGACGCGTTCGGCTGCGATGCGATCGGCATTCAATATCAACAGGGATTGAAGGACATGGCGCCGGCATCGGACTTGGTCGAGGGCCTGTTGAATAACTCGGACCGTCCTCCGGTACGCCATGAGGAGTCCGGCAAGGAGCTATATGCTGGCGCCCCGCTGCCCCATTTCAACGAAGTCGATGAGTGTGCTGGAATGGATGCTCTAGTGACGAATCGTTGCTGGACCGCACTGGAGCTCGATCCCACAACGACCCTGCACGACGTCCGATGGGGAGAACACTACGCGGGTAGCGGAATTGACGATTTTGTCTGGGTCCTGCAGATCTCAGGTGCGGCGCCCGCGAATCATCTCATGGGCGGGTACGCCGGCGCGTCCAGCGAGCGCCAACCACCCATGTACTTTCCGCTTGGCGGAGGGACGCTGAAGGGAGTGGGAAAACCGGGCACAATTATCTGGAGCCGCATCTTTGTGGCAGATAAGGCGCTCCACGTAGATATGGGGGTCGGCTCTGTCGTGGAGTTGCCCGCAGAAGAGACGCAACGTAGATCGAAGCAGACGACCAGCCAATGGCCCATCGTAAGCGCTATCTTCAAGGGCGTCTCGCGCGATTCGTTCATGGCGCGTCATCCGGCAAATCACGTGAATATTGCGTATGTACCGGACATGAAGACCGCTGGAAGGGCAGTCGCAGTGAAATCGGCGATGCTTGATGCTCTTGGCGTTCAAGTCCACCTCTGTGGCGAGGTAAGACTTGCGTAAAGCGGAAGAGAATGGAGCTGGCCACTTGGGAGTGTGCTCGTGAGCATCGTTGCCGGCGCCGGTTTTGAAACATCAAGCGTGCGCGTATCGCTCTTCGACGGGGACAAGGGCAGGCTGGGATCAGAGATCGCGAAGTATCCACTTGGCCTCCCTGAAGCATCGGCCGCACGGCTAGGACATGTCTCGCATAAGTTGCGTGAGGTCGCACTCCAGAATCAATCAGCGGAGATTCAATGACCATCAACTCACATGTCATCAAGAGCACCATTGTTGGCGCTCTTGGGGGCCTCCTTTTTGGGTTCGACACCGCCGTCATCTCCGGCGCTACGCATTCATTGACCCAGACCTACCACCTATCTCCTGGATATCTTGGTTTCACCGTTGCAAGCGCGCTCTGGGGCACGGTGCTCGGCGCCATGCTGGCCGGCGTTCCAGGGCAGCGATTCGGACGTCGCAATAGCCTCCGCGCCATGGCTATCTTCTACATCGTCTCCGCCATAGGATGTGCGCTGGCCTGGAACTGGACGGCCCTTGTAGTCTTTCGCTTCATCGGAGGTCTGGGTATCGGCGGGTCATCTGTACTAGGTCCCATGTATATCGCCGAGATAGCGCCAGCGAAATGGCGCGGCAGGCTGGTCGGCTTTTTCCAGGTGAATATAGTCGTCGGTATTTTACTCGCTTACATATCGAACGCGGTGATCGGCAGCTTCCACCTCGGCCTGCAGGAGTGGCGCTGGCAGCTTGGCATCTCGGGAGTGCCCGCAATCCTGTTTCTAATTACGCTCTTCTTCATTCCGCGCAGCCCGCGATGGCTCGTCACCCAATCGAAACTTGATGAGGCGCTCAGCGTTCTGCGGCTTACCGGCGTTCCAGACGCACGCGAAGAGTTGCAGGAGATCGTCGCCTCAGTCCATCTGGAGAGAGCAGGCTCCAGCGATCCCCTCTTCTCCAAACAGTATCGCTTTCCCGTCTTCCTGGCGATCACCGTGGGCATGTTCTGCCAACTTACCGGGATCAACGCTGTCCTCTACTATTTGAACGACATCTTTGCCTTAGCCGGAGCGAGCACTATCTCTGGGAATCTTCAAGCTGTCGCCGTGGGAGCAACAAATCTGGTTGCAACCCTGCTCGCGATGTCGGTTATCGATCGATTTGGCCGCAAGAAGCTGCTGCTTGTGGGAACAGTCGGCCTCACGCTGTGCCTGACGGCGATCTCTGTTCTGTTCTTCACCCGCAGTCACCTTGATTGGCTTGTCTGGTTGTTAATGCTGTACATTGCGTTCTTTGCTATCTCACATGGGGCGGTGGTGTGGGTCTACATCAGCGAAGTTTTTCCCAATCGCGTGCGAGCCAAGGGTCAAAGCCTCGGAAGCTCGTCCCACTGGATCACCAACGCGGTCATCTCTCTTGTATTTCCTCTGCTGGCGAAGTCCTCCGGCGCTTATCCATTCATATTCTTCGCCGCGATGATGGTGGTCGACTTCTTCTTGGTTCTGAAATACTATCCCGAGACAAAGAACGTCTCTCTTGAACAGATGCAGCACAGCTTCGGTATCGATTAGCACTATTGGCAATATGAAGGAGAGACAATGTTGACGCGATTCTTACTTCCACTGATTTTGGCTGCTGGCACCACCCTTACGGCCTTCGCTCAGACCCCCAGTTGGCAGCCGGATCTTACCCGGCAACAGACCTACACATTACATCGCTCATCCAGTACGGATCCGGCGGGCGGCAATGCGGATTTCCGTGCAGTTGCCCCTGGGGCGACGCTCACCGTGCTGGACACTAACGGCCCGGGGATTGTCTCGCACCTGTGGTTCACCATTGCGACCGGGGAGTCCTACCATCTCAAACGCATCGTGTTGCGTATTTATTGGGACGGGGAGGACACTCCCAGTGTCGAGGCTCCAATAGGAGACTTCTTTGGACTAGGTCTGGGGGAGTACCACAACTGGCAGTCAGAGATGCTCTCCGTTGGCAGCGATAAGAGCTTGAATTCTTTCTTTCCTATGCCCTTCCAGCGGCATGCACGAATCACAGTGACGAATGATGGTAAAGAGCCAATTCACAGCTTCTACTACAACATCGATTACCGAACGGGCATCCAGCCGCTCCCAGCCGATACGGTTTACTTTCATGCGCAGTATCGCCAAGCCCAGCCCAATCACGGTTGGACCAATCAGTGGGCCAACAACCAGGATCCTGCGGTGAATGATAAGCCGAACCTGGATGGCAAAGATAACTATGTTTGGATGGACGCGAAAGGCCATGGACAATACGTGGGCGTAACCATGTCAGTGCTGCAGAACCAGGATGCATGGTGGGGGGAAGGCGACGATATGTTCTTTATCGATGGCGCGACCGATCCATCGATTGCGGGCACAGGTTCGGAAGATTACTTTTTAGGAGCCTGGGACTTCGGCGGCAAGCCATTCTCATATCAGCTCTACGGAGCGCCCGTCGTGGGGCCGGAGCTAGCGGGTAGCCGGTCCAGTGTTTACCGCTTTCACCTCGACGCTCCGATTCCCTTCACCAAGTCATTCAGAGCTACGATTGAGCATGGGCATGCCAATGGCCGTTCAGACAACTTCTATTCTGTCGCATACTGGTACCAAGCCGAGCCGCACGCCGCGTTCCCTCCGCTGCCGCCTGTGGACCAAAGATTGCCGGCTCTCCAGCATGTAGGTGGTCCTGGCAATGCCGCTAACGCATCCGGGGCCGGCTCATCACGATAAGGGCAGTTCGCAGAAACCTGCCCGCCTGATGGATAGGCGGAGACGGCACCTTGGATTATCGTAAGAGACGTGAGCCTGCTGCGGAGCCGTCGAGAGCTTAGAGGGTTAGTTCGCATATCCGGCCTATCGCCGGGTATGCTGCTCAGCGTACGAATGGCCCGCCCGTTGCCCTCCATGCACTCGAGTGCATGGCGGACCTTCGTTCACCCTGAGAGGCGCCCAGGTTGAACGTGCGGAAGGCCGTCCATCAACTGCAATCGAAGCATTGGCTCCTTTTACTGTGGGCTCTCATCATCGTTGCGTTTGCAATTCTGCATCTGGTTCATCTGCGCGCTGATTTTCAGAACTACTCGCCGTGGATGGATCCGTCGAAATATACAGACGAAGGATGGTGGGGGAACGCCGCTATCCAGTCCTTTGTTCGCGGCTCGTGGTTCGTTCCGGGAGATCTGAATACTGCCGTCGTTGCCCCTATATGGCCGTTGCTCGAGTGGGTCCTTTTTCACTTCACTGGAGTTAGCATTCAAGCAGCCCGCGCTCTGGCTGTCGCGTTCTTCTTTTGCAACTTGCTTCTGACATATACGCTGATCCGTTCGCAGGAGCAGCGCTGGGTCGCTCTGCTCGCAAGCTCGCTCATTGCAACGAGCGCATTTCTCTTCTGCTTTAGCCGATTGGCCATCCTTGAACCTCTACTGACGTGTCTTGCGCTCGCATCTCTCATCCTTGCGCAGCGTGTCGGCGCCCCCGCAGCCACCAGGGCACGGCAAACGATAATCAGCATCGCTCTTGGGGCGCTCTTTGTAGTTATGGTGCTCAGTAAAACGACGGCGATCTTTCTTCTGCCAGCAATCTTATATTCACTCGCATACCCGCTGCGCAAGAGACCTGCTGCGCTTCTGCGCTGCCTTGCGTTTATGGGTGCGGTAGCTGGTCTGCTCTGGGGCAGCTACTATGTCGTGCTCGTGCAGCCGCACTATCTGGCGGACTATAAGTATTTCTTTTCTGCCAATCACTTCCCGCAACCGAATACGATTCTGGGGTGGTGTGCAGCGTTTTTGTGCGCTATGCACGGCCTGTTGTGGATAGATAAGACCCTTGTCTTGCTCGGTGTTGCCCTGGTTGCAGCATCTCTCTTCGTAGCGCGGTTGCTGTGGCGCAATCCAACTTTTGTCTCTTCTTTATTTGCCATCTTTGGGTACGTCTTCTTCATCGGCTACCACAACAATATGCAGCCGCGATACTATGCCGTGGTAGCGGCTTTCATATTCTTGATAGTAGTACTGGCTGCCGCCGCCTTGTTGCGCAAACAACGTACGCTTGGAATCGCCGCTCTGGTTGTCATCATCGTCTCAGCGTCGCTCAACGGAATACGTACAGTGCGCTTTGTCTGCCGTCCTGAATACACGTTCGTCCACGCAGCCGAGAACCTGACCCACTACATCGACAATCATCCCAATGGCAATCGGCTTCTGCTCTCCATCAGCGGGAACGACATCACCCTGATCACCGGACTACCTAGCATCTGTGACGACTATGGCACCATGGATCTGCCTGATCGTATCCGCAGGTATCAGCCTGGCTGGTATGCTGCCTGGAATGAACTGGATCCCGGTACCCTGCAAGACCTGCACACACAATTCTCGCTCGAGCGCGTCGCCAGCTTTCGCGCTTTCGATGATCCAGATCGCAATCTTCTCATTCTCTACAAGCTTCATCCTCGCTCGCCCGGCAGTTAAATCAGGAACGAAGCGTTCGATGTAGCTGTAAGACTATTGCACTGTCAAAGAAGGAGGACCACAGATGTCCAGGATGAGTCGGCGCACATTTGTGAAGGCGATGAGCGCTGCCGGCGCGCTGGAGTATTCCCGGCTCTCCGGTTGGGTGTGCGCAATCGCAGACCCGGCCCGGTCAGCCGCCGGTGCAGCGCGGGCCGGTTATCGTCCAGGGCGCATCGCAAACGAGTACACGCTGTTCCTGACCGGAGAGCGCGAGGCCCTCGCCAGGGCGCCCGCGGTTAGCAGTATCACGCGTGAAGGCGTTACGGTCGCAGGTGGCAGAGTGCTCCATCATGGAGATGAAGTCGACGGCTGGCAATTGCTGGCCGTAGCCGATATGAATGGCAACCCCACGGTCGTCTTTGAAAAGCAGGTGACGCATCGCGGTGCCATCGCCTACGTGACAGTCGCTGGAGGCACGATTGCGAACGTCCCTAAGTACGTTGGTCAGCTTGAGAGCATCCGGCCCCGGCAGATCGCGAATAGCGGAGCCAAACTCGTGCGTGCGGCGCACTTTGTACCGGGACCGGATACCGCTGGAGATTTCATCTTGAATTCGATCGAAGACCCCTGCTACGAGAACGTCGCGGCGCTGGGAAAGGAGTACACCGGATGGACGCTGGTGGCGAACGAGGAGGGAGGGCCGCGGCGATCGCTCTTTTTGGACGAGACCGGCAAGAGCCGGCAGATTCATCAGGCCGACGACACCGCCTGGGCGCCGGACCGCGCCGGTTTTGCCTTCGACCCTTCAGACCTGCTCACCGGCAATGAGCCGCAAATTTATGACTACGTTCCCGGATACAGCAAGCGCACACTCCTGGGCGGATATCTTCCGGTTGCGGATATCGGCGTATGGAACCCGGAATACCGCGCCGGTTACGAATGCATGGTGCTGCTGCCGCCGGGCGCCGATGCGAAGCCGATGGGGCGCGTGCGATCTACGAACCCGGACGCAGCAGAACAGGGCAGCTCAGTGCGCGGGCATCAGCCCGCCTACGTTGACCGCTACTTCAATTCAACGCCCGACTCCTTCTACGCAGCCCTTGCGGGCATTTGGAACCATTGGCATGACTTCTACGAAGACACGATGCCAATTGAGATTCCGGACGAGTGGCTTTTGAACTCCGCGCGGGCCGGCATCACACTCTCCCGCGCGAGCTATCGCGGTCTCCACCCTACATACCAGATCGGAGAAGGAGCCTACACCAAGATCCCGGAGCGTAGCCATGCGCTCTTTCCCGTGGCACACTATGAGTTTGTCTGGGCACAGCAGTTATGGAACCTGACGCGTGAGGTCGAGCCTTACTTCGAGTTCTATCTCGCAAACTATATCCTGCCCGATGGAAACTTCCTCTACAACACGCAGGACCAGGTGGAGGCGCCGCTCAATGTGGGCGTGTTTCTGTGGAATGCAGCGCGGGCGTATGACTACACCGGCGATGCCGCCGCATTCGAAACGAAATTGCTGCCGCTTGAAGAGATGCTGGATTACGTGCTGGACCGTTACGAGTACAGCAAGCAGCACTTCAATCCGGAAGATCGCCACTACGGTTTGATCTGGGGCTCGCCGGAGGCCGACCTGGGCGACCCGCAAAACGATTACCCGCAATCACATCCGTACTACTACCAAAATGCCGTTTGGGCCTGGCGCGGCCTGGTCGAACATGCCCGCGTGCTGGCCCGCATTGCGCAGCAGCAGAACAAGCCGGAATACGCGGCGCGCAGCACGCGCTATGCCGCGACCGCTGCCGAGATGCGGCCGCTCATTCAGCGGTCCATCGAGGCCACCATCGCGGCCAGCACACCGGAGCGGCGCGCTGCCGGCATTACACCCTTCACGCCGGAGGATACCGTTCGCAAGCCGGTGGAGCTGGAAACCTATGAAAACCATCGCTTCATGATGGATTTCTTTACCGCGGACTGGGGCGATCCGGCCTTTGACCTCGGCCACCTGAGGCACCGCGAGATCGCCGGAATGCAGATCGCGGGTCTGCACACCGATGGGGCGGCTCCGCGCACCTCGAACTTCATGGCGCATGGAACCCTGTCCGTCAAGATACGGCAGGAGGACTACCGGCCGTTTCTCTTAACCCTCTACAGTCTGTGCTGCTATGCAGCCGATTCCGGGAACTTCTACTCCCCGGAGGATGCGTATCTACCGGGCGGCTATCCAACGGAGGGCAACCCTTACTTCTGGTCTTCCGTCGTCAACAGCGTCCTGCAGCCTGCAATGGGCCTTCGCTGGCTGCTTTGTTACGAGGAGAGTAATCGCGATGTCTGTCATCTGCAGAAGGCTGCGCCGAAGCACTGGTTCGCGCGCGGGAAAAGTATCAGTGTGCGCAACTGCCCCACACGCTTTGGGCCCGTAGGCTGGCGGACGGAGGCAACAGCAGACCATGCATGGACGGTGAAGATCGATCTGCCTCAGAGTTTCACCGGCGATCTGGTGCTGCACATTCACCCCGCAGACGGCCACCCACTGACGAGTACCTCCAGCGGAACCCTTGCTCACAATACCGTCAGTCTTACGAGGGCGGAGCTGCACGGGAAAATGCAATTGGAATTACGAGTCGCATAGAGAGCCCCCTGCTGAGAATCCGATATCGCGCTGATTTGAATGATGAGCCGGCCGCCGGAATATGTTCGGGCCTTCGGACGGCCACAGACGTCTTCGATCAGTCTCGCCAGCGCGTCTAAGATGCCCGAGCGGCAATTCGCGCTGCAGAACCGCTGCAGACCCCACGCGGGAGGTTCCGGCAGTTTTCATTTTGCGAGCGAAGGAAACTGTGCCAGAGTAGTGCAACGAATATCTTCCCGTCTCCACTCGCTCGCCCACGTCGCTGAGCGTATGTCGCACGGGTTCTCGCAAACCTTCTTTACTGCGAATGTTCTTCACCGTAAATGAATGAGCCGCTCTCCTTTTGCGAGAGCGGACGCAGTGTACTCAAGCCCGTTCTGGACGGAGTTCGATGCGACGTTTTCACCCCAAGCTGTGGTTGACGGTGATTCTTCTCCTCTTAAGCTTCGCGTACGCTCACGCGCAGACGGCGACGGCATCCTCGCCCACCGCCGCTGACATCGCAGCCCTGCGCAAGGCGGTAGCAGACGCCAGGCTTTCGGCCGACAACACCTGGATGCTCGTAAGCACTGCGCTGGTATTGATGATGACGGGTCCCGGCCTGGCGCTCTTCTATGGCGGCCTGGTCCGCAAAAAGAACGTGCTCGGGACCATGATGCAGAGCTTCGCCATGATGGCCATCATCACTGTGAGCTGGGTGCTGGTAAGCTACAGCCTCAGCTTCGACGCGGGCGGCTGGTTCATCGGCGGCCTGCATCATGCCTTTTTGCGCGGCGTGGGCACGACGCCCGATCCCGCCTACTCCCCTACCCTTCCGGCGCAGACCTTCATGATCTATCAGATGATGTTTGCCATCATCACTCCGGCGCTGATCACCGGCGCGTTCGCCGAACGCATGAAGTTCAGTGCCATGGCGCTCTTTCTGCTGCTCTGGTCGCTGCTCGTCTATGACCCGATGGCGCACATGGTATGGGGACAGGGCGGTCTGCTCAATGTAGCGGGCGGACGCTTCCCCTGTCTGGACTTCGCGGGCGGCACCGTGGTGCACGTCACCTCGGGGGTCTCCGCGCTGGTGTGCGCGCTCTATCTCGGCAAGCGCATCGGCTATCCGGTAGAAAAGATGGCGCCACACTCGGTGGTGCTCAGCTTCATCGGCGCGTGCCTGCTGTGGGTAGGCTGGTTCGGATTCAACGCCGGCAGCGCGCTCTCTGCCGGGCCGCTCGCTACCAGCGCCTTCGTGAATACGCATCTGGCTGCCGCCACCGCGGCCATTGGCTGGATGCTCGCTGAGTGGGTCCGCAATGGCAAGCCCAGCGCGCTCGGAGGTATCTCCGGCGCGGTCGCCGGACTGGTCGCCATCACGCCGGCTGCAGGCTTCGTGCCGCCGATGGCATCGCTCCTCATCGGATTACTCGCGGGGCTCTTCTGCTACGGCATGGTGGCGGTGGTGAAGCTCCGCTTCGGATATGACGACGCGCTGGATGCCTTCGGCATTCACGGCGCCGGTGGAGCGCTGGGGGCGCTGCTCACCGGTGTCTTCGCATCGAGCGCCATCAATCCAGTCTTCAAGAACTCTTCCGGCGCCACACTCGCCTCTGGCGCGATCGAGGGACATTGGAGTCAGATGTTCAATCAATGCCTCGGCATTCTCATCGCCATCGTGCTCTCCGTCGCCGGCACATGGCTTCTGCTCAAGCTAGTCGATGTTACCGTCGGCCTGCGTATGAGTGGAGAAAGCGAACGCGCCGGCATGGACCTGACGCAGCACGGAGAGGAGGGTTACGAGTGGGCATCGTGAACCAACATCGTACGCTCGGTCATGGACATACACGCGTGAGGAGACACCATGCAGAAAATTGAAGCGATCCTCCAGCCTTCGCGGCTGGATGCGGTCAAGGATGCGCTCATCGAGTTAGGCGTGGAAGGCCTGACCATTCTCGAAGCGCGCGGACACGGGCGGCAGAAGGGGCATACCGAGTTCTACCGCGGGCGCGAGTACAGTGTGGATCTGTTGCCGAAGGTGAAGCTCGAAATCGTTGTCGATGACGGGATGTGCGAGCGGGTGATTCAAGCGATCATCACATCGGCCCGCACCGGGCGTATCGGCGACGGCAAGATATTTGTCTCCCGCATCGATGAGGCCATTCGCATCCGCAACGATGAGCGCGGCCCCACCGCTCTCTAGCTTCCATGAAAATTGCCGAAGGAATACGCGATGACGTCTGACCTCTCCTCTCCAGAGCTTTGGTGCCCAGAACTCTCGTCACTCGACGCGCTCACCAGTTATTACAAACAGGAATCGGCTACGCTGCGACAGAGCTTCGAGCGCTCGGGCGATGGCGCGGCCGCTATACAGCTACGCTCCGCATTGGTGGACACGATCGTACGCAACGCATGGCGGCTCCGCGGACGCGACATCCCCGGCGCGGCGCTCGTTGCCATCGGCGGCTACGGTCGTCGTCAGCTCTTTCCCTGCTCGGACGTCGATCTGCTGTATCTGTGCGCCGACAGCCGAGTGGAAGCAGAGCTCAAGGATGCTATCCGCAACTGCAGCCAGTCACTATGGGACGTGGGCTTGCGCGCCAGCGCCTCCACCCGGGCGCTGCGGGAGTGCGAGCGACTGGCTCCGGACAACCTCGAGTTCACGCTTGCGCTGCTCGACCGCCGTTATGTCGCGGGAGACGCCGCGGTCTTTCAGAAGCTCGTCGAGACCGCGATTCCCGGTCTCATTCGACAGGAGGGCGACACCATTGCCAAGGCGCTCGAAGTCTCTGTGGCCGAACGCCATCATCGCTTCGGGTCGACCATCTTCCACCTTGAGCCCAACATCAAGGACGGTCCCGGCGGACTGCGCGACTGCAACGTGGGTGCCTGGGAGTCGCTGCTGCGTCAAGTGCGCGAGACCAAACAGTGGCCCACCCCGGCCGCTGTCTCGCTCCATGCCAACGGCGAACTGGAGGCGGCGTTCGCGTTCCTCAGCGCCGTGCGTTGCTTCCTGCACTATCGCGCCGCGCGGGAAGACAACATCCTCAACTGGATGGCGCAGGATGTGGCGGCAGCAACCAGCATCGGCTTGGATACAGCCGGGAGCACCGATCCGGCGTATTGGATGCGAACCTACTACCGGCACGCACGCGTGGTCTTTCGCGCCGCTGTATCTCGTGTGCATCGCGCGGTGCCGGTGACCTCGGGAGTAAGGCAAAGGTTCTTCCCTTCCAGCCGGAAGCGGCCTGTGCAGATCCCGGAGACCAGCTTTGCGGCTCTGGACGGCGCGATCGATGTCGCAGATGCCGCGTCTTCGATCGACCCCGAGACTATCCTCCGGGTCTTCGCAGCCATGGCGAGGCACGGATGGACGCTGTCGGAAGGGGCCGAGACCATCCTGGCGAGCGCGCTCCCGGTGCTGAATTTGCATATGCCGGAGGGGCCGTATCTCCGAGCGCAACTTCGGGATATTCTCCTGGGCCAGCATGCTGCGGATGCGCTGCGCGCGATGCATGCGCTTGGGTTGCTCGAGATGCTCATCCCGGAGTTTCATGGCATCGATGCGTTGGTCATCCGCGACTCGTATCATCGCTACACTGTCGATGAGCATACCTTCGTTGCCATCGGCAATATCCGCGCGCTGGCCACCGCCAGCCACGATTGGGAAAAGCGCTTCGCCGCGCTGCTGGCGGAGATTGATCGTCCGGAACTCTTGCTGTTGGCGCTCCTGATGCACGATACCGGCAAGGCAATCCGCGGCGGTGACCACACGCTGCACAGCATGGGGCTGGCGGAGAGCCTCTTTGAGCGGCTGGATCTGGATGGTGAAGAACGGGCCACCGCACTGCTGCTCATTCGCGAACATCTGGCCATCTCCGCGGCGTTGCGCCGCGACATCTTCGACCCGGAGACCATCCGCGCTGTGGCCGAACGGCTCGGTTCACCGATGCATCTCCGTATGCTCTGCTTGCTGACGTATGCCGATATCCGGGCCGTACATCCCGACGCATTGACCCCGTGGAAGGCAGAAAATCTGTGGCAGCTATTCATCGCCACCTCGAACTACCTGGACCGCAGCGTGGATGAGCAGCGTTACCACGCGGGGAGCGACCCCGGCCTGCTGCAGCGTATTGTGGCGCAAGCACCAAAGCAGGCTGACGCCATGCGCGGCTTCCTCGAGGGACTGCCGCAGCGGTACCTGCAGACCCGCGTGCCCGAACAGATCCGCAGCCACATGGAACTCGCCAGCCGCATGGACCAGGAGCCGGTGCAGATCACGGTGCGCAAGGTGCGGCATCTCTTTGAACTCCTCTTGATCACGCGCGACCGCCCGCTGCTCTTTGCGGATGTAGCGGGTGCGCTCTCCGGCCTGGGCATGAATATCGTGAAGGCCGATGCCTTCGCTAACGAAGCTGGCGTGGTGGTAGACACCTTCCTCTTCGCCGATTCCTTCGCCACGCTGGAACTGAACCCGTCAGAGTTCAGCCGCTTTACTCAGTGCGTGCTGGATGTCGTCGCGGGCAGGCTGCCGGTCGATGCGTGCATGCACCGCCGCCGCCACGCAATGCTCGCACCTGTCAAGGTACAGGTTGAGACTGATATCTCCTTCGACAACGACTCTTCCAGCCACAGCACCGTCATGCAGGTAGTGGCACAGGATGGTCCGGGGCTGCTGCGCTCGATCGCCGCGGTCATCGCGCGCCGCGGCTGTGATATCCGCGTGGCCCTGATCGATACAGAAGGCGAGATGGCCATCGACGTCTTCTATCTGACCCTGCAAGGCGGCAAGCTGAATGCCGGTGTGCAGGTCGATCTGGAAGATGAGTTGCGGATCGAGATCTCAGCACTTCGACAACCGCCCGCGATGGCGCGCTAACGTATTTTCGCCCGCCTGCCCCTCGCCGATTGATCTCCTTTCATTGGAGTTCGATCGTGATTCCTGTTTGAATGGTTCCGTCAGTGCTTGCCACCGCCGGCGCGATGACTCGAGTGCTGCCTGAACGCGGGTAAACGGCGGCATCTGGACAATACCAATAGAGGACTGCTGATGAGTGAGGATGCGACCGCACGGGTGCGCGAGCAGGTGGACGCAATTTATCGCTCGGATTCGCGGCGCGTTCTCGCTACTTTGATTCGCCTGCTCGGTGACTTCGAACTCGCCGAGGAGGCGCTGCACGATGCCTTTACCGCGGCGATGGAGCAATGGCCGCGGGATGGAGTACCGGGCAATCCCCGCGCCTGGCTGGTTTCGACCGGCCGCTTCAAGGCCATCGACGGTATACGCCGGCGCGCTCGGTTCGACGCGTCGCTCGGGGAATTCGCCCAGCCCCTCGACGCCGAAGCGGCCGAAGCCATCGAGCCCGATGATTCGACCGTCGAGGATGATCGGCTGCGGCTGATCTTCACTTGCTGTCATCCGGCCCTTCCGCCGGATGCCCAGGTCGCGTTGACGCTGCGCGAGGTATGCGGCCTACAGACCGAAGAGATCGCGCACGCCTTTCTTACGGCTGCGCCCACCGTTGCCCAACGCATCGTACGTGCGAAGGCGAAGATCCGCGACACGCACATTCCCTACAAGGTTCCGTCTTTGACAGAGCTTCCCGACAGACTGGATGTCGTGCTCCACGTCATCTATCTGGTATTCAACGAAGGGTATTCCGCATCTTCGGGCCAGTCGCTGACGCGGTCCGATCTGTCGCGCGAAGCGATCCGTCTCGGCCGCCTGCTTCATGAGCTGTTGCCGGAGCCTGAAGTCATGGGACTGCTGGCGCTGATGTTGTTCCACGAATCGCGCCGCGACGCGCGTACGTCCGCGGCAGGTGAGTTGGTGCTCTTGAATGACCAGGACCGCTCGATCTGGAATCGGGCTCAGATCGCGGAAGGATCAGCGCTCGTCGAACGGGCGTTGTCGTCACGCAGAATCGGTCCATATACATTGCAGGCGGCCATCGCCGCAGTGCACGCTGAGGCGCCGGATGCGACTGCGACGGACTGGCCCCAGATCGTCGGGCTGTATGACGTGCTGGTGCGCATCTATCCCTCCCCCGTGGTCGAACTGAACCGTGCCGTTGCGGTGGCGATGCGCGACGATCCGCTCGCCGGTCTCATACTCGTCGATGCCATTCTGGCGCGCGGCGAGCTGCAGGATTACCATCTCGCGCACTCGGCGCGCGCGGATCTGTGTCGAAGGTTGGGGAGAACGGCGGAAGCTCGCATCTCCTACGAGCGGGCTCTCAGCCTTACGCGGCAGGGGCCGGAGCAGGAATTCCTTACCCGCCGATTGACCGAACTCGCGCACTGATATGGTTGAGCCGCACCCTGCTCTGTTTCAACTGAACCGCTACACTCGCTTCGTGAGCGAGATTATCAACCCAATCCGGCGGACAATTTCCTTTGCAGTGATGATGGTGCTGATGATGACCGCTGCTTCGGCATCCGGTCAACAGATAGATCCGGCCATCGCACAGGAAATCGCCGCGATCCGTGCCATCGACAACCATGCGCACCCGGTGCTGGCGCCCCCGCTGGACTCCACAGACAGAGGCTTCGACGCGCTGCCGGTGGACTCAATGGAACCGCAGTCCGATCCAGTAGCCTTGCGGCCCGACTTTCCGTTGTTGGGAGCAGCCTGGAAGGCGCTCTACGGATTCGACACTCCGCCGCCGCTCGACGCGAACGGCAGCAAGCGGCTCGAGGCAGCAAGGGCCCGCGTCAAAGCGCAGCAGGGGGAGCACTATCCAGCGTGGGTGCTCGACCAAGCCGGCATCGAGACCATGCTGGCCAATCGAGTGACCCTGGGGAGAGGGGTGGAGCCTCCACGATTCCGCTGGGTTCCCTACGCTGACCCGTTGCTCTTCCCCTTGGACAACAGCGGCATGGCGGCAGTCTCGCCGGACCGGAAACAATTCTTCACTTTGGAGGATGCGCTGCGCGCGCAATATCTGAAGCAAAACGGCATGGACGTTCTTCCTTCAAACTTAAAGCAATACTTGAACAACGTGGTGACGCCCACGCTTGAGCGACAGCGGGGCCAGGGCGCCGTGGCGGAAAAGTTCGAGGTGGCCTACTTGCGGTCGCTCGCCTTCAGCGATCCGGCTCCGGCGGAAGCGGAACAGGTCTACGCCCAATGGGTTGCAGGCGGCAAACCAGACGATGCGGGGTACAAACTGCTTCAAGACTTCCTGTTTCGCTACATCGCGAAAGAGTGCGGACGGCTTGGCATGGCCGTGCATCTCCACGCGATGGCGGGCGGTGGCAGCTATTTTTCCGTGGCCGGAGCCAATCCCCTGCTGCTGGAGCCGGTGTTCAATGACCCCCGGCTGAGGAAGACCAACTTCGTGTTGCTGCATGGCGGATGGCCCTATGTGCGAGAGGCAGGAGCGCTGCTGCAAAAGCCGAACGTCTATTTGGATATTTCGCAACAGTCGCTCACCATGACTCCGCATACCTTGTCACAGTGGCTGCGGGAATGGCTGGAGTGGAATCCGGAGAAGGTGTTGTACGGAACGGATGGATATCCCTACTCCGATGGGTTGGGTTGGGCGGAATCCACCTGGATTGCCAACCGGAATGCGCGGCAGGCGCTCGGCATCGCCCTGAGCGGCATGGAGGCCGATGGCGAGATCAATCGCGCGCGTGCACGGGAACTTGCGCGGATGGTGCTGCGCGACGATGCTGAGGCGCTCTACAAATTCTGAATGGCCTGCCGGTCATCCTGAGCCCAGCGTACGGGTGCCGAGTCGAAGGATTTGGGTCTATTTTTCGCAACCCCATCGACGTTGACACACCACCCTAGGCGACTGCACCCGACGGCGTGAGACGCACCATCGCTCCGAGCGTCGATTCCCATCGCGCGAGCATGCGTGCGCCGCGCTGGCTTCGTGTCTCCTGCACGTGCTGAGTGAGCAGCGACCGCAGCCGTTCCTGTTGATCAGGCTCAATTCCGGCGGCGGGATCAGCCCGCAGGAACCCCGCGTGGTACCGCGAGTCGCGGAGGAAACTCCCGTCCTGATCGAGCACCCACGCCACGCCGCCGGTCATGCCGGCGCCGAAGTTGTGGCCGGCGCGGCCCAACACTACGACTTCGCCTCCGGTCATGTACTCGCAGCCATGATCGCCCACACCCTCGACCACCGCCGTCGCTCCGGAGTTACGGACCGCGAAGCGCTCGCCCGCGCGACCCGCTGCCAACAGACGGCCGCTGGTTGCGCCATAGAGCGCCACGTTGCCGAGCAGCACATGGTGTGCGCTGTCGCTGGCGGCCGTACCTTCCGCGCGCAGCACGATCTCGCCACCGCTGAGGCTTTTACCCACAAAATCATTGGCAAAGCCATTCAGGATCAGGTGCATGCCGCGCACTGCGAACGCTCCCAGCGACTGACCGGCGACACCGTGCAGTTCCAGTCGAATGGAGGCCGCAGGCTCCGCCTTGTCCAGGCGCTCCTCCGCGAGTGCGCCGGCAAGCCGCGCGCCCAGCGTGCGGTCCTGGTTTGCTACCTCAGCCCGCACTGTAAAAGGTATGCTCCCACGGGCTGCTGCCAGGGCCGGCTGCTGCCACGCGTCGTCGACGGGGGCTTCCGTCTCCGGGCGAGCATTCCTCACGCCTCCCCAACATCGCGCTCTGCCCTCGGTGAATTGGAGCATGCGCGTGAGATCCAGGCCGCTCTGCTGCCCCACTTGATGCAACAGATCAGTGCGCCCGATGGCGTCCTCCAGGCGGGCGATTCCCAGCTCGGCTAAGGCGCACTGCACATCGAAGGCCAGTGCTTCAAAGAAGCGCACGATGTGCTCCGGCTTGCCACGGAACTTCGCCCTTAGATCAGGGCGCTGCGTGGCAATGCCAGTGGGGCAGGTGTTGAGATGACACTGCCGCGCCATATCGCAGCCCAGCGCCACCAGAACGGCGGTGCCGAACGCAAACTCGTCCGCACCGAGCATCGCAGCGATCAGCACATCGCGGGCAGTCTGCAGGCCGCCATCGCAGCGCAGGCGCACCCGTTCGCGGAGGCCGTCGGCTACCAGGCACTGCTGTGCTTCGGCGAGACCAAGCTCCCACGGATTGCCGGCGTGCTTGATGCTGGAGAGCGGCGATGCCCCGGTACCGCCGCTGTGGCCCGCGATGACGATATAGTCGGCATAGGCCTTCGCCACCCCCGCCGCGATGGTGCCCACGCCGCAGGAGGAGACCAGCTTTACCCCAATGGCTGCGCGCGGATTGACCCGCTTCAGATCGTAGATCAGCTGGGCTAGATCCTCGATCGAATAGATATCGTGGTGCGGCGGTGGGCTGATCAACGTCATGCCCGGTTGTGCGTGACGCAGCCGCGCAATCAGCTCTGTCACCTTGTGCGCCGGTAGCTGGCCGCCCTCCCCAGGCTTTGATCCTTGCGCGATTTTGATCTCGATCTCTTCCGCGTGGGCCAGATACTCCGCAGTCACTCCAAAGCGCCCGGACGCAAACTGTTTGATTTTGTTATCGCGCGGCGAGCGAACGAAGTGCCTATCTGTATCCGTGACCGTGCTGTATACCGATGGGTCCTCGCCTCCCTCGCCGGTGTTGGAGCGAGCTCCCAGCAGATTCATCGCCTCCGTGATCGTGCCATGCGCCTCCGGGCTGAGCGAACCGAGGGACATGGCGGACGCGACGAAGCGACGAACCAGGCTATGGCCTCCCTCTACCAGTTCGAGCGGCAGCGGTGGCCCGGCAGCTTCGGCCGAGAGCAAGTCTCGCAGCGTAGTGACTTCGCTGGTGGGCGCCTGCAGCTTGGATGTGCCATCGAGAATTGCATGGGCCGGTTGCGGCTGTTGCAAAGTCGCCGGGTTTCCGCGGGCCGAACCCACGGAATTTTGCAGTTCCCGCACTCGCTGCGGCTGCCATGCGTGCAGCTCCGCGCGGTCAGCCTTCCGGTAGCGTACCCATCCATGATCCGGCAGTTCGAGCTTCACGCCAAGGGGTACAGGTACGCCTTCTCCATTTCCACCGGTCGGCTGCAGCGAAGAACCGCCCATCCCCGGCCCGCTGTTCCAACTACGCCGCAACGCCTCTTCAATCTCGGCGAACCCGATGCCCGACAGGGGCGCGGGTGTCCCGCGGAAGCACCGTTCGACGACCTCCGCATGCAAGCCGATCGAATCGAATAGATGTGCGCCGCGATAGCTATCCACCACCGAGATGCCCATCTTCGACATGATCTTCGCCAGCCCCTGGTCGAAGGCGTGCAGCATGTTTTGCTCACCAGTCTCCGATTGCATATCGCGCGCGCTCACTAACGCCAGCCAGGGGCACACGGCGCCGGCGCCATAGCCGATCAACACGGCCGCATGGTGAACATCTCTGCAGTCGCCCGCTTCCACGGCGAGCCCGACCGAAGTGCGGATGGACGCCTCTACCAACGCGTGATGGATGACTCCCGTCGCCAATGCCATAGGTACGGGCACCTTCTCTGTCTCCGCCCGATCGCCGGCTCCGCGCAGCTCCGCAGCCCCTCGGTCACTAATGAGGAGCAGTTTGGCGCCACCCTTCACCAGCGCGACCGCCTCTCCGCACAGCCGCTGCAGTCCTGTGCTCAAGCTTTCCTCTGCCCGCAACAGGCAGTCCAGCACCGCCAACGGCAGATCTGCCGCGAGAGGGTGCTGTCCGTCGCGAAGCGCGTGCATCTGCGCCAAAGAGAGGAAGGGCGACGGGAGCGACAGCCCAGGAATGCGCGCATGGGGATCCAGCAGATGCGGCCACGGCCCAAGCCGTGTGTGAAGCTGCACCACGCAGGCCTCCCGGAGCGCATCGATCGGCGGATTGGTTACTTGCGCAAAGCGCTGCCGCAGAAATGCGTAGACGGAGCGCGGAGTGCGGGCGAGCGGCGCGATGGGCGTGTCGTCGCCCATCGACCAGACCGCCTCTTTGCCTTCGGTCGCCATCGGCTTCAGAACCATAGCGACGTCTTCGCGGGAGTAGCCGAAGGCGCCATGAAGCCTATGGATATCATCGGCCGAAAACGCGATGTCATCGGAGGGAGAGGGCTCCAGCCGCACATCGGCCACCAAAGCGTCGTAGGCGATGTCGCGATCGAAGCGCGCCAGCAGCGCCTCCGAGTCCAGCAACGTGTGCTGCTCCAGGTCAACCAGCAGCATCTCGCCTGGACCCAGCCGGCCACTCTCCTGGATCCGCTGGGGGTCGAGATCGATGAGCCCGGCCTCCGACCCGGCGATCACCAGCCCATCGACCGTGACGAAGAAGCGGCAAGGACGCAGGCCATTGCGGTCGAGCGCCGCTCCCACGAACGGCCCGTCCGCGAACGCGACGGCCGCCGGTCCGTCCCATGGTTCAACGCAGTCGGCGTGGTATCGCATGAAGCCTGAGCGGGAGAAGGCCTGCGGTGGAGGCAGCAGCATGCGCACCGCCTGGCAGAGATCGCGTCCGTTGCGGGCCAGCAGTTCCACGGTTTCATCCAGACTGGTGGAGTCTGAGCCGTCGGGTGAGATGAGGGGATGACATTCCTGCGGAATCGTTGCCGCACGCGCATCCATTCGCGCCCGATTGCCCCAGATGGTGTTGATCTCGCCGTTGTGTGCAAGGGTACGCAGCGGCTGTGCCCGGCTCCAGGCTGGCGCGGCATTGGTCGCATAGCGTTGGTGGAAGATCGCGTAGGCCGTCGTGAATTCGGGCTCGCTGAGATCGGGGTAAAAGGTCGACAGCAGCGCGCCCGTACACAGCGCCTTATAGACCATCGTGGACGCGGAGAGAGAGCAAACGTGCACCCCCGTTGCCTCGCGCTCGAACTGTTTGCGGGCCAGAAAAAGCCGGCGGTCGAGTTCGTCCTGCTGATGGCTGGTGACCAGTGCCTGCAATATCCGCGGAGCGGAGGCGCGCGCCTGTTCTCCTAATTGGTCTTCCCGAATCGGCACTCGCCGCCACGCCAGCAGTTCGAACCCGTGCGCGACCAGGCTCCGTTCGAACAGCCCAGTGGCGGAGACCTCCGCCTCCGGCGGCAGAAACAACACGCCCACCGCGGCGAGTTGCTCCGGGCGAATAGATAAGCTTGCACGCTGCAGCAACCAGGCACGCGGAATTTGTGTGAGGACGCCAACCCCGTCGCTGCTGAGTCCGTCGCAGGCCACCGCGCCACGATGCGCCAGGCGGCCCAGCGCAGTCAGGGCGTGGTGCAGCACGTCATGGGTAGGTTGGCCGGAGAGCTGCGCAACGAAGCCGACCCCACAGGAATCCCTGTGGAAAACCGGGTCGATCAGCGAATCGGAGGCCGCGAAGACCGCGGCCGCATGCGGCGTGGAGGTTCCCATGAATCACTATAAGCTGACTTTGCATCACTGTCGCCAAAGAATACGGCTAAAGAATACGGGGGGGATGCGGTAGACTCCGGTGGAAGAGATTCCGCCCGTCGTTGACGTTCGTAAACTGTCGACATCCGTAGAACTGTCGCATGACGGAATGCGTATGGATTTTTTGGGCTCCATCCCTTCGTAGACACCATCCGTCACATCAGCGCATTTTCTGGGCTGCCAGGCATTGGTTTGACCCTACAATGACGGATTCGTCACAAAGTAATCTGCAAGACCACCTGGACGGCGAGGTTAATTTGAGTGCTCATGCGTAACTCTGCGTTCATAGCAATGGCGGTACTGGTGTTAACGGGCTGCGGTAAACCGGCCGCAACTCAACCGGGTGCCGGTGAAGGCCGCGCCATGCCCGTACAGACCCTCACCATCAACTCTTCTCCCGTGCCCACAAGCGACGAGTACGTTGCCACCATCAAGTCGCGCCACTCGGCCACCATCAATCCGCAGGTGGATGGCAACCTCATCCAGATTCAGGCGCATTCTGGCGATCGGGTGAAGGCCGGGCAGATCCTGATGGTGATCGATCCCCTGAAGCAGCAGGCTACGGTTGACTCGCTCATCGCGACGGAAAACCAGAAGCTCGCCCTCTACCAATACAACGAGATCGACCTCAAGCGGCAGAGGAAGCTCTTCGACGCAGGCGTGATCAGCCGGTCCGTGCTCGATCAGGCGGAGCAAGCCTACAGAAACGCCAAGGCTGATTACAACTCTTCCGTCGCCTCGCGGTCGACGCAACAGCAGCAGCTCGGCTATTACCGCATCCGGGCGCCGCGTGATGGCATCGTTGGCGACATTCCCGTACACATTGGAGATTACGTCTCGTCTACAACATTGCTGACCACAGTCGATGAAAATCGCGATCTTGAGGCCTATATCTATATCCCGGTCGCACGGGCGGCGCAGGTGCGCCGCGGACTGAAGGTGGACATTCTCGACGCCAGCGAGAAGCTCGTAGAGCCGACGCAGATCGACTTCGTCTCCCCGCAGGTGGACAACGGTCTGCAAGGCATTCTCGCCAAGGCCAACGTTCACTCCAAACCGGAACTTCTGCGCAATGCGCAGTTGGTGAAGGCGCGCGTGATCTGGAGTACCGCCGCCATGCCCACTGTTCCAGTGCTCGCCGTTTCGCGCCTCGGAGGCCAGGCTTTCGTTTACGTGGTGCAGAGCCAGGACGGCAAATCTATCGCCAGACAACGCCCCATCCAGCTGGGGGATACGGTCGGCAACAGCTATTCCGTACTAGGGGGCCTGCAAAATGGGGACAAAGTGATCGTCTCCGGGACTCAGATTCTAGCGGATGGCGCGCCCGTTCAGCCCCTTGGCTGACCCGGTTGGTTGAGACGGTCGTCCCATGAACCTGGTGAAGCTTGCGACTTGGTTAAACCCGGAGAGGATCCTTTCCCTTGTTTGTTGATTTCTTCATTCGTCGACCAGTCTTTGCCACGGTCTGCGCCCTCCTGATCATCCTCGCGGGTGCAGTCGTCATTCCCAGCCTTCCTATCTCACTCTATCCCCAGCTTGCTCCTCCCCAAGTGACGGTGAGCAGCAACTACGTCGGCGCGAACGCGCAGGTGGTGGAATCGGCGGTGACCATTCCGCTGGAGCAGCAGATCAATGGCGTGCCGGGCATGCGCTACATCACGTCCACCAGCGCGAGTGACGGCAGCAGCCAGATCACCACGACGTTCAATACGAACTACGACCTGGACATCGCAGCGGTTGACGTGCAGAACCGCGTCTCGACTGCCAGCGGACAATTGCCGGCGGAAGTAAACCAGACCGGTATCACGATCACCAAGGCCAACAGCAACTTCGTCTTCGCGGCCGGCTTCTATGCGGAGAATGGTGAATACTCCAATCTCTTCATCAGTAACTATCTCGACGTCTATGTGAAGGACGCGCTGAAGCGCATCCCCGGCGTTGGCGACATTCAGATCTTCGGTGAGCGCAAGTATGCAATGCGCATCTGGCTCGATCCCATGCGATTGGCATCGCGGACTCTGACCGCCTCGGACGTCGTCAATGCCCTTCGCGAACAAAACGTGGAAGTAGCGGCAGGCCAACTGGGGCAGCCTCCTTCAACCGGGAAGCAGGACTTCCAAATCACCGTCAATGCTGCAGGCAGGTTGAGCACGCCGGATCAGTTCGACAAGATCATCGTCAAAAGCACCCCCAACGGAATTGTTCAGATCAAGGACGTCGGCTATGCCGAGCTAGGTGCGGAAACCTACGGCGGCGCGCTCAAATTCAATGGCATAGAGACGATCGGCATCGGTGTGCAGCAGCTCAGTAACGCCAATGCGCTCGAGGTTGACCGCCAGGCGAAGGCCGCCCTCGCTCAACTCGCCACCAAGTTTCCTCCCGGGATGAAGTATGCCATCGCGTTCGATACGACGACAGTTGTTGGCGATTCCATTCGGGAGGTGGTGCAGACACTCATTGAAGCGATCATCATCGTCATCGTCGTCATCTTCTTCTTTCTTCAGGATTGGCGCGCCACCATCATTCCTGCCGTCACCATCCCGGTTTCGTTGGTCGGCACGTTTGCGTTCATCAAGATCTTCGGGTTCTCCATCAACTCGCTGACTCTTTTCGGGATCACCCTCGCTACAGGCCTGGTCGTCGATGACGCCATCGTCGTCATCGAAAATGTGCAGCGTCACATCAGCGAAGGGGCGAGCGACCCGCACGAAGCGACTTCCGTCGCCATGTCCGAGGTGACCGGAGCGGTGATTGCGACCTCTCTGGTACTCATCTCCGTTTTCGTACCCGTATCTTTCTTTCCCGGAACCTCCGGCATCCTCTACAAACAATTTTCGCTCACGATCGCCTTCTCCATCGCGATCTCGGCTTTCAATGCGCTGACCCTTTCGCCCGCTCTTGCGGCGCTGTTGCTGCGAAAGCGGCCCGAGGGCCACGGTTTACTTCATGCCGTCGACCTCGGTATCAAAAAGATGTCGAGCGGCTATGCCCGTGCCATCCACGGCGTGCTCCGCCTCCGCTATCTCATGCTGCTTCTCTTCTTCGTCGGTCTGACGGCCACGGTTTACATGTACAAGCATGTGCCCACGGCGTTCGTCCCGCAGGAAGACCAGGGGTACTTCATCATTCAGATCCAGGCGCCCCAGGGAGCTTCGCTCTCGTACACCGGACACTTGGCGGACCAGGCACAAGCGGTGCTGAGCCAGTACAAGGAGATTCAAGGCTCATTCGCCGTGAGCGGCTTCAGCTTTGCCGGTAACGCGCCGAACAATGGAATCATCTTCGCCAGCCTGACCTCCGCCGACAAACGCAAAGGTAAAGGGCAGTCCGCGGCAGACATCGTCGGCGATCTGCGTACAAAATTATTCAGCATTCCCGGCGGACTTCTGATTCCATTCGAACCTCCCGCCATCCAGGGCATCGGGAGTTTTGGCGGCTTCCAGTTCGAGCTCCAGGATCTTGGAGGAAACACACTGCAGGACCTTGATCGTGTAAGCCATACCATCACCGCAAAGGGGAACCAGGGCAAGGAACTGGCAGGCTTGTTCACCAGCTTCACTTCCAACGATCCACAACTCGCGATTGATATCAATCGCGAGAAGGCGAAAGCTCTGGGCGTTCCTTTCAATCAGATTACGGATGCCCTGCAGGTCTACATGGGATCGGAGTACATCAACAACTTCGATTTCAATAACCGCTCATACCGCGTCTACGTGCAGGCGGATCAGGGTTCGCGTCAAACGGCGAAAGACATTCGCCGCTTCTACGTTCGCTCTGACACAAATCAGATGATCCCACTCGATAACCTGGTCACGTTGCGGGATTCCTCGGCTCCCCAGATCATCAGCCACTACAATCTCTTTCGATCGGCGGAGATCGACGGCTCGGCCGGACCCGGCCTCAGCTCCAGCCAGGGCATCCAGGCAATGGAAAACCTCGCGAAGCAGAACATGCTCCACGGGATGACCTTCTCCTGGACCGGTCTTGCCCTGGAAGAGATCGAATCGAGCGGCAAGACGCTCATCATATTCGGCCTGGGCATTCTGGTTGTCTATCTGACTCTGTCGGCCCAATATGAGAGCTTCGCGTTGCCCTTCATCATCCTGCTGGCCGTGCCCATGGCCGTGCTCGGCGCGTTGACGGCTCAATCTTTGCGCGGACTGCCCAACGACATCTATTGCCAGATTGGTCTGGTCATGCTCATCGGTCTCGCCGCCAAGAACTCGATCCTGATCGTTGAGTTCGCGGAGCAATTGCGCAGGCAGGGGAGGTCCATCGTAGAAGCTGCAATCGAAGCGGCCGAGCTGCGGCTGCGCCCCATTCTCATGACTTCGTTTGCCTTCATCCTCGGTGTTCTTCCGCTGGTGTTTGCGAACGGGGCTGGCAAGCTCGGCAGGCACTCGGTAGGAACGTCGATCGTCGGCGGCATGCTTCTCTCCACCGTGCTCAATCTGTTCTTTATTCCGGTGCTCTACGTGGTTCTGAGCACCGTGCTATCCAAGCTCAAACGTAAACCCGTGGTGCCGGCGGTTGGACGGACGGAAGAGATGGCGTCGTAGCGAGAGCAGCACGGACAGACAGCAGCACGGACAGACAGCAGCAGGATCGGGCTGCTCTCGGCACGTGTCCCTCGATGATGCGATCAGTCGATGAAGAAACCCATCTCTTCGAGCGCCCGATCCTGCAGCTCGACGTTCGGCAGACGCACCTTTTGCGAGTGGCGCAGGTTATGGCTGAACTTTTCCAGCACCGACCCGTTCAGATCCGTGCGCTTGTAGAGCACATCCATGAGCGCATTCGTATCCGTCTTGTACTCGCATTCGCCGGGAAGGCCGAACGCGGGCTTGATCTTCAGCAGCAGGGGGAAGGCGCCGAACTCCAGTGGATGGTCGAGAGAAACATTGGCAATCAGATTCACGCGCATGATGCGTGATCCTTCCATGTGTCCACGTAAGAGGCTATACGACAAATGAGCTACCCCGGGCATCGCTTCCGGGCCACTTCTCTACCACCTTCGAGATTCGCACCGTGACACAAGTACTCTGTTCCATGCCTGCAGATCTATACCTGCAGCCGGCGCATATACTCCGCATCGATTTTGAGCGCCGCGAACGGCTCCATGTCGAACGATTCCTGCTCCACAAACGCGTGGCGGATGGGTGCCTTCCGGGCGGCTTCAAAGATCGGGCGATAATCGATGCTTCCCCGGCCCAGCTCAGTGGAAACCGGCTCCGCCGATCCCGATGCCGGTGCTTTCGAACCATTCGTTCCGACTTTGAAATCCTTAGACCTGAAATCCTTGACGTGCAGCATGGAAAAGCGCGTCGGGTAGCGCTTCAGATACTCGACCGGGCTCTGCCCGCCGACAATCACCCAGCCACAGTCCATCTCCATCGTCACCTTTGCGGGATCGGTGAGCCGCAGCAGTTCATCGTAAGGCAGCACACCCTGCTGGCGGCGGAATTCCTCCGTATGGTTGTGATAGCCGAAACGCAGACCGGCCGCGTGCACCGTTTCCCCAATGCGGTTGAACTGCTCGGCGTTCCAGCGCCAGTCATCCAGATCAAGCGGCTGCTTGCCGCCAGTGCTCGCCTTGCCGCCATCCCTCCGCCCCGGCGAGGAGCAGACGATGTACTCCAGCCCCAACTCCTTACCGTAGCCGATGATCTCTTCAAGCTGTGGCTGAAGAGTCGGCAGCGGATAGTGGGCACTCACGCAGCGTAACCCGGCAGCCTGCATGGCGCTGCTCGTTTGCTTGGCAGTACGGCCATAGAAACCCGCCGCCTCCACTTCCTTGTAGCCCAGCGAGCCTACCTGTTTCAGTGTTCCCGGGAAATCCCGCTGCAACTGGTCACGCACGGAGTAGAGCTGCAATCCGAGCGGAAGCCCCAGCGGCTGGGCGTGCGCCATTCGCAATCCCCCGCATGCGGCATACGTCGCAGCGTAGGCCGCGGCACTCCCTCCGGCCTTGAGAAAACTCCTCCGCGAGACGGTATCTATCGCGAGCTTCTCCAAAATGATCCTCCCGATGTCCACGATCCCTTAGCTTTTGATCTTCCTGGCGGCCGCATCCCACACTGCCGGCTTCTGATTGAAATACGAGTAGTTGGCCATGTGGCAGGCGATCGACGTGTTGTTGCCGAAGACCTCATTCTCCACCGGCGACTTGCGTGTTCGTACCGCGTTGAAGAAGCTCTTTTCGTGGTCCACCACGTCGTCGTAGCCCTTCGGCAGCGCATAGACCTCCGACTCCTCCTGTAGCTGGTAGTCGCCTGCCTCGGGATGCTCCTTGTGCCACTGCTCCAGATACTCATTCCGCAGCTTCTCCGGCCAGCCGATAGTCGAGTAGTTCTCCGGCTGTGGGCGCAGATCCTGTGGCGTAAATGTCAATACCGTGTCGTGGATCGTGACAGTGCCCTTGTCCCCGTAAAAGCCGATGAACTCTCCCTGCTCGTTATTCAGGTTGCAGCGCATGCTCACGCGGAAGTCCGGATAATCGTAGAGCGTTTCGAGCACATCGGGATAGTCGCGCCCATCCTTCCAGCGATATAGGCCGCCGGTCGCCTGCGCGCGACTGGGAGCGGTATTAATGCCGGTGATGAACTGGATCCCGGAAAGCAGATGAACGTACAGGTCACCCGCCAGGCCCTCGCCATAGTCCCTGTAGCATCGCCAGCGGAAGAACCGTACCGGGTCGAAGGGCCGCTTGGGCGCATCCCGCAGGAACATCTGCCAGTCGATGGTCTGCTCGCTGGCGTCCGGTGGAATTGGATACACCCACGCGCCGCTGGCCGAATTACGGTCCCAGGACGCGCGGATGTCGTAGACCTTCCCAAGCCGGCCCGAGTCGTAGAACTCCTTAGCCTTGCCATAAAGGATGGAGCTGACCCTCTGGCTGCCCACCTGCAGGATGCGATTGTTCTTCTGCGCGGCGGCCACCATGGCGAAGCCATCTTCGATGGTGTGCGCCATCGGCTTCTCGCAGTACACGTCCTTGCCGGCGGCGCACACGTCTTCCACGACCTGGCGATGCTGGTGATCCATGGTCGCCACGATCACCGCATCGATATCCGGGCGCGCCAGAAGCTCCTTATAATCGCGCGTCGCCGGCACGTCCTTCTTCAGCGCCTCGCGCGCCGCAATATGCCGGCCGTCATAGAGATCGGCGACTGCGACACACTCCACTCCCGGCACCAGCAGCGAGGCTTGGAGCAATTGGCAGCCGCGCACTCCCGTACCGATAGAGGCAAATCGCAATGGTCGAACCGGCGCGGAGGTCTGTGCGTCAGCCGCAAACAGCAGGGTGGGTTTGAGCAATGCTTGTGAGGCAGCGCCAGCCATGCACGCGCCCGTGCCCAGACGAATAAAATTGCGGCGAGTCCACGAAGGGCTTCCCATGTCCATCGCCCATGAGTACACGCGGCGCCGAAGCCATGTCAATTGCAAACAAACTCACAAGGCCGAAGACAAACCTTCTCCCAGTGGCCGGGCCGTCTCCGTCTAGTGCACGATCTCTGCCGTGTGCACCGTGCCGGCCGTCCTGGAGGCCGCCGGAGCTGCTGCGGCTTTCGACCCCGCAGCCTCTCGGGCTGCCGGAGCTGGCATTGCAGGCGGATGGGCCAGCTCACGATAGATGACCTCGTTGCGGATGATGGCCTGGACATAGTCGCGGGTCTGCGTAAACGGTATCGATTCGACGAACTCGTCGATGTCGCGGTAGTTGCCTATGGACTTCCAGTCCGTCACCCGGTTCTCGCCCGCGTTGTACGCGGCAAAAGCGTACTCCGGCCTGTCGCCTACATTGTTCAGCAACTGGCGCAGGTAGCGCGTGCCCAGGCGAATATTAATGGCTGGGTTCAGCAGCTCGTCACGGTTGAAGTGGCGAATTCCCTCGTGCTTCGCCAACTCCGCGCCTACGTTGGGAAGTAGCTGCATCAGTCCGTAAGCATCGGCGTACGAGATGACGGCCGGATTGAACTCCGACTCCTGCCGAATCAGTGAGGCGACCATATACGGATCTAAGTTGTTCCTGGCGCTCTCGGCGACAATCTGGCTCCAGTACGCCTGCGGAAAGAGGATGCGCCAGTAAGCGAGCGGGATCGCTTCCAGCGGAGCCGCGGTGTAGAACGGGAGCGCCCGCTTCATCACCCGCATGGCCTTGTAGGTCTCGCCATAGGAGGTATAGATGGCCGCCTCGGCAAACGCGCCCCACTCGTTGCTCCCCTCCGCGGCCTGGATCTCCGGCGAGATGTATTCATTCAGTCCGGCATTCGCCAGCAGCTTCGCGCGGATCACGTGCGGATCGTCCTCCGGAACATCATCGGTCAGCGGAGGGACGGTCTCGGGCTGAATTGCGTCAAGCTGCGGCATCTCGGCCGGCGTGATGTTGCCCAGCTCCGTCAGATGTTGCGCCGCCACCTGCGCATAGAAGTAGTGCAGATACGTGTTCTTGACCGCCAGATAGTAGGCCGCGGCCTTGGCGGGGGAACTTTCCTCATCCTGGTACACGCGACCCCGCCAGTAGAGCGCGCCGGGAATCTCCTTACCTCCGGGATAGACGGCGATCTGCTCGTCGAAGAGCCGCGCTGCCTCGGAGTACTGTCCGATGCGATAGTTCAACCACGCGGCGCGCCAGTGGCTGCTGGGCGCATAGTCGGAACACGGCGTCGTTGGATGTCCTTTGCAGATCACGGGAAACCGCTTCGCCAGCTCCCCGTAGAACTCGATGGCGTGCGGATAGTCCTTGCGCAGCAGGTACATGTTGCCTGAGGTATAGAGCGCCTCGGCCAGCCATGGACTCGTCGGAAACCGCTGCTCCATCTGCCCGACTAGAGCACGTTGAGTATCGCCATCGTCACGGTCGCGCGCCAGTTCCACCAGCAGATAAGACCGGCGTGCGCCAGAATCATCCGGCGTATCGGACAACGCTTCGACCTTCTCCCGGCTGGTGCGCTTGAGCTTGTAATCGCAGGCGGCTGCCGCCACCTCCAGCCGCGCCTTGAGCGCCGGGTCAGTATTCTGCGGATCCGAAGCCAGTCCCCGGTATTCATCCGCCGCTTCGCTATAGCGTCCTGCCGCATACAGTGCGTCCGCGTGGCGTTGACGTTCTGAGACGGTGAGTGGCGCGGCAGCGCCGATGACCAGCAACTGTGCCTTCGCCTGCTGCGCCTCCGGACTCAGCGGGTAATTGAGGTACAGGTGGCGAAAGCCCTTGGCCGCGCTGTCGGTGTTCCCCGCCATCTGCTGCGCCTTTGCCATCGCGAGCTGATAGTCGGCGTGGCCGGCGATGGCCTCGTTCGCATGCTGATCGAGCGTGCGGATCGCGGTCTGCGGATCACCCTGTTGGATAGCCATATTTGCAATCAGCACCGGCACTTCGCCTGCGAAGATGCTGTCAGGATGCCTGGTCGCGAAGCCGGTGAGCAAGGTCTCTGCCGCTGGCAGTTGACCGGCCTGCATCTCCGCCTGCGCCTGCAGATAGTCGGCATAGCCGTCGAGCGTATCTCCCGCGCTGTTCGCCTTGGTCAACGCGCTCACTGCATCCGGGTATCGATGGTCGAGCAGGAAGGCATGACCCAGCGCGAGGTACGCCGCCGCCGCCGCATCCCCTTTGTGGGTTTGCGCGTAATTGGTCACGCCCGCATAGGCGGCCGGAGTCCGGTTGGTGGCGAGCTGTTGCGCCATCGGCCGCAGTTGCGAAGAGGCAACGAAGGCACGCTGCAGCCGCTTGCTCTGCGCAATGGAACGGGCGGTTCGCTTCGCATGCCTGACTTTGGCATGGCGCACGTGTGCGCGGCCGCGTTTATGTGTCGCCCGCGCCGTGCTGTGCGCGCTGGCATGGTGCTTGCTTGCCGCAGCGGCTGGCTTGCCGTGGGCCGTTGTCTTCTTCCGCGCATGCGCCGGGGCGTGCGTCTGCGTATCGGTCTGGAGATGAGGCTGGGCACTTACGGCAGCCGCGCCAGCCATCAGCAACGAAAGCGCCAAACCAGGCAAAACCTTCAGCCGGAACTTCGAATACGCCACGCTCTCTTGCACCGCTGACCTCAACCAAGGGGGATCCTGCTTATCAGACTAAGCGGAAACCGCTTTCGTCGCTATGGAACAAAGGTGGACACGAACCCGATCCATCATGTACCCGGCCCTTCACGCGTCGGCGACACCTGACGGCGGCGCTCGCCCCGCCAACACCGGCAGGAGCGGCGGCCCGGAAGGAGTCGCCCGCACGCTCCAGCGGATCGCGCATCTCAACAGTGGGGCTGCTTCACCCGGCTGCGCCTCTGACCTCTGCAAGCACGGCGTCGGCAGAGTCCTTGATCGGATGAACGCCGGCTTCCAGGGTGCGATTCAGATGGATGAGAACACATTTTCGGTCGGCAAAACCTCAGACGCGCAGATTGGCGACGATCCGAAGTTCGAGAACACCTGGTCCCGCTTCGCAAGGCTCACCTGGGTCTTGCTCGCCGTCTTCACCGCACTCGGGGGCGCCGGTCTGTTCGGCAGGGGGCCGCTCGCGCATGCCACCGCCGGGGCTCCAGCCGGACCCCTCTACGTCCGGTAGGAACGTTTCGCCCGCTATCAGACCCCTCTATCCTGCACCTCTCCATCACTCCGGCGGCCACGCTCCAGGACGGCATGGTCCGTATCTTCATCTCGCGGCCGCTCGTGACGACCCTGAATCCGCAAAAGATCAACCCTCAACCATCCGCATCCGTACTCGCTCAGGGCGGCGAGATCCTGGAGTTCAAGTCCTGACCCGACTCCACGCTCAACGTGGAGCTCGTGGAGACCTTTCCGCGTTTTGGAAGGCTCCGCGGTCACATCGCACTCGTAGGTCAATCCGATCTGGCCATTCGCCAGATCGTCTATCCCTAGCCTTCTCCCGTTGTCGAGGCCTTCCGTGGAAACCATCGTCCGCACTACGATTCTGTACTGGTTCATTCTCCTGGTGCCGCGCGGATGGACCGCCTTCCCTGGAGCCGCTGGCATTGGCTGGTGATCATCGGGCTCGGCGTCACCTGGGTGCTGGACGGCCTGGAGGTCACGCTAACCGGCGCCATCGGAGGTATCCTGCGCCAGACCTTCCACATCAGCGACGCTCAGGTCGGCGCGACCGCCACGGCCTACCTCATCGGAGCGGTCATCGGCGCGCTCGGCTTTATCGCCTCCTGCGCAGCCAGTTCCGCCTATCACACCGTCAGCGAGGTCTTCCCGCTGGAGATCCGCGCGCTCGCCATCTCCATCTTCTACGCGATAGGAACCCTGGTCGGCGGCGTGGGCGCCCCTTTTCTCTTTGGTGCGCTGATCGGAACGCACCATCGCACCCCGCTGTTCTATGGCTATCTCGGCGCCGCGGCGCTGATGATTGCTGCCGCTATAGTCGAAGCGGTGCTCGGTATGAACGCCGAAGGCCAGTCGCTAGAGAACATCGCCGCCCCGCTCGCGGCTGCAGGCGGCCGGGAATAGCTCGGTTCCTCGGCTGCCGCTGAGGCTAACGCGCAAGCCTGGCGCGGGAGCGAACCACCCGCGCAAGAACCGGATAGTTCCATCCGCCGCAGCTTTGTAGACTCCAGAGATGAAGTCGTCCTCGACAGCATGGGGATACGCGGGCGTGGTCGTCTTTACCATCGTCGTCTGGGCCTCCGCCTATCCGGCCATCCGCGTGGGCCTGCGCGCCTTCACCCCCGGCCAATTGGCGTCCCTGCGATTTTTGACGGCAGCGGCGATCTTCGCCATCTATGCCGTGGCACGACACTTCCGCCTGCCCCGCGGACGCGATCTGCTGCGGGCCACGGTAGCGGGCGCGCTCGGCATCGCTGCCTATAACCTGCTGCTGAACACCGGCGAACTCACCGTAAGCGCCGGCGCGGCCAGCTTCATCATCAACTGCATGCCGGTCTTCGCCGTCCTGCTCGCCGTGGCGTTTCTAGGGGAGCGTCTTCGCACACTCGGCTGGATCGGGATCGTGGTGAGCTTCGCCGGGGTCACGCTGATCGCGCTGGGCGACCCGAGCGGCCTACACTTCAGCCGCGGCGCGCTGCTGATCCTGCTGGCAGCCCTTTGCGCCGCGCTCATGGGCTTTCTGCAAAAGCCGCTACTGATCCGTTACAGCTCCATCTCCATCACCGCCTGCATGATGTGGAGCGGCGCCCTGCTGCTTACGCCCTATCTTCCCGGAGCTTTCCGGGTGGCGCGCCATTGCTCTTCGGCGCCTCTCCTGGCCGTGCTCTACCTCGGCGTCTTCCCCGCAGCCCTGGGATACGTAACCTGGGCCATTGTGCTCTCCCGTTTCACGCTCAGCCAAACGGCGACGCTGCTCTACTTCATTCCGCTGGCGGCGGTGGTCATCTCGTATTTCTGGCTCAAAGAGCTGCCTTCGCCGCTCAGCATCGGTGGCGGCATTGTTGCCATCGCAGGCGTCGCCCTGCTGACGCGCTTCGGAAAGGCCGATTCAGTTCCACTGACCGCCGCACGGTGATACTCCACTCGGGGGACCCACCCCTCTTCAGGAAAACTGTTCTAGTATGGGGAGAGTCATTTCTCCAGCACTCTCGGGAAAGGCCGTTAATTCTGAACCCTTCCGACATGCCGACCATCGAAAACACTAGCGGGAAACCTAATGAGACCGAGGAGGTCCATCCCGACGTAGCCCTGGTGGCGCGTGCGCGTACAGGCGATGTGCAGGCCTTTGAGACGCTGGTAAAGCAGTACGACCGGCAGATCTTCAGGATTGCCCAGCACATCACCCAAAACCGGGAAGACGCGGAAGACGTAACCCAGGACGCGTTCCTAAAGGCGTATCAGAAACTCGACCAGTTTCAGGGCAACTCGAAATTCTATACCTGGCTGGTGCGCATTGCAGTCAACGAATCGCTGATGCGGCTGCGCAAGCGGCGCACCGGCAAGATGGTTTCGATTGATGAAGATATCCAGACGGACGAAGGTTCGGTGCCTCGCGATCTCGCGGAGTGGCGGCCCAATCCGGAGCAGGAGTACCGGCAGTCGGAACTTGCCGACATTCTGCGCAAGACGATCAACGGATTGCCTCCAGGCTTCCGGGTAGTCTTCGTGCTGCGGGATGTGGACGGGCTGTCAACGGAAGAAACAGCGGAGACGCTGGGGCTAAGCGTGCCGGCGGTTAAAAGCCGGTTGTTACGCGCAAGGTTGCAGTTGCGCGAGCGGTTGAGCCGGTACTTCCGCAAAAAGAATGAGGATGGTGCGGAGTGACGTGTTCGGAATTTTTGGCCGAATTGGATGAGATGATCGACGAGACCGCATCGGGAACCTTGCGCCTGGATCTGGAAAAGCATCTCCTTGAGTGCGAACACTGCGTTATCACTCTGAACACCACGCGCAAGACCATTGAGGTGTACCGCCGCAACGAACTCTACGAACTCCCCGTGGATCTGCGCGCGCGGCTCCAGGCGGCCATTCTCTCCAAGTGCAAGGGCTGCTAAGTCCACCTGATTTGTAAGGCAATCCGTCGCTGGAAAACGGCTGGCGCGTTCAGAGCGGTATCGGCATCAAGTTCCAGCGTATGCGAGTACCCGCCCAGCGTTACTGGAGCGATAACAGTGCTCCAGTAAACGCCCCGCTCCCCACCTGTTACCTTCTTCCGCACGCGTGATCTACCTACCTGCGGGCGCTATTTCTTGCCGCCGCGGTAACACTACTCTATCCAGCCTCGTAAATAAATTGCTCAGCGAAGAACTCGCCACGCACCTCTTGATAGCTATAACCATCGGAATGCAGTATTCTCGCGTTTGTTTGCAGCGCTTCCGCCGCGGCTGTCAAAGAGCCGTTCTCCTACATGCCGATGAATTCAACTCTTGCACATCTGCCAATTTCACATCTGTGAACTCAACCTTATGGGAGGTCAGCTTCATGTCTTTGCCGGGCTATTTACGACGTATTGCGATTCCTTGTGTGCTGGCGTTATTCACGGCCAGTGCTCCTATCCTTCTCGCTAGCGGCGCTGGTGCCACTAACCAGACGAACCTTGGTCCTGAAAATACGTCCAAGCAGATTTCGGTGACGGTTTGGCTAAAGCTGCGCAATAGCGCAAATCTGGACACCATGGTCCAGCAAATGTATGACAAGACCTCGCCTAACTATCACCACTTTCTAACCATGCCGCAGTTTAAGGCTCAATTCGCGCCTACGGCGAAACAAGCAGGGATGGTGCGCGATTACCTCACTGCCCACAACATGAAAGTCACCTCGATTGACAGGAATAACCACTTTGTCGTGGCGCAAGGGCGTGTTGGGGACGCGCAAGCAGCGTTCAACGTCCAGATCAAGCGCGTGATGGCCAACGGAGCGGTCCACCGCGTAAACACATCCCAGCCTTCCGTGGCGGGACCTGCAGGTGCGCTCGTCTCGACGGTACAAGGGTTGAGCGATCTTTCCTATCACGCGAATGTCAGCCCCGCCATCGATCCTGAAACCCGCGTGCCCTATGCGGGACTCCCAACTACAGCCGCCGGTCCCGACGGACTCTTCTTCAGTGGAGACTGCCTCCGCAAGCCTGAGACCGTTACCTTCACCACGGGAGGAAAACTACCCAAGGCAACTTACACCGGCAACCGGTATGGAGCGGACCTCACCAGTCCCGCACCCAATCTGCCGTCGTGCGGTTACGATGCCGCTGACATGCAAAAAGCTTATGGCCTGAATGCGGTCTACAAAGCTGGCTTTGATGGCACCGGGCAGACCATCATGATCGTCGATGCCTTTGGCTCAAATACGATCGTAGCCGACACGAACGAGTTCTCGGCACTCAACAAACTACCCCTGCTCACCTCCTCGAATTTCGCAATCTTCACTCCCAACGGCCCGACGACCTGTACCGCCACAAATGGGTGCATAGCCGGAAGCTGGCAGTTCGAAACGACGCTCGACGTTGAATGGGCACACGCGATTGCCCCCAACGCCAACATCGTCCTGGTGCTGGGCGCAGACAATTCGTTTACAAATCTTGATATTGCAAACCTTTTTGCAATTCAGAATGGATTTGGCAGCGTGCTCTCTAACAGTTTCGGAATTTCGGAGATAGCGCTGGTGGATCTGGACCCGACGGAGCTCGTGGTCGAGAACGGCATTTCGAAGATTGCCGCGGCTCTAGGGATCTCTCAGAACGTTTCCACCGGAGACTCCGGCGATAACCTTGCGATCAATACCGTTGACTTCGGTATTCCCGCGGTGTCTGTCCAGGCAAATTCCGATTCCCCGTTTGCGACGGCGGTTGGCGGCACCAGTACGTTCCTGGACTCGAAACGGAATATCGAATTGCAAACTGGATGGGGCTTAAACGAGACGCGAATCGCCAACCCCACCCCCAACCCCCCAACCATTCCCCCTCTCTTCCTGGGATTCATCGAGGGAGCCGGAGGAGGAAACAGCGTCGTTTACGCGAAACCTAAATTCCAGAAGGGGCACACGACTGCTGGTGTTAAGTTCCGTCAGGTGCCGGATATTTCCATGGATGCGGACCCAGAGACCGGCGCCGAGATAATCGTCACGCCCGACAGCGTTCCGGGGCACGCGCAGTCAGTGGAAGTGTTTGGCGGCACCAGCCTTGCTTGCCCGATGTTCTCCGCCTTTTGGGCCATCGCGAACGAGGCGGCCGAAGCGGCGGGAGTAGGACCGCTGGGGCAGGCAGCGCCAATCCTCTACGACCTGGGTGACGATGCGATCCTGGATGTGAATGTAACGGCCGCTGCTACTAAACATAACGTGACAGGAACCATTTTCAATCCGCCCAATCCTCCGCAGTTCTTAAGTGCGGCGTTTCTGGCGGAACCTGAGGCGCCCACAACGCGATTTGTGAGCGCATTGTTCCAAAGCTCCTCATCGACTCGCTGGGATGTGTTTACCTTCGGCACAGACTCATCGCTATCCACAGGTCCCGGCTGGGACAACGTCACCGGCCTGGGCACCCCGAATGGCACAACCTTCATTAACAAAGTTATAAAAGCCGTCAAGTAAACTCGCGGATGCATCATCTCAATGGGTCGCCCGACGGGCGACCCATTTCCTTACCAATAGAGCTTGCAACTTCCTAGACCAAGTCTGGCTTGTGTTTTTTCACCTGTCGCCCTGAGCGAGCCGCATTGGGGAGATGCAAACTGCGAGTCCAGAGATCTGCATCTACCCCGACTTTTGCAACGCATACGAGTCCGCACACACCTAAGTGCTCCTCGCGAATTACCGCCGTACTCGCCGCGCTTCGGTATCGACTCCTCTCATCAGCCGCCGCAGACTAGATTGACTCCATGGGCCCGTCTTTTCCCCCGTTTTCTCTTCCGTTCACTCCTGATCCCGGCGGCGCCGCGTCCACGCGCCCCTCGCCCACGGCACAGGGAGGGCCACGGATCTGCATCGTTGCGGACAACGCCTCGACCCGCTTCGGCGGAGAATCCTTTCTGCCTCTGAACTACTTCCGCCTGCTGCGTCGGCGTGGCCTGGATGCCTGGCTGGTCGTCCATGAGCGCGTCCGGCCAGAACTGGAAACGCTCCTGCCGGATGATTTGAATCGCATGCATTTCGTGCATGATTCCCGGCTGCACAAGCTGCTATTTCAATTAGGTAAACCGCTGCCGCGCAGGGTGCGGGACTTCACCACGGCGATAGCCATTTCCTTGCTCACCCAGTGGATGCAGCGCCGCATTGTCCGTAGTCTGGTCCGGACGCGCACCATCGACGTGGTGCATCAGCCGTCGCCGGTGTCGCCCCGCGCTCCGTCCTTGCTTTGGGATCTCGGCGCACCTGTGGTCATCGGACCGATGAACGGCGGGATGGAGTATCCCCCCGCCCTGCGTACGGAGGAGTCTCCGTTTACTCGCATCTTCGTTCCGCTTGCGCGCGCGTTCACCGGGGTCGCCAACGTCCTTCTGCCAGGCAAGCGAAAGGCGGCCGTTCTGCTGGTCGCCAATGACCGCACCCGTCTGGCGCTTCCGCGGTCCGCACAGACGCGCGTGGTCATGCTGGTTGAGAACGGGGTGGACCTTGCGACGTGGGATCCAGGCTGCGAAATCGGGGACCCAGGCTGCGCCACGGCATCACCGCTGGCGGAGGTGTCCCCGGCTCTGCCCGCCCGTCCAAAGTTCGTCTTCATCGGGAGCCTGGTGGACTGGAAGGGTGTGCACTTTGCGCTCCGCGCCCTCGCTCAGGTGCCTGAGGCAGAGTTGCACGTCGTCGGCAGCGGACCGATGCGCGCGTCCTGGCGCAATCTGGCTTACGAGCTGCGCATCGGTCATCGCGTGCACTTCCACGGCTGGCTGACCCAGCAGCAATGCGCCGAACAGCTTCGCCACGCAACAGCCCTGGTGCTTCCCAGCGTGTGCGAGTGCGGCGGCGCGGTAGTGCTGGAGGCCATGGCGCTCGGCCGTCCCGTAATTGCTACCCAATGGGGCGGCCCGGTCGACTACATCACGGCGGACTGCGGCATTCTGGTGCCGCCGGCCAGCCGCGAGGCGATGATCGACGGATTGGCGCAGGCCATGCAGCGCCTCGCAAGTGACCCTGCCCTGGTGGAGGCAATGGGCGCGGCCGGACGATGTCGGCTGGTGGAACACTTCACCTGGGAGAGGAAGATCGACGCCATTCTGGACGTATATCGCGCCGCGTGGAACAGTGACGGGCAGCGCCCGCTCGCAGAAGCCGGCATCCCGCTTCCGACTTTTCCTTGACCGGTTAACTCTCTGGCAGCCCCGCCACCAGCGCCACCAGCACTGCGCCGGCGAACAGGCAGACCATCTGCAGCACAATGGCCAGCCTCCGGCGCTCATGACGAAGCTCCGGCAGCAGATTGACCGTGGCAATGTATAGAAAACTAGCCGCGCTCACCGGCAGCAGCCAGTGCGCAGCCCCAGCCCGGCCCAGCCCCACGAGTCCGACGATCACCAGACCCAGAAATGCGGGCAGACTGGTAAACGTAGCCAGCTTCAACGCGCGTCCCGGGGCGTAGCGCAGATGCACCAGCAGCGCGAAGTCGCCCACGCGATGCGGCACTTCGTGAAGCGCGATCGCCAGCGCCGTAATCCAGCCAATCCGTGGGCCAGCCGCAAACGCCGTCACCACCGTGACTCCATCGATGAAGCTGTGCAGACCGCTCGCCACCAGCAGGTTCGCCGGCTTCGCAGAGCCAAGTCCGTGCTCATGGTGCCCGTGCTCATGATTTCCGTGCACCGGATGCGCATGCAGTTCGTGCTCCAACACCGCGTCTGCATCTTCGCCTGTCGAAAGCGTAAACAGTTGTTCGAGACAGAAGAGCGCCAGGAAGGTGCCCCCCAGCAGATACCACACATAGGGCCGGTTTCCCAGTTGCTCGATGGCCTCCGGCAGCAGGTGCAGCAGCGCCGTCGCCAACAGTACACCCGTGGCCAGGCTGACCAGATACGAAAGGTAGCGCTCCAGCCCGGCCTCCCGCCTGCGCAGGGCCCAGGCCGCCGCCATGGCGATGCCCTCAAGCGCAAGCAGCGCCGCCAACGCGTCGAACAAGGTATTCAGGCGCAGTGTACCCAGATGCAAGCTCCGTTCCCTCGCCGGCCGCCCCAGCGAATCATCCGCGGAGCGATCATCAGGCCGTACTTTGTTCCAGTCAGTAATGATAATACAGAAGCATTATCGTGTAGACGGCGCACAATGCGTTCAACTTTTCCCCTGTCATCGATGCGCCGAACTAAACGTGGGCAGAACCCGGCCCGGCGCGCACCGTGCGCACACCCCATACAGCAGAAACTCATGCCCGGTCACTCTGAATCCGCGCGGAAGGCGCGGCAACGCCGAAGTGGAACAGCCCTCCAGCTCGTAGAGCTTCCCGCAGTCCTGACAGTGAAAATGATGATGGTGGGCCTTGCCGGCGATCTCATAGCGCATCGCCTCTCCCGGCAAAGACACCGGCTCGAGCGATCCATCCGCCAGCATGGCCTTGATGTTGCGATAGACCGTAGCGATGCCGAGATTCTTAAAGTGGCCCTGCGCCGCCACCAGCGCCTCTTCCGGGGAGAGCGGCCTGTCCGCCTCTTCAAATGCGCTGCGGATCGCCTGCTTCTGACGCGTGTTGCGCGGCAATGGCTTGGATGTGCTGGGTGTCATGAACTGAGTGGATCGTGACCCGCCTGCTATTAAGACCCGTGCTTTGCTATTAAGAATACAGTACCGACAAGCCCTCGTGCTCCCCGGCTCCTGCCCCAACTACTGCTCTTCTTGGATCATTCCTGAGTCAGTCTACCAAGGCGCTGTACCCCGTCCTTCCCGCCCTGGCTGCGTCTTCCACTCTTAAGTGGAACGATCCGCCTTTGGCATCGCCGCTGTCACTTTCTCCACCCGCTCCTCCGCTTTTCGCTTCAGCGTCTCTAGATCCGTCGCCTGCAAATCTGTCGGCTGGTTGTGTGCCTCTTCCACCAATCGGTCATGCGTGTCCTGATCGTCTTCGCGCTTGCGCGTCTCCGCGGAATCCGCACGCAGCATGTCTGGAATCACCTCGCCTGCCATGTCACGCACCTCCACTGGATGAGGATGCGCTTCGGCCGCCGCCCTGTTGCCGCTCGTCCGTTCTCGCTCTCTCGGTTTGTTACACTCGCCGACATGAAGCTTCACGCCGCCACCGCTGCCCTGCTGCTCGCCGTCCCCGGTTGCCTTCTTGCGCAGAACGGCCAGCCTGCGCCGGCACACGCTTCGCGACATATGACCCACTCCGCCACCTCCTCCAGCTCCGCCATTGTCATCGACACCCACGCAGATACACCACAGCGCATTCTGGATGAGCACTACGATCTTGCGCAGCCGCTCAATGGCGGTTACCTCAACCTCGAATCCGCCAGACGGGGCAACCTGAATGCCGAATTCTTCTCCATCTGGGTCGAGCCCACCTTGTACAAGGGCCACTATGCCAGGCGCACCTTGGAACTGATCGATTCCGTCTATCAGCAAGCCGCCGCGCATCCGGACCGGATGCGCATGGCCTTCTCCACCGCCGATATCAAAGCCGCGCATCGCGAGCACAAGCTTGCCGCTCTCATGGGCATCGAAGGCGGCCACTCCATTGAAGATTCACTTGGACTCTTGCGCGACTACTATCGCCTGGGCGTTCGCTACATGACGCTCACCTGGTCCAACTCGAATGGCTGGGCGGACTCTTCAGGCGATATCGACGACGCCAGTGTGCCCCACACCAAGGAAGGCCTCTCCGAATTCGGTAAAGATGTGGTGTACGAGATGAACCGGCTGGGCATGATGGTCGATGTGTCGCACGTCTCCGACAAAACCTTCTATCGCACGCTCATCATCAGCCGGGCTCCGGTCATCGCTTCCCATTCTTCCGCCCGGGCGCTGACCAATGCGCCGCGCAACATGACGGATGACATGCTGCGTGCAATGACCCGCAACGACGGCGTGGTGCAGGTCAACTTCTTTTCTGCTTTCGTCAGTGAAGACTTTCGCAAGGCGTGGAACGCCCAGCGGCCGGAGCGCGAGGCCGCCGAGAAAGCAGCAGACGCGCACGCGAAGGCTCAGAGACAGACGCCCTCCTATGGCGTGGAGGAGGAGGTCGATAAGCAGTTTGCCGCGAAGATCCCGCGGCCACCCTTCCACGTGACCATCGATCATATCGACCACATCGCTAAAATCGCTGGCGTCGATCACGTCGGCATCGGCTCGGACTTCGACGGAATCCCCTCCGCGCCCGAAGGTATGGACTCCGCTGCCGATCTGCCCAAGATCCGACAGGCACTTCTCCAGCGCGGCTACAGTGCGCAGGATTGCGACAAGATCATGGGTGGCAATCTCATGCGGGTCTTTCGCCAGGTGGAACTTGTCAGTAAGCAACTACAGTCGCAGAGTCGGCCGCGTATCTCGGAAAAGCAGCCCTTCTCGAAAACACCAGAGCCATAAGCTCTCCGGCGATGAAGGCAACCCGGTGAATGAGGTATTCCACCTTCTCCCATACTGCTACCCTGGTGGCGAACCACAGCAGCTTGCGACCCCAGCGATGTTTCGCCAATGTCTTGGTCATGAACCACGCGATTTTGTTGCGTATTGTCATCGATCTCTCCTCTTCGTTTTCTCTTGTTGCTAGATGTGATGGCGCATCCGGGGCGGCGGTTAGGATGGAGTCGATTTTCTCCGCAAGAAAGAACAGAGCCCTTCGAACCGCGTCGGACGCGGCTGGAAGGGGCCGCTCGCTTGCGTTAGTCTGGTAGAGAACACACCCACAGGATTGCCACGCATGTCTTATCCCGTTCGTTTAGCCGCTCTGCTTCTGCTGCCCGCCAGCTTTGCCCTTTCACAGCAGTCCTCCACCCCCGCTCCGCCTTCTAGCCCGGCGCCGCAGGAGATACCCGACTCGCCCGGCGCACAGGTGCAGGCAGCGCCACAACCCACCGGGCCGACGGTCGTCATGGACACAACGATGGGCCGCATCACCTGCCGCCTCTTTGATAAACAGGCGCCACAAACGACCGCGAACTTCATCGGTCTGGCGGAGGGCACCAAGAATTGGACGGATCCCGTCACGCACGCCAAAATGCATGGCAAGCCGCTCTATAACAACACGCAGTTCCATCGCGTGATCCCTGGCTTTATGATTCAGGGCGGCGACCCCGCCGGTACGGGGATGGGTGATCCCGGTTACTACATTCCCGATGAGATCGACCCCGCGCTCAACTTCGAGGTGCCGGGCCGCCTGGCGATGGCCAACTCCGGCCCCAACACCGACGGATCGCAGTTCTTCGTTACCGATGCGCCCGCGTCACACCTTGATGGGCACTACACCATCTTCGGTCAGTGCGATGAGCCGTCCGTCACGGTGGTGAAAACCATTGAGGACGTACAACGCGACCCACAGGACAAACCGTTGGAACCGGTCATCCTGAAGAAGGTGACCATCGTGCCCGAGGGTCAGCCCACCCCACCCGCACCCGTACCGGCCCACGCGAGCGACAACCCGCCCTCTTCCACTCCCACTACCAGCGCTCCCAAGCCGTAAGCATCACAGATATCAGGACCGATAAAGGAGAATGCATGCCCCGTACCCCTGGCACTTACGCCATCTTCAAGACGAGTGAGGGCGAGATCGTCTGCCGTCTTTTTGAGAAAGAAGCACCGAAGACCGTCGCGAACTTCGTGGAACTCGCCGAAGGCAAACGTGAGTGGACCCATCCCACCTCCGGAAAAAAGTCGAGTGACAAGCTCTACGACGGCTCGATTTTTCATCGAATCATTCCCAATTTCATGATTCAGGGCGGCGATCCGGCGGGCACCGGCTTCGGCGGCCCCGGCTATCGCTTTGAAGACGAGACCAAGGGCTCTTCCCACCGTTTCGATCAACCTGGCAAGCTCGCCATGGCCAACGCCGGTCCCAATACCAACGGCTCGCAGTTCTTCATCACCACCGCGAACACTGACTGGCTCACCGGCAAGCACACCATCTTCGGGGAGGTCGTAGAAGGTCAAGAGATCGCCGACAAGATCTCGAAACTCCCCCGCGGCGCACAGGACAAACCCAGCAAGCCGATCACCATCGAGACGGTCACGATTGAGCGGGTGTAGGTTCGCTTCAGACCGTCATCACCACGATTGTCATCCTGAGCGCAATCGAAGGACATGCGTTTATTCTCAGTCGCCGGCAAAAGCAAACGGCCCGCAGCGCTGCGGGCCTTGCTTGCACTCGGCCGCTATCAGACGCCGATCACTGCGCACAACTCCTTCACCGCGTCCGCGCTCTTCTTCAATGCCGCGGCCTCTTCCTCGCTCAGCTTGATCTCGATGATCTGCTCTAGACCGCGCTCCCCCAGCTTGCAAGGCACGCCAATGTAGTAGCCGTTGATGCCATATTCACCCTGCAGATACGCGGCGCACGGAAGAATCTTCTTCTTGTCTTTGAGAATAGCCTCCACCATCTCGACCGCCGCCGCCGAAGGCGCGTAGTAGGCGGAACCGGTCTTCAGGTGCTTCACGATCTCCGCGCCACCATCGCGCGTGCGCTGTACCAGCCGCTCGATCGTCGCCTTATCGAGCAGCTCCGGCAGCGGAATGCCGGCGACGCTTGAGTAGCGCGGTAACGGGACCATGGTGTCGCCGTGGCCGCCGAGTACAAACGCTGTTACGTTTTCCACCGACACCTTCAACTCTTCCGCAATAAAGGTACGGAAGCGCGCAGAGTCCAGCACGCCGGCCATGCCAATCACCCGCTCGCGGTTGAACTTCGACTGCTTGAACGCCGCCTGCGCCATGGCATCGAGCGGATTGGAGACAATGATCAGAATCGTATTCGGTGAAGCAGCCGTCACCCTGCTCACCACATCCGACATGATCTTGTAGTTGGTGTGCAGCAGGTCGTCGCGGCTCATGCCCGGCTTGCGTGGGATGCCCGCCGTAATCACCACGATGTCCGAGTTGGCCGTATCCGCGTAGTCGTTCGACCCGGTAACGTGCACATCGCGCTTTTCGATCGGCATCGCTTCCAGCAGATCGAGCGCCTTCCCTTGAGGAATACCCTCTGCCACGTCCACCAGCACCACGTCGGCAAGCTCCTTGGCCGCGATCCAATGCGCCGCCGTCGCTCCGACATTTCCTGCTCCAATGATCGTTACTTTCTTCCGCATTCTTTCTCCTCTTGCTTAGTCACCGCTTAACTGAGTGTTTGCGCCGAAGGCGCGGCTGCCTGGACGGCCAGTCCCATGTTTCCGACCATGTGCTCTGCAAACTCGCTCGTCTTGACCTTGGTAGCGCCTTGCATCTGCCGCTCGAAATCATAGGTCACATACTTCTGCTGAATGGTCTTCTCCATCGAGCGTTCGACCAGCCGCGCGGCTTCAGGCCAGCCGAGAAAGTCGAACAACATCACCCCCGACAGCATCACCGATCCGGGATTGATCACATCCTTGTCTGCATACTTGGGCGCCGTGCCATGCGTGGCCTCGAAGACCGCGAACCCATCCCCTACATTCGCACCCGGCGCAATGCCGAGGCCGCCCACCTGCGCCGCCGCCGCATCGGAGATGTAGTCGCCATTTAGATTGGAGGTCGCCAGCACGCTGTACTCCTCTGGACGAATGATGATCTGCTGGAAGATCGAATCGGCGATACGATCGTTGATCAGCACCTTGGTCTTCCACTTGCCGCCGCCGTGCGACGCGCCGATGCTGTCGATCACGCCCTTCACCTCGGCATACAACTCCTTGCGAAACTCCTCGGAACCAAACTCCAGCCCCGGCTCGATCATGGCCGCGTTCTGCTCGACCGCCAGCTTCGGATTCGCCTCCAGGTTTCCCAGAATCCAGCTCTCGCGTTCGGTGACAGTCTGCGCGCGAAACTCCTTTGTCGCGACTTCATAGCCCCACTCGCGAAACGCGCCCTCGGTGAACTTTTGAATATTCCCCTTGTGCACCAGCGTCACCGACTTGCGGCCATGCTCAATCGCATGCTGGATCGCCACCCGCACCAGCCGCTTGGTGCCGGTGATCGAAATAGGCTTGATGCCCACTCCGGAATCCGCGCGCACCTTCTTCTTCCCGCCCATATCGTTGTTCAGAAAGTCAATCAGCTTCTTGGCTTCAGGCGTTCCCTGCCGGAACTCGATGCCCGCGTACACGTCCTCCGTGTTCTCGCGGAAAATGACGATATCGAGCTTTTCCGGATGCTTCACCGGGCTCGGGACACCGTTGTAATACTTCACTGGACGGATGCACGCATACAGGTCGAGCGTCTGCCGCAGCGCCACGTTGAGCGAACGAATGCCGCCGCCCACCGGCGTGGTCAGCGGTCCCTTGATGGAAACCCGCAGGTCACGCGCGGCATTCACGGAGTCTTCCGGCATCCACGTCTTGAACTGCCGGTACGCCTTCT